>NZ_JBFRCK010000022.1:0-155599 GCF_040965775.1 Paraburkholderia sp. BR10954
CGGGCTCGAAACGCCGAGCTCGGGCAGCATCCATTTCGCCGGCCGCGACATCACGTGGCTGCCGGCCAACCGGCGCGACTTCGGCATGGTGTTCCAGTCGCTCGCGCTGTTTCCGCACATGACGGTCGCGCAGAACGTCGCGTATCCGCTGAAGCTGCGCAAGGTCGCAAGAGAGAAGCAAACGCGCCGTGTCGCCGAACTGCTCGACCTGATCCAACTGCCGCACATGGCGAACCGGCCGGTCACGCAGTTGTCGGGCGGACAGCGTCAGCGCGTCGCGATCGCGCGCGCGATCGCTTCGGAGCCTCAACTGCTGCTGCTCGACGAACCGCTGTCCGCGCTCGACGCCAAGCTGCGCGAAGCGATGCAGGTCGAAATCCGCTTGCTGCAGCAACGCCTCGGCATCACGACGATCATGGTCACGCACGACCAGCGCGAAGCGATGACGATGGCCGACGAGATCGTCGTGATGGAGAAAGGCCGCATCGCGCAGGTCGGCAAGCCGCTCGACATCTACCGCGATCCCGTCAGCGAGTTCGTCGCCGACTTCATCGGGCTCGGCAATATCCTGCCGGTGCGGTACGACGGCGCGGGCGTCGTGAGCCTGCCGGGCGGACGGCGCATCGCGGTGACGCCGAACCCGGGCGCGCCGCTCGCCGATGCGCGGCAGCCGGTTGCGAGCGGCGACGCGATCCGCCTGTTGATCCGCCCCGAGGACATCTGCGTGAAGGCGGCCACGGAGACACCGGACGCGAACCGGCTGCCCGGCACCGTCACATTCATTCGCGACGTCGGCGCCTCGCTCGAAGCGACGATCGATTGCGCGGGCTTCACGCTGACCGCCGCGACCACGCCGCGCGAAACGCCCGGGCTCGCGCTCGGCATGCCGGTGCTCGCCGAGCTGCCGCCGCACGCCTGTAAGCTGATCGCAGCGCGCACCGCCTGATTCCCGAACCCATCCCACACGCTTCGCTTTGATAAAACCGCATGACGACAGAGGACCAGATGATGAACCAGCGCCCCGCTCTCCAATCGACCCGCCGCGTGTTCGCGACCCTCGCCGCGACGCTCGCAATCACCGCGCTCGGCGCGCTGCCATCGGCCGCGCATGCCGACGCGCTCGACGACATCGCGAAGTCCGGCACCGTGCGCATCGGCGTGTTCGAGGACTATCCGCCGTTCGGCTCGATCGGTGCGGACATGAAGCCGGTCGGCTACGACATCGACGTCGCCAATCTGATCGGCAAGGCGCTCAACGCGAAGGTCGAACTGGTACCGGTGACCGGCGACAACCGCATGGCCTTCCTCGCCGATCGCAAGGCCGACATGCTGCTGTCGGTCGGCCAGACGCCGGAGCGCGAAAAGGTGATCGATTTCTCGCAACCGTACGCGCCGTACTACCTCGCGGTGTTCGGCCCGAAGTCGCTGCCGGTGAAGAACGCCGCCGATCTCGGCGGCAAGTCGATCTCGGTCGCGCGCGGCACGCTCGAAGACCTGAGCGTCACGAAGATCGCGCCGCCGTCGGCGAACATCAAACGTTTCGACGATCCGAACGGCGCAATTTCGGCGTTTCTTTCTGGTCAGGTACAGTTGATGGTGGTCGGCAACGACGTCGGCGCGACGATTCTCGCGCGGCATCCGGCAAACGATCCGGAGCAGAAGTTCGCGCTGTTCAGCTCGCCCGATCACGTCGGTCTGAACAAGAACGAGCCGCGCCTGAAGGCGAAGGTCGACGAAACGATTGCCAAGGCCCGCAAGGACGGCACGATGAACGCGATCTCGCAGAAGTGGCTGCGCGCGCCGCTGCCAGCCGATCTCTGAACCCGTGGCGCGGTGCTGTGAAGTCCGCGCCGCAAACTGATCCTACGATGGGCACGAGGCCATGACTTACGCATTCGATTTCAGCGGCTTCGGCCTCTATGCGGGGATGCTCGCGCGCGGCGCCGCCGTGACGCTCGGTCTCACGGCCGTGTCGACCCTGGCGGGCGGGCTCGTCGGGATTGCCGGCGCGAGCATCGCGGCGGCCGGGCCGAAGTGGGCGCGCTGGCTGGTCGCGAGCTACGTCGAACTGATCCGCAACACGCCGTTTCTCGTGCAGTTGTTCTTCGTGTTCTTCGGCCTGCCGAGCCTTGGCATTCATATCGACGAGATCCAGGCCGCGATTCTGGCGATGAGCGTCAATCTCGGCGCGTACGCAACCGAGATCGTGCGCGCCGGCATCGATTCGATTTCGCGCGGCCAGGTGCAGGCCGCCGAGGCGCTCGGCCTGCATGGACGCCAGGTGTTTCGTTACGTCGTGCTGCCGCAGGCGCTCGCCAACGTGTTTCCCGCGCTGCTCGGCCAGGTGCTGATCGTGATGCTCGGCTCGGCCGTCGTGTCGCAGATCTCGGTGCCCGACCTGACCTATGCGGCGAACTTCATCCAGTCGCGCAACTTCCGTTCGTTCGAGAGCTACGTGATCATCACGGCGACCTATCTGCTGATGTCGATCGTGTTGCGGCAGTTGTTGAACCGCTTCGGCCGCGGGCTGTTCGCGGGCCGCGCCGCGCGTGGCGCCAACAGCAGCAGCAGCGGCAACGACGGCTCGCCGCGCAACTGGCGCGGCCGCCTGATGTGGCGCGGCGCGCGTACCCTGCCGACGGAGCGCTGATCATGGTCGAATTCACGCTGTGGGATATCGCCCGCAATCTGCTGCTCGCCGCGCGCTGGACGGTGCTGCTGTCGCTGATCGCGTTCGTCGGCGGCGGGGTCGTCGGGCTCGTGCTGCTCGCGATGCGCGTGTCACCGATCGCATGGCTGCGCCGCAGCGTCGTGCTGTACGTCGAGGTGTTTCAAGGCACGCCGCTCTTGATGCAGCTCTTTCTCGCGTTCTTCGGCTTGCCGCTCATCGGCATCGACGTGTCGCCGTGGGCCGCCGCGGCCGTCACGTTGACGCTCTATACGAGCGCTTATCTGGTCGACATCTGGCGCGGATGCGTCGAAGCGGTGCCGCGCGGTCAGTGGGCGGCGGGCGCGAGCCTCGGCATGACGTTCGGCCAGCAGTTGCGCTATATCGTGTGGCCGCAGGCACTGAAGATCGCGGTCGCGCCGACCGTCGGTTTTCTCGTGCAGGTGGTGAAGAGCACCGCGCTTGCGTCGATCATCGGCTTCATCGAACTGACGAAGACCGGCACGATGATCACGAATGCCGCGTTCCGGCCGTTTCCGATTTACGGCATGGTCGCGATGATTTACTTCGCGATGTGTTTTCCGCTGACCTGGTATGCGCGCGTGCTGGAGAAGCGGCAGAAGGTCGGGCAGCATCGGTGAGGTGAACGACTAGCCGCCGAAGGCCAAGGGTTGCCGCCACGCTCGTTACGCTGAATTCGCTGCTCGTGTGAGTTCAAAGCGAATCCTGTGGTTGGTGCGTTCCACGGTCAATTCGCGGTGCGCTCGGAGCGGCCCGTCAAACGCCTCGAACAGATTGTTGCCGCAGACGTCCTCAAGGTACGGCGCGACGCGAATGGCTGGCCGCGTCGCCGTCCAGGGCGAATCCGGCGTAAAGGTCCAGCGTCTTTCGCCCTTTTCGATCGCCACGCGCCCTGCTACCGGAAGTCCGTCGTCGCCCACGACCATAATCGCGCGCCGCAGCAACGCCCAATCCAGCGGCCTGGGAAACACCATCTCCAGAGGTTGATAACTCTGCGCCGCAGGAGGTAGAAGCGTCCAATCCGCGAGCGCAACGGGCTCCCGGACCGCCTGAGCGACAACGAAATGCTTGTAGAAATTCTGCCGAAGCGGACGACCGGATGAGTCGACCATTGCCGAGCCGATGGCCAACGCGTAGCGTTGCCCCAACCTCAGCGGCGGACCCAGTTCCCGATTGGGACCTACCCAGCGTTTCAGCCTGCCCGGATCCAGCAGAACCGTCAGGCATCGCATGCTCCTGTCCCAGAGCTCCACCGCAGGCCGATAGAGCACGTCGCGCGCAGGCCGTCCATCGGGGCCGATGAGACTGATCTGCGCCTCGGCACCGCCACGCCGCATCGGGCTGGAAAAGCAAACGTAGAAGCGAAGCAGGTTTTCCGGCAGCACATCGGCGGATGGAAAGACACCCGTCACCGAAGCCGGGTCGACCCCCAATGGGTTCGGTAGCGAGAATTCGAGTGTCAGCACGTCCGCATACCCGACCCGGCCGAGCGGCCGCGGATCGAAGCTTGCCCGATAGCGAACGCCCGGTTCGAACGGAAATCGCGGAACGAATCGCACCCCGGCCTCCAGAAGCTGATAGCGGCCGGCCACATCGGGAAGTTCGTCGCCGCCGCGCATGGCAGCATCGATGACGTTCACACGCAGCACGGATTGCAGCTGGCGGGCCGTTCCCTGGCGTTCGACGAGAAACTCAATGAGATCCGCATCGAGGTTGTACACGCCGACGCAAGCCGCCCCGCTCCGCTGTGTCTCGTGGTCGACCCGCAGTGTTGGCTGAAGTGTCATTGGCATCCTTACCCAGTCTCGTTGCGTGATCTGCCCACCGCTACGCGTGGTCGATCTCGTTGCGATGTTCGCGGTAGTGGAACGGATCGGGGCCATTCGGCCAGTTCATTTCCGCCATTCCCAATCTGCGGTCGAAGAAGTACGGAACCATCAGCGTGCCGATGTCCAGTCGCCAGGACGTCTTCGGATGCCGCCAGATGACGACTGCCCACCGTGGATCGAGAATCGCGATATGTTCCGCCCGGATTGGCAGATCGCGCTGCGTGCGCCCGAGGCCGCCCGGCCCAAAGTCGATGGGACCACCGGTCGGCCCGGGTTTCGCGGTCGTCAACTCCGCAGCCTCGATACGCGACGCGCTGCGTACATCGATGGTGACCAGCAAGTAATCCTTATGGTCTGTCGGATCCGTATAAGTCAGCATATCCAGCGGATTCGACCCATAGCCCAGCTCGCCGATCGTGTCCCCCCGCACATGGGCGCCATCCTTCAACTCTTCCAGTTGGAAGCGAACGAGCGGCGTGCAACCATACACGGCAAACAGGTATGGTTTTCCATCCATCTCCCGGATCAGTTGCCGCACGATCGGGGCGCGCGTTTCGAACTCCCCGTGCGTCGGGTGCCAGATTTCTACGGTGCTCGTCGACAGGCGGGAACTGAACGGGTACGGGATGCGATAGAGCGTCGATGCAAAGCGCTGATTCGAGATCCCTGTGACGAAAACCTCGCCGTTGTAGTACTTGACGTCCGTGATCGCATAGACCTGCTGGGGCTCGAACTCCAGCATCGCCCTCTGGTCCGGCTCGTTTGGAATTGCCATTTTCGAGTGCGCAATACCGTCCAGTTCGAGCAACTCGAGCTTGCCGTGATTGACCTTCACAATCGCAGCCATGGCACCTGGTCCGCTGCCGCGCTCGACCGACATGAAGATCTGTCGCGACGGCTGATGGATCGCCATATCGTTGATGACAATATTTCCGACCGTCGTGCCGAAGAGCGCAGCGAGCTTCTGATCTACGCCCAAAACCAGATCGCGGCCTTCGAAGTTGTGAAAATTTCCCATCTCCACGTCGAGCTGTGAGGTCACGTCCGAATCCTTCAGTGCGAACGCATGGACGGCCGCACCCGTGATATCGCCGACGAAGAGGACATTGTCGGGCCCGAACTCGAGGGCTCCCGCAGACCGAAGCGGTCCGCCCGGCCGCGGCAAGCCGCCCCTCTCCACGTCGGCCCTGGCCTTTTCGCCCCCGGCCAGCGCCGGGCGGGACAAGGCAAGCATGAGTGCCGAGGTCGAGCCCGCACGCAGAAATTCGCGCCGCGCACGAGCCTCTTCCGCCATACCGGATTTTGTCGTGTGGTCCATTGCGTTCCCTGGTTGTCGTTCGATGCTAGATGGTGGCGAATCCGCCACCGGCAGCCGTCAATCCACCGCTGACCTCAAGCGCATCGATCGCGCCATGCAGTTCCAGCGGATTGACGCCTTCGCCATGCGTGATCAGGCCGCCGGCGATTGCGATCTTGCGCGCCGATCCTCCGGGCTTGATGCTGAGCGCCGTCGCTGCAAGCCGGACAACGACGCCTTTGACCAGTGAGTCGCCCGTACCCCCCCACGTCTCGATGCCCCGGCGGACGGTGATTTCGCCGACAGGCTGGCTGATCTGAATGCCCACTGCGCCATCAGCATGCGTGACGACGCGCTCGAATTGCGCCGACCGCACGGTGCCCGTGTAGACATTGAAGCCGCGCGATCCCTGCCCGAACGTCTCGATCAACGCGTTGACTTCGAGCCGCTCGAGGGAGCCGAAATTGACGAAGCCGATGCCGCTCGGCCCGTGGGACGTGACCTTCCCGTCGACGATCCAGCGATCGACGGTTCCCCAGTTGTCGAGCACCATGTCATTCGAACCGTAGGTCGTCACCGGGCCGTGATTGTGCACACTGGCAACGAATGCGCCCGACACGACGAACACGCCGCCGGTGATGCGATCCGGCGTCCCGGGCGCGATGCCGCCATCGCTGTGGACGGCGCCTGTCTCCAGGCGATTCGCCACGACACGCCCGCCCGTCTCTCCGGCGCCACCAACGAAGATGCCGCTGCCGCGGACCGGCGCACCGGCACGGCCCGCCGAAAGCCCGGTGAGGTCCGCCGTGATGACCACGCCGCGGTCTTCGCTCTGATTCCAGAGCGTGAAGACGCCAGGAACGACTTCGACGCCGTATCCCTTCGGGCGCTCTTCATAGCCACGGGCGTCCGCGGCCCAAATGTCGATATCGTGTGCTTCGACATGGCCGCCAGCCACGCTGTCGCGGGCCAGCAGTTGCACGACGCCCGCAACACTCAAATGGCGCAGCACGAGCCGACCGAATCCGTCGACACGCGTGTCGTTGAAAATGGCGCGCCGATCGGGGTCCGTGGCAACCCGCAAGCCTTCGACCCGATTGTCGGCCGAAAGCTGGAGCCCGTCGCTGCCGGGCGCGAAGCGCAGGGCGGCATGTGCGTCGATGCCGGTCAGAGCCAGACCGGGCCGCAGGCGAAGGGCTGCGACCCCATCGATCTGCGCTGAAACGACGATATACAGAACCTGGTCGTCGTCGACTGCCGTCTGCAATTCGGCGAGCGTGGAGACGGTGCGCGTTTCGGTGTTCATGGTGAGTCGTTCCTCCATGATCTGATGCACGGTGCGCAGGCCGCTTAGACGAGCGCTACGGCCTCTTTGGCGCTGACCAGCTTGCCAAGCTTTCCATACTCGTGCAGATCGCCGCCAACCTCGATCCGGATCGACTGGTCGATGTCGCCCACGCGCACGGGTGAAAAACCGCTGACCGTAATGAGTCTTGCCACGACGTCGCCGGCTTGCGCATCGTCCGCGGCATAGAACAGCACGGCACGCTCCGGCGACCGATTTGCGCCGGCTTCCAGCGATTCGGCGCCCAGCGTGCCGAACGCCTTGACGAGACGCGCCCGATCCGGGAGCAGCCCGGAAATCAACACGCCAGAAGATTGCTCGTCAGGAATGATCTTCCTGTATCCGCCCTTACCGTCCGGGGCGATCGGGTTTGACGGGTCCACGATGATCTTCCCCGCCAGCGCCTCACGATGGGTGACGAGAAATTGCCTGATTGCGTCGAACTGGATCGCCAGCACAATGACGTCCGCCTTGGCAATTGCATCCTCGACTCTCGACGCTTCGGCATGGCGGCCGAGGTCCCGGGCCACCTCCTCTGCCTTATCCGGCGTCCTTGCCGCGACGATGATCGTCTCGCCGCCAGTTACCAGATTCTTCGCCAGCCGGGAACCTATGTTTCCAAGGCCGATAATTGCCGTGCTCATGACAGTTGCGCTCCTTTCTGTTTCCCGCCTGCGTAACCGCAACGGTGCATCGCGGCGGATGATGTAGTCAGTGACGCTTTGCATTCGTCTTCGCTGTCGAAAGCCTGTACGACGAGGACCGACCCGAACACTTCCGTCTGTGCGATCGACAGGGAATGGTCGTTGATCTCCAGAAGTGCCGAACGATAGAAGGCGCCCCGCGCGAGCGGCCCATCGTTGACGACGCCCGCAGGCAGACTAGCGACTTCGCAGAACACCTCGCACATTCGCGTGTTCGTCTGCGCGGTGAAGCCAGGCCGACCTCGCAAATTGAAAGCCATATCACACTCCCGTCCGGTTTCCCGTTTCGTTAAGAGCTACTGCTCAAACACTCGTGACACGCAATGTGTTCTGGATGGTAGCCAACCGTTCGGCTGACCGCTAACGGACATCGCGGAAATCGGATTTCCATTTCTGGAAAGCTCACGCGAGAGGCCGCGTGTGTATGCTCGAACTTGTGCCCCTGATGGGGACGAAGAAGCCCATGCTCGCGCCAACCGAAGTGCTGTCCTCGATACTCGAGAAGCCAACCGATATCGAGCGCGTCCGTGCGCTCGTCACACCTGACGTGACCTATGTTTCGCTCAACTACGAGAATCCCGTTCTGAAACGGATCATGCCGTGGACCGGTACGTATCGCGGTCCCGAGAGCATCGTGAAGACCTTTGTGGATGTCGGCCGTTACTGGGAGATTCAATCTTTCGAGCCGGAGGCGCTGTTCGGCACCGACGAATACGCCGCCATGTTCGGCCGTTTCACGTACCGATCGAGGGTATTCTCAAAGATCGTGACAACGCCGTTCGCAGTATTCGCCAAGGTCGAACATGGCCGCTGCACGTATCTCCAGTTCATGGAGGACACGTTCGCGACAGGCGGGTCGTTCCATAGCGGAGGAAGCTGGAGTTTTCAAGGCGATCCGAACGGCGAGCGAGTCGTGCTGCAGTCGCCACGGGCGGACGGCTGCCTTGCTGCCGCCCGGTTGCGGCGGTAATCTGCGTCAGACGATTGAGGCCGCAGATCGTCAGCAAGGTGCGGGGCGGACGGAGCGTAACGGTAATGAAAGATCTGAATACGCTGCTGATTTTTGCGAAGGTTGTCGAGGCGAGCAGTTTCTCGGAGGGCGCGAGGCGGCTGAAGATGCCCATTTCCTCAGTGAGCCGCCGTATTGCCGAACTCGAAAATCAGCTGGGTGTTCGTTTGCTCGATCGATCCACGCATCACCTGAGGCTCACAGACTTCGGCACCGAAGTATTCGAGCTCGCGAGACAGGCCACCGAGGTCAGCGAAGCCGTCGACAATGTCATTTCGAACCGCCTGCCCGAGGTGTCCGGCGCCGTACGGCTCTGTGCGCCGCCAAACCTCTCCGATTCGCTGATCGTACCTGTCGTCGGAGCCTTTCATCAGTCTTACCCGAACGTGGAGGTCAAGGCATTCATTACCGAACGCATCGTCGACCAGATAGCCGAGGACGTCGATATCGCGTTCAAGGTCGGAACCTGCACCGACGCGACGCTCGCAGCGCGCACGCTTCTGACCTACCGGCATCAGCTCGTTGCAAGTCCAAAGTACCTCGCCAGATGCCCGCCTCCGGAATCGCCGCTGGACCTTCCCGCGCACAGGCTTTTCGCGTTCTCTTTCTGGAAGCCGGACTATTGCTGGAGCTTCGTTCATGTCAACGGCCGGGATACCGAAACGGTTTCCTTCCAGCCGACAATTGCCATGAACGATTACTCCGGGCTCATTGTGGCGCTGCTCGAGGGCTGCGGCATTGGGGAACTGCCGCCCATCGTCCAGCCAGACCTCGTGCGCAGCGGGCAGCTCGTCGAGGTCTTGCCGGACTGGCATCTGCCGGTGTTCGATCTGACCATCGCCAACCTGCGCGACCGCTATCTGCCCCGGCAGGTCCGCATCTTCAGGGACTTTGCGTCGAAGATGGTGCCTGGGCTCTTTGGCACCTTACCGTCCTGAAAAGGCGAAAACAGGCGATACCACCGAACCCCGTTTCAACCATTCGAAGTCCGTCCGTCAGGAGCTCGAATGTTCCGCGCTTTACTCCGGAAAATCCGGAAACAACAGGGGTGCCATTTCAATCGCGAATTCCTTGAAGAGCCTGCACGGTTTCGAAATGTGCCGGTTGCCCAAGTACACGAGTGAGAGGTCGTATGTCGGGAGTCGCCACTGCGGCATCACCTCCACCAGCTTGCCCTCGCGGACAAGATCGGGCCGGACTACAGGGGGCAGTTCACCGATGCCGGCACCCGCCAGCAACATGGAAGCGAGGCCGGCAAAATCGTTCATCGCGAATAACGGCTGGAACGTGAGCGTCTGCTTTTCCCTTCCATTCTCGTGCACGAAGCACCAGCTGCAATCCGCCTTCCAGTGCGAAAACGCAAGGAGGCGATGCTCAAGCAGATCCTGCGGCTTTCGGATCGCCCCGCAGCGCTTAAGGCAGGCGGGCGTTGCCACGATGCGATGCCGATAGGCCAGAAGGCGCCGCGCGACCAGCGACGAATCGCGCAATGCACCAACCCGGAACACAAGGTCGACGCCGTCCGCGATATGTTCGACATAGCGCTCGGTAACGAGAATCTGAAAACGCACGTTCGGATAGCGCTTCTGGAATTCCAAGACGAGCGGCGTCAGCAAGGTGTCCGAAACGCTCGGCGGCGCCGAAAGGCGCAAGAGCCCTGACACGTCCGAGAGATGGCTGGAAGCGACTCTGTCGATGGCCTCACCCAGCTCGGCGCCTCGCACGGCTTGCTCATACACCTCCTTGCCGAGGTCGGTGAGGAAGAGATTACGCGTGGAGCGCTCCAGGAGCCGAACGCCCAGTGCCTTCTCGAACTCTGCGATGTGCCGGCTGACCGTAGAGACCGGCATGCCAAGCCGGCGTGCCGCCCCGGAAAAGCTGCCCGATTCGACCACCTTTGCGAATATCACCAGCGAGCTGAGGTTCGCCATCGCTTTTCCATCATTGGAAAACCATTGTGCGCCAATCGTCAGCGGCGTCGCAAGAACGGGCGCCAACCCAGAGTACGAGCGCGCACGTGACATGTCATGGCACGACGACCTTCCCGGAGCTGGAAAACAATTTTCTGCTTTTCCGTCTACCGGAAAATCGCGGCTCGTCTATGGTTTCGAATAGACACTCGCGAGCCGCAAAGGAGGCGTCGATGACGACCATGAAAGCAGCAGTGATCCACGAGCCGGGTGGTCCTGAGGTGCTCAGACTCGAACAACGTCCCATACCGACGCCGCAGCGCGGCGAGGTGCTGATCCGCGTGAAGGCGTTCGGACTCAACCGGTCCGAAATGTTTACGCGCCAGGGATTTTCCCAGAGCGTGAAGTTTCCGCGCGTGCTGGGAATCGAGGCGGTCGGCATCGTGGAAGACGCACCGGGAATGGAGTTCGCCAAGGGCGATACGGTTGCCACCGCGATGGGAGGCTTGGGGCGTGAGTTCGACGGCAGCTATGCGGAGTACACCTGCGTACCTGCCCGGCAGGTGCAAAAACTGGTCACTGGCTTGGCCTAGGAAACGCTCGGCGCAATGCCGGAAATGCTTCAGACCGCGTGGGGCTCGCTGTTCAAGGCCCTCGCGCTGCAAGAGCGGGACCGGCTGCTGATTCGGGGCGGAACGACATCGGTTGGACTTGCCGCCGCGGCAATTGCCAAAGCGCACGGTGCGTTTGTGATTTCGACGACCCGCAATCCGCAGAAAGGTGACGCGCTGCGTGCGAACGGCGCCGACCGTGTCGTAATAGACTCGGGCGCAATCGCGCAGGAGATCGGCGAAGTGTCGCCCGGCGGCGTGGATAAAGTGCTGGAACTCATCGGAACCACGACGCTGAAGGACTCGTTGCGCTGTGCAAAACAAGGCGGCGTGGTGTGCATGACTGGCATTGTTGGCAACCAGTGGTCGTTCGATACCTTCAGTCCGATGGAAGTGATACCGAGCACGGTGAGACTCACCATTTACGACGGCGGAGTCAATGAATTCATGGCGACGCCGTATGACGAATTATTGGCGCAGGTGAAGGCCGGAACACTTCGCGTCCCCGTTGGGAAGGTTTTCCGGCTCGACGAAATCGTGGAAGCACACCGGTGCATGGAAGAGAACAAGGCTGGAGGGAAGATCGTCGTGCTGCCATGAAGGCGGCCTCCAGGCGATTGCACCGACCGATGGAAGCCCCCATCTCACGTTTCGCGATGCACACCGACAATAGCTGGCCAGAAGGAAACCGCGCCCGCGGTGGCCTCCGAAGCACCTTCACTAATGGCCACGCGGCCGACCTGGCCCAGAGTGCAACGCGCCGCACAATTCCCTAATTTCCTTGTGCGGTGTGTCGACATGAAACGCCGCTATTTTTTGGCGGCTAGATGAACGTCGAGCTGGCCGCAACCCGGCTAGCCGGAGTCGTCACGGCGACCGCAAAGCGGAATTTCCGAAATGAACCCGAAGGGCCGTTGCACCCGGAAGCTGCCGTTGATTTTGTGCATGCTTGAAGGGCAGTTCCGGGTCGTCCTGAGCCACATATACATGCCCTCGCCCACTGCTTTCCGACGCCCTGCCGTCTCCCCTGCGCAACGAAACTCATCCGGCATCGGCAACCCACTGCCACGCCGATGATCTCCATTGGAAGTTTCGAGGTCAACTGACAGCCGTTTCGCTTTGTCTTGATAGAGTTACGCCTTCTAAAAGAACGACGGAGCAGTGTGTGAGCGTCGATGAATATTACAGACGGCTGAACCTGCCGTGCAATGCGTCACCGTCAGACATCAAGCGCGCATACCGGCGGCTAAGAGCTCAGTACCATCCGGACCGCAACAAGGGGCGCGAATCGATGGTCGAGCCGGTGTTCAAGCGCATTCAGGAAGCATTTGAAATCCTGACCGGTGAGCGCAGCTCGCCCGTGCGAAGCTCGATGGGGACGTCGGCTCAGGATCACGACAAGGAAGCTCGCTCTCGCGCGCGCCATAAGGCGCCGCCGATGCGTGGCGCGAACTGCCTGATCGAACTCTTCGTGCCGCTCGAAGCCGCTATCTATGGCGGCGAGATCGAAGCGAGCTACCCTGTGAAGGGTCCGTGTCAGCAATGTCAGGAAAGGGGCTCTCCGTGCATGAGCTGCCACGGCAGCGGCCTGTCGGCCGCCAGCTCGCGCTGCCCCGACTGCGACGGCACCGGGCGCCCGCCAAGCAGTGAGACGTGCCCGACATGTCTCGGCATGGGTAGCAGGACCTACCGGAAATCCGAGGTGGTGAAGGTTCCGCAGGGCGCCTGGGATGGCCAGCGTCTTGTCGTTGAAGGCAGTGGCCATCCCGGGACGAATGGTGGTCCGCCGGGCGACGCCATCTTCTCGGTCGTGATCGTGTGCGATACGGCCTTCCGTCGCAACGGGCTGAATCTCGCGTGCGATATCCATGTTGATTTCGTGACGGCCACGCTCGGCGGCAACTTCGCCGCACAGATCCTCGGCCACACCCTCCAGCTGGAGATTCCACCGAATGCGAACGCGGGCACCAAGATCCGCTTGCCTGGGCATGGACTCACGAACCATAGCGGCTCGCGCGGGGACTTGACGTTACATCTGGTTCTCGCGATGCCGTCCGCTGCGTCACATCTGAGCGACAACGAGCGACAAACGCTACGTGAGATGTTTGAGGATGCGGAGCGTCGAGCAATGCATGCAGTTCCAGCACTCTCGCAACACAAATCATAAAGCCGTGCTCTCGAGCAAACTGGCAACCCTGCGCTGCATGGGTTGCCACTTTTGCGCTCCGTTCCGCCGCACTCACCTCTCGATCACCGTCCCGCCTGAGTCGACTGCCGCAACTTCGCCACCTCCGCCGCCCCAACCGCCGGCGCGCCGTTGTTCCAGCCCGCGCGCACGAAGCTCAGCACGTCGGCGATCTGCTTATCGTCGAGCACCGCAGCGAAGCCGGGCATCGGGAACGGCGACGGCACGCCGTTGATCACGAGGTCGCCGGTGCCGTTCAGCGTCACGTTGATCAGCGACGATGCGTCCTTCGCAAGCACGTTCGGATTGCCGGCGAGCGGCGCGAGCATCGGCGCGAAGCCGCGTCCGTCGACACCGTGGCAATGCATGCAAAACGCGGTATAGACGCGCGCGCCGGCATCGTTCGCGGGGCGATCGAGCGACACCTTCGTCGCCTGCGGATCGTACGTATAGGCCGGCGCGCCGTTGCCGCCGACCGGCGGCAGCGACTTCAGATACGCCGACATCGCCGCGATGTCCTGGTCGCTCAGCGCTTGCGTGCTGTTGTTGATCACGCTCGTCATCGCGCCGAACGCCGACGCATGGCGATTCGCGCCGGTCTTCAGGAATGTGCGCAGATCCTCGTCGCTCCAGCGGCCGAGCCCGCTGTTGTGCTCGCCGGTCAGGTTCGACGCGAACCAGCCGTCGAGCAGCGCGCCGCTCACGAACGCGCTGCCGCTTTCGTCGAGCGCGCTTTCCTGGAACGCAACGCCGCGCGGCGTGTGACACGACCCGCAATGTCCGAGCCCTTGCACCAGATACGCGCCCCGATTCCACGCGACGTCCTTGCCCGGCTTGTCGCGATACGCGCCCTTCTGCAGAAACGCCATGTTCCAGAACATCAGCGGCCAGCGCATGTTCAGCGGCCACTTGATGTCGGACTCCCGATTCGCCTGCTGCACCGGTGCGACGCCGTGCATGAAGAACGCGTACAGCGCCTTCACGTCGTCGTCGTTGACCTTCGCGTAGGACGGGTACGGCATCGCCGGATACAGGTTGTGCCCGTCTTTCGCGACACCCTCGCGCAGCGCTCGCGCGAAGTCCGCTTCCGTGTAGCCGCCGATGCCGGTCTGCGCATCGGGCGTGATGTTGGTCACGTAGATGCGGCCCATCGGCGTGTTCATCGGCAGACCGCCGGCAAACGGCTTGCCTTTCGGCGCGGTGTGGCAAGCCGCGCAGTCGCCGAGTTGAGCGAGATAGGCGCCGCGTTGCACGAGCGCTTGATCGGCTGCGCCGGCACCCGCCGGAGTCGCGGCATCAGCAGGCGCTTGCGCGAGAATCGGCAAGGCGACGCACAGCGCCGCGCCAAGACCCTTCAGCATGTTTTTCATGTCGGGCTCCTTGCGCGTTACGCGCTGTGCAGTTGACGGCCAACCGGCAATTGCCGCAGCCGCGTGCCGGTCGCCGCATAGATCGCATTGGTCAGCGCGGGGGCGAGCGCCGCGGTGCCGGGTTCGCCGATGCCGCCGGGCGCCTCGCCGCTCTTCACGAGATGCACGTCGATCGGCGGTGTCTCGTTGATGCGCAAAATCCGGTAGTCGGTGAAGTTGTTCTGCTCGACGCGGCCGTCCTTGATCGTGATCTCGCTGTACAGCGCCGCCGTGATGCCGAAGATGATGCCGCCCTGCACCTGCGCCTCGATCGTGTTCGGATTCACGTACATCCCGCAATCGACCGCGCAGTTTACGCGCTTGACCGTCACCTCGCCCTGCTCGACCGCGACCTCGACGACGATCGCGAAGAAGCTGCCGAACGCGTGCATCACCGAGACGCCGCGCCCTTGCCCCTTCGGCAGCGCGCTGCCCCAGTTGCCGGCCTGCGCGGCCACGTTCAGCACGTTCAGCGCGCGCGGCGATTTGCCGAGCAGATTGCGCCGGTACTGCACCGGATCGATCTTCGCGTGCGCGGCGAGCTCGTCGATGAAGCTCTCGACGACGAACGTGCCGCGCGTCGGCCCGACGCCGCGCCAGAACGCGGTGGGCACCGCGTGCGGTTCCACGCGCACGTAATCGACCAGCTGGTTCGGCAGGTCGTAGGGCAGATCGGCGGCGACTTCCACCGCGTCGGGATCGAGCCCGTTCTTGAACGCGGGTGGCGCAAAGCGCGCCATGATCGACGAACCGGCAATGCGATGCTGCCACGCGATCGGTTTGCCATTCGCGTCGAGCCCGGCCGAGATCGTGTCGTAGTAGTACGGCCGGTACATGTCGTGCTGGATGTCTTCCTCGCGCGTCCACAGCACCTTGACCGGCGCCGACACCTGCTTGCCGACCTTCACGGCCTGCGTGACCATGTCGGTTTCGAGCCGCCGCCCGAAGCCGCCGCCGAGCAGATGGTTGTGCACGATGATCTTGTCGGCAGGCAAGCCCGTGACCGCGGCCGCCGCATCGACGACGCGCGTCGGCACCTGCGAGCCGAGCCAGATTTCGCACGCGTCGCCGCGCACGTGGACCGTGGCGTTGACCGGCTCCATCGTCGCGTGCGCGAGGAACGGCTGCTGGTAGACCGCGTCGACGCGCGACTTCGCATCGCCGAACGCGCGGCCGACGTCGCCGTCCTTGCGCGCCACCGCGCCGCCGTGTTGCGAGGCCGCCGCGAGATCGTCGACGATGCGCTTCATCGATACCTGCGCGCCCGCGCCTTCGTTCCACTTGATATCGAGCGCCTGCAAACCGCGCTTCGCGGCCCAGGTATGGTCACCGATCACCGCGACCGCGTTGTCGAGCTTGATGACTTCGCGCACGCCGGGAATCTGCTTCGCATGCGCAGCGTCGACGCTCGCGAGCGTGCCGCCGAACACCGGGCAGTTCGCGATCGCCGCGTAGACCATGCCGGGCAAGCGCACGTCGAGGCCGAACTGCGCGGTGCCGTCGACTTTCTCCGGCGAATCGAGACGCTTCGCCGGCGTGCCGATCAGCTTGAAATCCTTCGGGTCTTTCAACGCCACGTTCTGCGGCGCGGGCAGCGCCGACGCCGCCTGCGCGAGCTGACCATAGCTCGCGCTGCGATTGCTGGCCGCGTGGACCACCTGCCCGCCTTGCGCATGGCAACTGGCCGGATCGACCTGCCACTGCTGCGCGGCCGCGTTGATCAGCATCACGCGCGCAGTCGCGCCGGCGCGGCGCATCGGCTCCCACGCGAAGCGGATCGACGTCGAGCC
Organism: Paraburkholderia sp. BR10954; assembly: GCF_040965775.1. Classification (NCBI taxonomy): domain Bacteria; kingdom Pseudomonadati; phylum Pseudomonadota; class Betaproteobacteria; order Burkholderiales; family Burkholderiaceae; genus Paraburkholderia; species Paraburkholderia sp. BR10954. Next base: position 16,779 of record NZ_JBFRCK010000022.1, read on the forward strand.
GCCGGTCAACTGCCCGCCGAGCAGCGGGTCCATGAAGAGCTTTTCGTTGGGCGGCGCGTGATCGAGGGTGACCGAGTCGAGTGGGACTTCGAGTTCTTCGGCGATCAGCATCGGAATCGACGTATAGACGCCCTGACCCATCTCGACCTTCGGTATCACGAGCGTGACCTTGCCGGCGGTGTCGATCTGGATGAACGCGTTCGGCGCGAACACGCCGCTTTGCGGCGCCTCGTTCGCATCGCCGCCGATCACGCTCTTGCCCGCCTTCTGATCCTGGCTCGCGGCCGGCATGCTGAAGCCGAGCAGCAGACCGCCGCCAGCCGCGGCGCCGACCGTCGCGCCGAATTTGAGGAACGTGCGCCGCGAGATGCCGTGCGTATGCCGCGTGTTGGTGTCGGTCGGCTGCGCGCCGTTCTGCGCATCGAGCAATCCCTGGGACATGTCAGGCCCCCTTCGCAGCTTGCTTGATCGCCGCGCGCACGCGGTGATAGGTGCCGCAGCGGCAGATGTTGCCCGCCATCGCGGCGTCGATGTCCGCGTCGCTCGGATTGGGATTGTGCGCCAGCAGCGACGCCGCCGACATCACCTGCCCGGACTGACAGTAGCCGCACTGCACGACGTCGAGTTCACGCCAGGCCTGCTGCACTTTCTGGCCCGTGGGGGTGGCGCCGACCGCTTCGATCGTGACGATCTTGCGGTCGCCGACCGCCGCCGCCGGGAACACGCACGAACGCACCGCGACGCCATCGAGATGCACGGTGCATGCGCCGCATTGCGCGATGCCGCAGCCGAACTTGGTGCCGGTCAGCCCGACGAGATCGCGCAGCACCCACAGCAGGGGCATGTCGGGCGGGGCATCGACGGTATGGGTTTCGCCGTTGATATTGAGCGTTGTCATGAGCGGCTCCGGTGGGGATGTTGTCGTGGTCACGCGGTTTAGATCGCGACACCGCACCAGAGCGCGAACATGCGCGGTTTTGTTCGGCATGTCGCGCTAATCCGCGATGAAAAGCGGCCTGTGATCGAGCGGGTGTCGACAGAAAACCGGCCGATTGTAGTCGTGTCGAAAGAAGTGCGCTTTGGCGGTGCCAGGCGGCACCTCGCATGCTATGCGGGGTGGATCGCATGTACCGACTGGGGCGATGCGTTACCATCGATGGATCGATCCGTCGCGCGACCCGCTGCATCGCACCGAGTGGTGTTGCGACGCGCGATTCCGTCGTGTCACCTCAGCCGCTGGAGCCGCCGATGAACGACCCGCAATGCATTCAATTCCTCACGGATGTTCGCCGACCATTGCTTGCGCTGCACAAGGCGATTCTCGATCACGAACGCGCCGTATACGAAAAGGAGTTCGGCCCGGTGACGCCGGCGGCATTCCTGCAGGTGCTGATCAACGGTTCGGGGTTTCGCTGGCTGACACCGCTTTCAACGGTGATCGCGAGCGTCGATGAGACTCTCGACGACGCGGAGGCCGAGGCTGGCGACCGTCTCGCGACGGCCGAGGCCGTGATCGGACTGTTCTCGCCCGAGCAACCGAACAACCACTTCCTGCCGCGTTATCTGCCCCTGTTGCAGGCCGATCCGGCGATCCTGCATTACCACGGCGAGGTATCGCGTTTGCTGCGCAGCGTGCAAACGACCTAACGGCGATTCGCGCGGAGCACGGCGGCGGCGCGTGCGCAGCTCGCCGGCTCCTGCATTTCCTCACCGTTGATAAGCGGCCGCACGTCGGTGCGGCATCGTCGATGGCCGGTACTTTTGCGTAAATTGAGCGAAATGCTCTGACGTGAAGGTACTTTGGCAACGATTTATCGACCGCCTGGAAGGCGCGGCCGAGCAGATTACCTGGGTTAGCTGAATAAATTCAAGGTGAGCTTTTGCGGGAACGCCGAAGCTCAACTGCGCCCCTGCGGCAGGTAACGCAGCGGATCGACCGGCTTGCCGTCGTGCCGCACTTCGAACCCGACCGACACACGCGAGTTGTTCTCGTCGCCCATCTCCGCGATCTGCTGCCCCTTGCGGACGATGTCGCCAATCTTCACCAGCAGCTTGCGGTTGTGCGAATACGCGGTCAGAAAATCCTTGTTGTGTTCGACGATGATCAGGCTGCCGTAGCTGTTCAGTCCGGTGCCCGCGTACATCACCTTGCCGTCGGCGGCGGCTCGCACCGGATCGCCCGCTTTACCGCCGATCTCGATGCCGCGTGTTTCGCCCGGCTGAAACGCTTCGACGACGCTGCCCGCGGCAGGCCATGCGAGCGTCACGCTGCTCGCATGCCGGCGGGTTTCCCGCGTGACCTGGCGGACTTCCGCGGCATCCGGAGCGGGTGCGGCGGACTGTGTCGAAGCCTGTGCCGACGTTGGCGCTGTCGCTTCTGAATACGTTGGCGCTGTCGCTTGTGAATCACTCGGCGCCGCGGATCGCGCCGCCGCCTTCGCGGCGGCCGCCGCATTGGCCGCCTTCACCGCGCGCACCGTCTCCGGCGACGCGACGTGCAGCACCTGCCCCGGCTTCAGCCGCGCCGACGCCTTCAGCCCGTTCCATGCCTGCAATTGCTTGACGCTGATGTGGTGACGCTGCGCGACCCGCGCGAGCGTGTCGCCGCGCCTGACCCGATACAAGAGCGGCGGCGACTTTTTCAGCGACGTGTTATCGCTGGCATCGATCGACAGCGGCGCGGCTGCCGCCGCATCGCCAGACGCGGCTCCCGTCGCATTCGCCGCCAGCACGCCGGACGCTGCGTTGGTGCTGTTTGCCACATCGTTCTGCGCGTTCGGCTGCCCGACGTTCGCGCAACCGCTGACAGCCAGCGCGACCCATGCGCCGGCGAGACCGGCCAAGATCGTTCTGTCGAAACGCTTTCTCATTCTGTCCGACTCCTGCTGTATAGATGCGCAAGCCGGATACGCCGATGCCGCTGACAAGGCGCGCGAGCTTCGGCCGCGCGGCCTTCCCGACGACACGGCGAAGCTGCCTCGAAGGGCGCTCACCCCGTGCCTGCTTGCCGATCAAATTTCTGGCGGAATTCTAAAGTGCCGTTTAATAAAAACGCGCCGCGCCACACACTCTGATACAGACGTTACGAGCCGTATTTCCGCGTTACGACGGCACGTATTTGGGCACATCAACGACGCACACATCGCCGCTTCGCCGCGGCGCGTTCAGACTCGTTGACCTTCGGCTTATCGGCAGATGAGGGGGAAACTTGAATAGTCATCGGTCGAGGCGGAGAGCACAAAAAGCCAGCCTTCGAAATTCGAAGGCTGGCCGATCCGCGTTCGACGAGCAGCGAACTAGAACTTATGCCGGATCGCCGCGCGCACGACGACCTGCTTCGACGTCGACGACGGCGACTGCGTGCCGGGGATGAATGCGAAGTCGAGGATCGACAGCGTGGAATCGCCGGCGACCTGTTGATAGGCGCCCTGCAGATAGAGGTCGGTGCGCTTGGACAGGTTGTAGTCGGCCATCAGCCCGAACGTGTGGATGCGCGGCTTCACGCCGCCGTTCGATGCGTCGTAGGTTTCCATCGTGTACACGTACTGCGCGCCGACGAACAGCACCGGCGAAATCTGGTACTTGCCGTTGATCTCGAAGTTCTGATACTTGAGCGAGTTCAGTAGCACGCCCGGCGGCGTGACGGGCACGAGCGGCACTAACGGCTCGATGCCGAGATAACCGTTTGCGGTCGGCTCCAGATAGTTCGAGTTGCTGTAGACGAAGCCCGCCGTCGCCGGTCCGAACGTATAGGTGATGCCGCCGCCGAACACGCGCATGCGCGTCGCGACGAAGCCGGCGTCGTTCGTGGCGACCGCGCCGTTCGCACTGCCGCCAGGATTGTTGGCCTGCAGATAGGCCGCCGCGACCAGCAGCCCGCCATATGTGTACTGGCCGCCGAAACTGTACGCGCGATTGTTGGCGAAGCTCGTGTCGTTGCTGAAGCTGTACGTGCCGCCGAACTGGAAGCCCGAGATCGACGGGCTCGTGTACTTGACGGTGTTGTTCAGGCGGAACGTGTTGTCGGTGTTGTCGTTGTCGTACGGATGCGAGAACAGCTGACCGCCCCAATTGCCGTTGGCCGTGGTCTGCGCCAGATAATCGACGACCGAATCGTATTGTCGGCCAAACGTTAGGGTGCCGTACGCCTGCGAGCTGAGTCCGACGAAAGCCTGGCGGCCGAACAGGCGGCCGCCCTGCCCGAGCCGCCCGGAATTCAGATCGAAACCATTCTCGAGCTGGAAGATCGCCTTCAGTCCGCCCCCCAGATCCTCGGCGCCCTTCAGGCCCCAGCGGCTCCCCTGTGCAAGGCCGCTGGCGAGTTCATAAACATGGCCGTGGCCGACATTGTTCGTGTAGTTGATGCCTTCGTCGATCACGCCATACAGCGTGACGCTAGTCTGCGCGACGGCAGGCACGGCAAGAACGGAAGACGCAGCAACGGAGACAGCCAGCGCGAACACTTGCTTGTTCATGATGATCTCCCTGCACCTCGAGTGATAGGACAACTCGATCCGGCCGCTTTGTTCTCTTTGCTTTTTATTCTCATCACTTTCCCAGCAGTTCTGAGGACTGCTCCAATGGCTGCGCTTTCCAGAAATCCTCACACGACATCGTCCGGCCGTCCATGAGTGGATGCGCCAAGCAGCGGGAATGTTGCTAATTCTCCACTGCGCGTTATTTCCTCTTTTTTCGTAAGGTCGGTTCAGGTAAACGGCAGCCGTGGCTGCCGGTCTCGCTGCTTGATTGTCATGAAAAGAAATATAATCCCCTGCCTCTGCTGCCATGCAACGGAACTCGATGCCGCAGCGAAGGTCATCTTTACAGCCCGCTGACCCGCCGCCTAGAAAATGCGGCCGAAGTCGGCGACGCGGACCACAGGCGACGCCAACCCGGATCGCCTTCCCGCCGCAGCACCCAATCCCATATTACAAAGCCTTGTGAGACGCCCGCCGCGCTGGATCAGCGCGCCGTCGCACGGGGCTGCTTTTGACTCGAGCAATGCCTGACAAGCCCTCCTCCCGCCTGATCGAACTGGACTTTTTCCGCGGACTGGTTCTGCTGATCATCGTGGTCGATCACATCGGCGGCAGCATTCTGTCGCGCGTGACGCTGCATGCGTACGCGCTGTGCGATGCCGCCGAAGTGTTCGTGTTCCTCGGCGGCTTCGCGACCGCCACCGCCTATGCGACGCTCGCCGAGCGGCGCAACGAGACGATCGCGCGCGGCCGCTTCGTGCGCCGCTCGTTCGAGATCTATCGCGCGTTTCTCGTCACCGCCGGGCTGATGCTGCTGGTCAGCGCGGTGCTCACCGCATTCAGCATCGACGGGCCGAATCTCGCCACGACCGATCTCGACGACCTGATCGACACGCCGCTCGCCGCACTGCGCGACATCATGCTGCTGCGCCGCCAGCCGTACCTCGCGTCGGTGCTGCCGATGTACGCTTTCTTCGCGCTGCTGGTCCCCGCAATCCTGCCGCTCGCGCGCAGCAAGCCGTGGCTGCTGGTCGCCGGCAGCGTCGCGCTGTGGGCCGGCGCGCCGGCGATCAACAAGTACCTGCCCGCCGCGCCCGACATGCACTGGGACTTCAACCCGTTCGCGTGGCAACTGTTGTTCGTGCTCGGCGTGCTCGCGCGCTGCCAGCCGGTGTATCAGCGAACCCGCGCGCATCGATCCGGCTGGCTCGTCAGCGTGCTGGCGTTCGCGGTGGTCGTGGGCGCCGCCTACTACAAGCTGGTTTTGCTGCACGCGCCCCTTCCCGGAAGCCTCAAGCAGAATCTGTCCTATCTGCGCGCGGGCAACTTCCTCGCGATCGCGTGGCTCGTCGCCAATCTGATCGAGCTCGGCTGGGCGAAGAAGGTCGCGGGGCGGCTGCCGTGGGTCGGCTTGATCGGCCGGCAGGGCTTGCTGTGCTTCATTGCCGGCGCGGTGATTTCGCTGGTGATCGACTCGGTGCTCTACGCGGCGACCGATGGTTACCTGAACTATCCGCTCGGACTGCTCGCCGATGCGGCCGCGGTCGGCGCGCTGTTTGCCGTCGCGCTGGGCGTGGAGCCGCTGAAGCGCTTCGTCGCGCGGTTCGTTGACGGGCGGCTGCGGACCTCGGGCTGAAGAACCTTGCGCGCATCAAGCGCCGTTCGCCTGTCCGCCACTTCCCATCTCAAATCTGGCGCCAATGCTGATAGGATGACGGCCGCGCGCGAATCCCGCGCCAGCCGGCCATCCTCACTGACATGCGTCGATTCCTCTGTTTCGCCCTCGCACTGCTTGCCTCCGCCGTCGGCGCGCCCGCGTTCGCGAGCACGGTCGCGAGCCGCAGTTTCCATTCCGATGCGCTCGGCCGCGACTGGAACTACACGATCTACCTGCCGGCCGGCTATCGCGCGGACGGTCCGCGCCTGCCGGTGCTCTACCTGCTGCACGGCAATAACGGCGACGCCAACGACTGGCTCGCGCAAGGTCATCTGCAGAGTGCCGCCGACACGCTGATCGAGCGCAAGGAGATTGCACCGGTCGTGATCGTGATGCCGCAAGGCGGCACGGACTGGTACGTCGACCGCAAGGAAAAGATGGAGAGCGCGTTCTTCGGCGATCTGCTGCCCGAGATCGAAACGCACTACGCGGTCGCGACGCAGCGCGGCGGCCGGATGATCGGCGGTGTATCGATGGGCGGCTTCGGCGCGCTGCGCTACGCGCTGACGCAGCCCGAGATGTTTTGCGGCGCGCTGCTGCTGAGTCCCGCGATCTACGCGAACGAGCCGCCGCGCGCGTCGGCGGCGCGGCGGGTCGGCGTGTTCGGCGAGCATCAGTTCGATCCGCGCATCTGGCACGAGCTCAACTATCCGGCGCAGTGGGACCGCTATATGAGCCAGCCGTATCGCCTGCCGATGTTCATCGCATCCGGCGACGACGACCTCGACATCCAGGCCGACGCGTCGCTGCTGTACACGCGTTTGCGGCTTGCGGGCAATCCGGCGGCGCTGCGGATCATCGACGGCGGCCACACGTGGGACGTGTGGAGCGCGCTATTGCCAGCCGCGCTCAAATACACGCTCGGCTGCGTGAAGTCGCCGGCGCCGGCGCTGGAGCATCCGTCCAATCAACGGCCTTGAGCCGGCGCTATTCCACGAGATCGGTCCACAGCACCATCAGCACCGTCATCAGCGCCGGGCCGATGAAAATTCCCAGCAGCCCGAACGTCTCGGCGCCGCCGAGAATGCCGAACAGCACGAGCAGAAACGGCAGGCGCGTCGAGTTGCCGATCAGCACCGGCCGTACGAAGTGCTCGGCGACGAACACGACGACGGAGCCGAATATCAGCAGCCCGGCTGCCGCGACCATCGAGCCCTGCACGAGCAGCCACAGCGCCGCGAGACCGAACACGATCGGCGCGCAGAACGGCAGCATCGCGGCGATCGCCGTGACGAAGCCGAGCAGCGCCGCATGCGGCACGCCGGTCACGAAGTACGCGACGCCAAGCAGCAGGCCCTCGCCGACGCCGACCACGATCAAGCCCGACACGGTGGCGCGCACAGCGGTCCCCATATGCGCGACGAGGTCCGCCCCGCTATCGCCGAAACCGCGTCGCGCGGCCTTCAGCAACGAGCCGGACAGACGCGGCCCCGCCTGAAAAATCACGAACAGCGTGACCAGCATGAACGCGAACACCATCGCCGCATGCGCGGCGCGGGCGCCGAAATGCCGGCCGAGCGTCATCACCGTTTCGCTGTGCAAGCCTTTCATCGCCGCCGAGTCGCGCAGCGGCTGAGCGAGATTGGCCTGCCACCACGAACTGATCTGCTGCACGCCGAACGGCAGACGGTTGATGAAGTCCGGCAGCGGGATGCCGTTCTCCTGCGCGCTGCGGACCCACTCGTTCAGTTCATGCGCCTCGCGCAGCGCCTGCGCGATGCCGAGCCCGACCGGCAGCAGCACGAGCACGGCAATCGCCAGCGTGAAGACGGTCGCGAGCAGGGTCGTGCGCCCCCTGAACCAGCGGCTCCCCGCCACCTTGTGCAGCAGCGGCCACAGTGCAATCGCGACGACCGCCGCCCACGCCACCACCACGATGAAGTCGCGCACCACCCACAATGCGAGCAGCACGAGCCCGATATAGAGCACGACCGACGCGGCCCTCTGCTTTTTCTGGCGCTCGACGGCGACGGACGGCGTTTCGGGAGAGTTGGGCGGGACGGCGGGAGGGCGTGGAATCATGTGAACTCTGGTGTTTTTTGAACAGTGTGCGCACGAGCCGACCTGAAAAATTCAAACCGGCTACACTGACGGCTCAGTTCGCCGCCCGACACTCAACATCTTAAAGGAAGCGTTGCCGCCCTTTTCCCGGCCGCCCTCCTCGTCGCGCCATAGGCAACACAGCGTTGCAAAAATGTGCAATATTAAAAAATCACATAAAAATGCTTGCAACGCCCGTCATTTCAGCAAGTCGCAAATGTCAAGTGTGATTATTGCTAATTCCGGAACGGTGTTTCAACGATGACACAATGGCTATCCGGCGCGCACGGGACTAAATTCGGCACTCCACAATACGGAGCCGATGATGACCCTGGAGTCCATCCCCCTCGACGGTAGCAATGGCGTACGCATCGAAATTCTCGAGAGCTCCGACACGACGCTGGTGATCCGCTGGGTCGAGCCGGGCCGCTGCCACTACGGTGAGCAGCGCTGGCGCCGCCGCTCGGCGCATTCGTCCGGCACGTGCGCGGTGTCGCGCCGCAAGATCCGCCGCGGTGACCCGGTGTTCAAGCCGGCCGAGCGCCCGGCGCCATCGAATGCGTCCGCGATGATCTGCGCGGAAATTCTCGAACCGCTGCTCGAAGCGGCCTGACGCACGGAACGTTCCCGAGTACGCGGCCGCAGCGCGAGTTTCATCCCCGTTGCCGTCGCGGTCTGTCTCCCTACCGCCCATGCGCCCCTAACGACCGGGTGCCCGGCCGCCGCGGCATCGCATGATCCGCCGCCGCGCTGCCCGCGCTCACGGTTGCCGCCCCGCGCCTCGTGCGTTAAGGTGGATTCGTTGCGCCCGCCCGACCGCCGGCTCGCTGTCCGGCGCCGGCTGCGCGCCTTCCACCACCGCGCCGCGCCCGCCGCGACGCCGTTTGAGGGCCGATCATGGCAGAAGACACGCCGCAAACCCGCGCGGCCACCGCCGCTTCCACGCCTCCCGCTTCCTCCGCTCCACCCGCTTCGCTGATCCCGCCGCAGCAGTTCTCGCTTGACGTGCTGCTCGAAAAGTATGCGAAAGGCGACGAGCAATCCGCCGACGACGTGTATCGCCGCGTCGCGCGCGGCGTCGCCGAGGCCGAGCCGCCCGAGTTGCGAGCGTCGGTCGAGGAACAGTTCGTCGACAATATGCGCCACGGCGCGCTCGGCGCGGGCCGCATCATGAGCGCGGCGGGCAGCGGCATCGCCGCGACGCTGATCAACTGCTTCGTGCAGCCGGTCGGCGATTCGATTCAGGGCGTCGATGAACAGGGTTTGCCGGGCATCTACGTCGCGCTGCTGCAGGCGGCCGAAACGATGCGCCGCGGCGGCGGCGTCGGCTACAACTTCTCCGCGATCCGGCCGAAGGGCGCGCGGGTTCACACGACCAGCTCGGCCGCCTCGGGTCCGTGCAGCTACATGGACGTGTTCGACGCATCGTGCCGCACCGTCGAAAGCGCGGGTTCGCGGCGCGGCGCGCAGATGGCGGTGCTCGACTGCAACCATCCGGACCTGCTCGAATTCATCGAGGCCAAGCATTCGAAGGGGCGCTGGAACAACTTCAACGTGTCGGTCGGCGTCACCGACGAATTCATGCGCGCGGTCGAGAACGACGAGCCGTGGCAACTGGTCCATCGCGCCGAGCCGTCGCCGGCGCTGCGCGCGGCCGGCGACGTGCGGCAGCGCGATGACGGCCTGTGGGTCTATAGCGAACGTCCAGCGCGCGCGATCTGGGACCGCATCATGCGCTCGACGTACGACGTCGCCGAGCCCGGCATCGTGTTCATCTCGCGGATGAACGAGGACAACAATCTGCGCGCGGTCGAAACGATCCGCGCGACCAATCCGTGCGGCGAGCAGCCGCTGCCCGCCTACGGCTGCTGCAACCTCGGACCGCTCAATCTGACGCGCTTCGTCGTCGATCCGTTCGCTCAGATGCAGGGGCGCCAGCCGTCGTTCGACTGGGACGGCCTCGCACGCCGCACCCGCACGCAGGTGCGCTTTCTCGACGACGTGCTCGACGTCACGCTGTGGCCGCTGCCCGAGCAATACGCCGAATCGCGCGCGAAGCGGCGCATCGGCGTCGGCTTCACCGGCCTCGGCGATACGCTGGTGATGATGGGCCTGCGCTACAACTCGCAGGAAGGCCGCGATTTCGCGGTACGCATCGCGCGGTTGATGCGCGACGAAGCGTATCGCGCGTCGGTCGAACTCGCGAAGGAGCGCGGCGCGTTCGAGCTGTTCGACGCCGCGCGCTATCTGGAAGCCGGCACCTTCGCATCGCGTCTGCCCGACGACATCAAGCAGGCGATCCGCCGCGACGGCATCCGCAACAGCCACCTGCTGTCGATCGCGCCGACCGGCACCGTGAGCCTCGCGTTCGCGGACAACGCGTCAAACGGCATCGAGCCGGCGTTCTCGTGGACCTACACGCGCATGAAGGTGATGGCCGACGGCGGCCGCGAATCGTTCGACGTCGAGGACTACGCATACCGGCTTTATCGCGAGCTCGGCGGCGATGTGACCAGCCTGCCCGACTATTTCGTCAGCGCGCTGCAGATGTCCGCGCGCGACCATCTCGACATGATGGCGGCCGTGCAGCCGTACATCGACACATCGATCTCGAAGACCGTCAACGTGCCCGCCGACTATCCGTTCGACGCGTTCGAAAGCCTCTACTTCGATGCATGGAAAAGCGGGCTGAAGGGCCTTGCCACCTATCGCCCGAACGACACGCTCGGCGCGGTGCTGAGCGTGTCGTCCGCGCAGGCCGACGACACGCTCGCCGAGATGGATCAGGACCCGCTGCGTATCGCGATCGATCATCGGCCGAGGGGCGAATTGCCGGCGATCATCGAGAAGGTCGAGTATCTGACGCAGGCCGGCAAGAAGTCGCTGTATGTCGCGGTGTCGTTCATCGAGGTGACGGGGCGGCTCGGCGGCGAGGACGTGACGATCGAGCGGCCGATCGAGTTCTTCATTCCGGTCGGTCAGCGCGACGAGTCGCAACAATGGATCACCGCGACGATGCGTTCGCTGTCGCTGGCCGCGCGCGGCGGCTTCGTCGCGCGCAATCTGCAGGATATGCGCAAGGTGTCGTGGGATCGCGGCCAGGTGCGGCTTGGCGACGTGCAGCGGCTCGACGGTCATCGCGCGCCGCGCTGGCACGATTCCGAAGTGGCGGCGCTCGCGTTCGCGATCCAGCAGATCCTGTATCGGCGCGGCTTTCTCGACGCCGAGGGCAATCAGGTCGCATCGCGGATGCTTGCGCGTTTGCCGCGCGGACAAATGAAAACAGACTTGGCGCTGTCCGCCGATTTCGGCCTGCGTCCGAATCCAGCGGATAGCGCCGACGCGTTGCTGCAGCCGAACGGCACGCAAGGGCTGCACACGATGCTCGGACGCAAATGCGCTTCGTGTGGCGCGAATGCGGTGATTCGCAAGGATGGCTGCGATTTTTGTACCGCGTGCGGGGAGGTGGGGGCGTGCGGATAGTGTGAGGTTGGGAGCGAGCGGCGTGGATGTGAGTACCCCATAAGGTCGCAAAGCGACCGTGGCAACTAATCTAGGCCGCGGGGTCCGAAAAGGTCGCAGTCAGCCGCCGCGTCGGCCCCGGCTAAAACGATGCGACTGCTGTCCCCCTCGCCGAGATGAATGCAGGTTTTTGGCTCGACGACGTGCAGGATAGTTGAAAGGTGGCTGTGACTCGACGCGCACCGAGTTTGAGACCCAGAATCAATGTGTCAGGACAAGTCAAGTCAGATTCATTTTGTAACACGATGCTTTCGACATGCCAGTCATGGAAGTAATCATACGCGTGAAGCGTTGCGTCAATATCTGTCACAGTTTGCCTCACTAAGGGAGAATTGATGCGGGCCAACCTTGATCGCGCACGTTGCCATCCCAGTTATGTGCATGCGGATTTGGCTGCCCGTGGTGGCAATCAAAGTCTATGTCAACCGCTGCCGAGCCATTAGAACCAAACATGCGCCATTGCTTCTTCATGCCGGGGCCGCTTTCAATCCAAGAGTTCGGATTACCGGTCATGTTAGGAATGCCAGCAACTTCAAATGTATCGCCATCGGTGGAATGCGGCTGAAAGTGCAACGGCTGGGTATCGCCGAGCAGCACTGATGCGGCTCTATCGCGAGTTCTGGCTGCGCGCGCAGCGTTCAGCCGGGTTTGCCAGGTGGCTGGATCGGTTTCGCCACCACCTGCGCTGCCTGATTGCAATGCCCTACAATCCCACCGACTTCTTCTATAACGATTGGCTTGCCGAAAGAGTGAGTTCTCTCAGGGTCATTTCGGTTTTATAAAGTACTAAAAGCGCCCGCACACACAGTCGCCGAGCGGTTTCATCTGCACGCCGAACACGGGCGCGAAATGACCGACGAGAATGCCAGCCGCAAGTCCGATCAGGACCTGCACGTAGAGATGGTTGAGCACGCGCAAGATGGTGTCTCCTCCGCTCGCTGCTGCCAGATGTCGAGCCGGCGCCACTGCCGCATGAGCTGCCGGTCACGGGGGCATTGTTGGCCGCTTCTCCGTGCCGGCATGCGCCGGGAAGGTGGGGACCGCGGCGGGCGAGCCGTGCGGCTCGCCGCGGCGGCCAAGTCGCCCGTGTCAGGCGCTTTCGAACAGACGCGTCAGGACGAACTCGCGATGACCGAGCGCTTCGGCTGCGGTGAAACGGCCGTTGATCGTCGCCATCATGCATTGGAGCAGTTTGTCGCCGCTCTGGTCGAGGTTCTGCTCACGCTGCAGAATGCCGGTCACATCCACGTCGATATGCTCGCCCATCGTGCGGACCGTGCGCGGATTCGCGCAGATCTTGATGACCGGCACGATCGGATTGCCGATCACGTTGCCTTGTCCCGTCGGGAAGAAATGCACGACGAAGCCCGATGCCGCGCACAAGGTCACCATCTCGGCCGCGGCCGATGACGAATCCATGAACCACAGTCCCGAATGCGTCGGCTCCTCGGCTTTGTCCAGCACGCCATCGACCATGCACTTCTTGCCGATCTTCTGGATGTTGCCGAGCGCCTTTTCCTCGATCGTCGTCAGGCCGCCCGCGATATTGCCCTTGGTCGGCTGCGACTCGGACAGGTCATCGGTTTTCCAGCGGTTGATCATGTCCTGGTAGCGGTCGAACATGAACTGGAAGCGCTCGCGCACGCCGTCGTTCGCGCAGCGCGCAGCGACGATCTGCTCGCCGCCCGTGAGCTCCGAGGTCTCGCCGAACACGAGCGTGGTGCCGAGGCCGTAGAGTTTGTCGAACGCGTTGCCGACGGTCGGGTTCGAGCCACAGCCCGACGTGGTGTCCGACTCGCCGCACTTGGTCGACACCCATAACTCCGAGATCGGGCACGCCTCGCGATCGAGCGACGTCGCGTATTGCACCATTTCCTTCGCGGCCTTCGACGCGCGCATGATCGTGTCGTGATCGCCATGCAGTTCGATGCCGAAGCCCATCACCGGCTTGCCGGTTTTCGCAATACCGTCGACGACACGCTTGGTCCACCCCTCCTCGATCCCGATCACGACCACCGCCGCGACGTTCGGATTGCTGCCCGCGCCGATCAGCGTGCGGAAATGCAGTTCGAGGTCGGCGCCGAATTGAAGCCGCCCATACGGATGCGGCAGCGCCATGGTCCCCTTGATGTTGTGTTCGACCGCCTGTGCCGCGGCATTGGACAGATCGTCGACCGGCAGGATGATCACGTGGTTGCGTACGCCCACGCGGCCGTTGTCGCGACGATAGCCGCGGAAAGTGGTATCCAGGTCAGTCACGCTCATGGTGTCTCTCTCGTTCGGGTTGATGCCAGTGAGGGGCGGCGCTGCTTACCAGCGCTTCGTCTTGATGTTGTGCACGTGCGCGTGCTCGCCGGCCTTGATCGGCGCGACCACCTTGCCGATGTCGACGCCGTACTTGAACACCGTGTCGCCGACGGCCATGTCCTTCAGCGCGACCTTGTGACCGATCGGAATGTCCTGCTTCGCCGGCACGGTGACGATTGCGTCCTCGTCCATGATCCATGCGTTGAGCTGCATGCCCGCCTTGATGCCCTCGACCACCGCCACGCCGACGGTGTCTTTCGCCTCGTGCAGCACGATGTGGATCGTTCTGCGTGGCGCCGACGCGCCCGCTGCGGTGTCGTTGATGTCTGCCGTGGGATTGCTCATGAGCGTCTCCATTCGTAGTTTGAATGCGGTGAGGGTGCCGCCGGGGCAGCGCAGCCAGGTGCGCCGCGGTGAATCGATATTGGGCGTTCACTTACTCAATGTCAACTAGGTCATATATATGTATTAGAGGACTGAATGAAGACCCGTGCCGCTGTCGCGAATCGCCGACAACATACGATTCATCCAGATGTATTAGATGACCTGGCCGTTTAGAATCAGGCCAGGTTCAACGCAGGCGAGCTACGACTCGCGTATCCCAGAGGTTTTCATGAGCACGCTCGCGATCAACGCGCCCGCAGTGGGCGCCACACGGTACAAGGAGGTCAAGAGCGCGATTCTCGCGGCGCTCGCGGCCGGCGAATGGAAAGGCGGCGAATGCATTCCTTCGGAAAAGCGCCTCGCCGAACGCTTCGGCGTGTCGATCGGCACGCTGCGCAAAGCCATCGACGAACTGTGCGCCGAGAACATTCTGATCCGTCATCAGGGGCTCGGCACCTTCGTGGCGATGCATCAGCGCGACCGGCACTTCTTCCGCTTCTTTCGCATCGTGCGGCGCGACGGCGACAAGGCCTACCCGGTCGTCACGCTGATCGGGTTCAAGAAGGCGCGAGCGTCGCGCGAGGCGGCCGCCGCGCTCGATATCGAGACCGGCGCGCGCGTGCTGCAGTTCGTCAACGGGCTCGCGCTGCACGGCAAGACCGTGCTGATCGAACATATCACCGTGCCCGAAGCGCTGTTTCCCGGCTTGACCGAAAGCAAGCTGCGCAACCGGCCGAACACGCTGTACAACTTCTATCAGGACGGTTTCGGCATCAACGTGGTCGAGACCGATGAGCGTGTGAGCGTTGCGCTCGCCAATGAGCTCGAAAGCGCGCAGCTTGGCGTCGATGTCGGCGCGCCGCTGCTCGAGATTCGGCGCATCGCATACTCGTATCACCGCAGCGCGGTGGAACTGCGCATTTCGCGGCTCAATACCGAGGAGTACGAGTACATCGGCACGCGCGCGGCGCGCGACGATCAGAAATAGCGGACCACCGTCACTCGCCAGGCACATCTGCGCAAAAACGACAGGCCAATCGTCTTTCATTTTCGGCCGGCGCCAACCTGTCTAAAATAGCCGCACTTCCGATTCCGAGAACCTCATGCTGGATACCCTCACGGGCGGCGCCGCGCCCATCAACGACGACTCCGGAATGTTCGAACTCGCGCCGGTGTCGCTGTGGCTCGAAGATTTCAGCGGCGTGCGCGCGTTGTTCGATGAATGGCGAGCCGCGGGCGTGACCGATCTGCGCGCCCATTTCGCCGCAGACCCGCGCCACGTTGCCGAATGCGCTCACCGCATCCGCGTGATCAAGGTCAATCGGCAGACGCTCACGCAATTCGAGGCCGCCGATTTCGACACGCTGACGAGCAACCTCGCGTCGGTGTTCCGCGACGACATGCTGAAAACGCACCTCGAGGAGCTGTGCCAGCTCTGGGCCGGCCAGTCGAGCTTCACGAGCCACACGGTCAACTACACGCTCGGCGGACGGCGCCTCGACGTGCTGCTCAAGGGTGCGGTGCTACCCGGTCACGAGCAACGCTGGGACCGCGTGCTGGTGTCGACCGAAGACATCACCGAGCTCGAAGGCGCGCGGCGCCGTGTCGCGGAGGCGGAAGAATACGCGCGCGGGCTCTTCGAACATTCGCCGGTATCGCTGTGGGTCGAAGATTTCAGCGCGGTCAAACGCCTGCTCGACGGCGCGCGCGCGGCCGGCATCAACGATTTCCGGGTGTTTACCGACGTCCATCCCGAGTTCGTCGAACGCTGCATGGCGGAAATCCATGTGCTCGACGTCAACCACCACACGCTCGGTATGTTCGGCGCGAAGGACAAGAAGACGCTGATGGCGCGCCTCGCCGACGTGTTCCGCGATGAGATGCGCCCGCATTTCCGCGAGCAGTTGATCGACCTGTGGGACAACAAGCTGTTCCAGCAGCGCGAGGTGCTCAACTATTCACTCGACGGCAACGAGGTTCACGTACACCTGCAATTCTCGGTGCTGCCCGGCCACGAGCGGGACTGGGATCTCGTGCTCGTCGCGCTGACCGATATCACCGCGCGCAAGAAGGCCGAGGCCTACCTGGAATTCCTCGGCAAGCACGACGTGCTGACCAAGCTGCGCAACCGCTCGTTCTACGTCGACGAACTGAACCGGCTGGAACGCAAGGGACCGTGGCCCGTCACGATCATCATGGCCGACCTGAACGGCCTGAAGCGCGTGAACGATCAGCTCGGCCACGCGGCCGGCGACGCGCTGCTGCGGCGGGCCGGCGAAGTGCTCGCGAAGGCGATGGAGTCGCCGTTCCACGCGGCTCGGATCGGTGGCGACGAGTTCGCGATCCTGATGCCCGATACCGACGAGCGCGGTGGCGCGGCGATGATCGACGCGATTCGCCAGCTGGTCGAGATGAACAACCAGTTCTATCCGGGCTCGCCGCTGAGCTTCTCGATGGGCGCGGCGACCTGCCAGCGCGGCGATCGGCTGGAAGCGGGCGTGCAGCGCGCCGATCTGCTGATGTATGAGGAAAAGCGCGCGCACTACGACGCGCAGCCGGGCGTGGAGGCGGCGGCGAAGTAACGGCCGAGGGCGTCTGGCGTTCGCCACGCCGGCGCAACGCTCGTCGCTCGAGCTCACTCAGCCCGGCAGCTTGGCTGCCAGCACATCCAGCCGGACGATGCTCGGCGGCGACGCGAACAGCTCGGCCGCCTTCTCCATCAACGCGGCCGCGACCTTGCCGTTCAGATGCGCGTCGCGGCCGGCTTCGTCGTCGAACGCATCGAAAATGGCGTAGATCGACGGACCGAGCTTCAGACCGAACCACGCTGCGGTGGCCGGTTCCTGCTCGACGAGCGGCAGGCCGCCGAGCAGAAACGCCTCGACTTCCTTTTCCTTGCCGGGCTTGGCTTCCAGACGGACATACAAAGCGAGCTTGACCATGATGCGACTCCTGGTGAGGTCGGCAGCGAACGATCCTTTCAAAGCGCTTTGAAAAGTATAGGCGGCGGCGTCTGACGCGGCGCCGGACCTACCCCGCGAGCAGGTCACGCGCCCGGAAAGCGCAGCTCGAAACGCACCACGCCCGGCAGCGGACACACCACGCGCGCGCTGCCGCCATGCAGATGCATGATCGCCTTCACGATCGCGAGCCCGAGTCCGTTCGATTCCGTGAACGCGCTGCGCGCCGCGTCGCCGCGATAGAAGCGATCGAACAGCCGGTCGAGTTGCGCGGCCGGAATCGGCTCGCCCTCGTTCTCGACCGTCACCAGCGCGCCCGCCTGGTCCTGCTCGCCGCGCAGGCGCACGATCGTGTCGCCCGCGCCGTAACGCACCGCGTTGACGACCAGATTGTTGATCGCGCGGCGGCACAGCATCGGATTGGCCGACGCGATGCCTGCCGCGTCGACTTCGAAACGCATGCCGCGTTCGTCGGCCAGGCCTTCGAAATAGTCGGCGATTCTGACGAGCTCGCCATGCAGATCGACCGGCTGCCGCTCGATCGACAACGCCGCATGATCCGCATGCGCGAGAAACAGAATGTTCTCCGCGATATGGCTCAGGCGATTCAGCTCCTCCAGATTCGATTCGAGCAGTTGCTGATACTCGTCGGCTTCGCGCGGCTGCGCGAGCGCCACCTGGGTCTGGCCGACCAGCGCGCCGACCGGTGTGCGAATCTCGTGTGCGAGATCGGCGGAAAACTGCTGCAGGCGTTGATAGCCGTCGGCGAGACGATCGAGCATCGCGTTGAACGCGTACGTGAGTTGACGCAGTTCCACCGGCGCCGCTCGATCGTCGAGCCGCACCGCCAGATTCGTCGGGCTGATTTGCGCGGCGCGGGTGGCGATCTCGCGCACCGGTCGCAGCGCGCGGCGCAGCACGCAGTAAGCGAGCAGCGTCGCGGCCAGCATGCCGGTCAGCGTCGCCAGCACGATGCGGTTGCGGTACTCGGCCAGCATGCGCATTTCATGTGTCATCGGATGGCCGGCGATCACCTCGACTTCGGTGCCATCCTCGCGTGCTGTCGCGGTCGCGATCGCCCAATGCACCGGCACGCCGTCGGGAAGGTGCGTCCGACGAACGTCGGTGGCGCGCGGCGGATCACCTGCCGGGGCGAGCGGCAAATCAGGCACCGCGAGCCCGCCCGGATTCACGTCGACGAACGGCGCTTCGCCCGGCCGCCGGAAGATCAGCACGTCCTCCTCCGCGCCGAGCATCGTCTCGAACAACAGCGGACGCTTCTTTAGTTCGCTGACCGAGTAAAGGTCGTGCACGATGCGGCTGAAATGCTCGACGCGGCCGCTCAGCACGACATCGGCGCGGCGTTGCAGCGCAACTTCGGCGGAATGATAGAAATACGCGCCGAGCGAACCGATCACCGCGCAGGCGATCAGCGCGAACAGCAACGTGGTGCGCGCGATCAGCGAGCGTTCGGTCCAGAGTCTCATGCGCCGTCGCCAAACGTGTAGCCGATGCTGCGCACCGTGTGAATCAGCTTCTTCTCGAACGGGTGATCGACCTTCGCGCGCAGGCGCTTGATCGCCACGTCGACCACGTTGGTGTCGCTATCGAAATTCATGTCCCACACTTCCGACGCGATCTGCGAACGCGACAGCGCTTCGCCCTCGCGGCGCACCAGTAGATGCAGCAGCATGAACTCCTTGTTGGTCAGCGGAATGTCGACGCCCTCGCGCGTGACCCGGCGGCGCAATACGTCGAGCTTCAAGTCGGCGACTTCGAACACGTCGCTTTCGCGGATCACGCCACGGCGCAACAGCGTGCGAATGCGCAGCACCAACTCGGTAAACGAGAACGGCTTGACCAGATAGTCGTCGGCGCCGAGTTCCAGACCGCGAATGCGGTCGCTGACCTGATCGCGCGCGGTCAGGAAAATCACCCGCAAATCGCGTCGCGCGCGCAACGCCCGCATGATTTCCCAACCGTCGATGCCGGGCAGCATCACGTCGAGCACCACGAGTTCGTAGTCGTGCCCGAGCGCCAGGTGAAGGCCGTCCGTGCCGGTGCGCGCGAGGTCGACCGCGTGGCCGTTCTCGCGCAGGCCCTTCTTCAGATAGTCGCCGGTTTTCGGATCGTCTTCGATAACCAGAATGCTCATGTTGCTCGCCGCTCCTGCGCACGACTCGACCCGCAAGGCCGGGCTCGCGCGCGCAATAAACGCCTGACGGGAGCGCTCGAAAAAACCTGCGACGCTCCCCGGCGGCCATTCTACGTGGCCGCCGTCGGCCATTGATGACGTTTTTGTCATCCTCCCGTCACCTTGATGAGCCGATGTGGCGGCTAGTCTGAAAGCACCATCCACCACGCTGCATCCCTTTCCTGGAGTTGCCTGATGAAGACACGCATGAACACTGTCCGCGCACGCACGCTGCGCGCCCTCGCCGTCCCCGCACTCGCCGCCGCGCTGTTCGCTACGACGTTCGCGGCTTTGGCCCAGACTGCCGTGCCGACCGGCGTACGCGGCACGGTCACGTCGCTGTCGGGCGATCTGCTCAAAGTCCACACGCGCGACGGCCAGGACGTCGACGTGAAGCTCGCCGCCGACACGCCGATTCGCGGCGTCACGCTCGCGAACGTCACCGACATCAAGCCGGACAGCTATGTCGGCACCGCCGCGATTCCGCAGTCCGACGGCACGCTGAAAGCGCTCGAAGTGCATGTGTTCCCGCCGAGCATGCGCGGCTCGGGCGAAGGTCATCGACCGTGGGATCTCGGCGCGAACAGCACGATGACGAACGGCACGGTCGGCTCGCTGGTGGTCAGCAACGGCCGCACGATCACCGTCAAGTACAAGGACGGCGAGAAGAAGATCGTGATTCCGCAGGATGTGCCCATCGTCAGTCTGGAGCCTGGCAGCCGCGCGCTGCTGACGCCCGGCGCGAAGGTCGTGCTGTTTGCGCACAAGGAGGCGGACGGCTCGATGGCGGCGAATTTCATTTCGGCCGGTGAGCATGGCGTGACGCCGCCGATGTAACGCGGCACTGCTTTCGTCTTCCTCCCTCTCGTCTTTGAAGCCAATGCCCGACTCGCAAGCAGCTCTGATCGTTCATCCTCTCTTCGTTCGCGTGACGCACTGGATCAACGCGTTCGCGATGGTCTGCATGGTGATGAGCGGATGGGCAATCTATAACGCGTCGCCGATCTTTCCGTTCCGGTTTCCCGTATGGGCGACGGTCGGCGGATGGCTCGGCGGCTCGATCGCATGGCACTTCGCGGCGATGTGGCTGCTGTGCGTGAACGGGCTGCTCTATTTCGCGTACGGCGTCGCGAGCGGCCATTTGCGTCGCAAGCTGCTGCCGGTGCGTGCCCGCGACGTGGCGCGCGATGCGGCGCTCGCGTTGCGCTTCAGACTGCCGCACGAGACCGGCCGGTACAACGCCGTGCAGCGCGCGCTGTATCTGCTGGTGCTGCTGCTCGGGGTGCTGCTCGTCGCATCGGGACTGTCGATCTGGAAGCCGGTGCAGTTCTCGTGGCTGACCGCGCTGTTCGGCGGCTTCGATTTTGCGCGGCGCGTGCATTTCGTCGCGATGGCCGGCGTGGTCGGCTTCGTCGTCGTGCATCTGCTGCTGGTGCTGCTGGTGCCGCGCACGTTGCCGCCGATGTTCACTGGACGCGCCCGGCACCGCACGCATCGCATCAATCAAGCCCCACAGAGGACTCGCGCATGAGCGCCCCGCAACGAACCGACACGGCGAACGATACCCACGCCAATACAGACGGCGCGCGCCGCTCATGCATCGTGCTTGCCGAGCACCGGCCGCAAATCGAGCAATTGCAACGCCGCTTATTTCTGCGCTCCTCGCTATCCATTGGCGCGCTCGCGATGCTGTCCGGCTGCAATCTGCAGGACAATGATTCAGTGGACAAAGTGCTGTGGGCGATGTCGCGCTGGAACGATCGCGTGCAGGCGTGGCTCTTCAATCGCAACAAGCTAGCGCCGACCTATGCCGCGCGCGATATCACCGATCCGTTTTCCGTTCAACGCGTTCTATCCCGAGTTCGATGCACCCGATATCGACGGCTCGAGCTTTCGGCTCGAAATGTCGGGGCTCGTCGCGGACAAGCGCAGCTGGAGTCTCGAGCAGTTGCGCAAATTGCCGCAAGTTTCGCAGATCACTCGTCACGTGTGCATCGAGGGATGGAGCGCGATCGGACAATGGAGCGGCGTACCGTTTCGCACGTTTCTCCAACTGATCGGCGCCGATCTGAGCGCGCGCTACGTGGGCTTCAAATGCGCGGACCGCTATTACTCGAGCCTCGACATGGCGACCGCGCTCCATCCGCAAACACAATTGACGCTCGATTTCCGCAACGCGCCGCTGCCGGCCAAATACGGTTATCCGCTGAAGCTGCGCGTGCCGACCAAGCTCGGCTTCAAGAACCCGAAGCATATCGCCGCGATCTTCGTGACCAACACGAACCCCGGCGGCTACTGGGAAGATCAGGGCTACAACTGGTTCAGCGGACTCTAGACCGCGGTCACATAACGCGGCACCGGCTTGTGCGCGCGCGGCAGCGGCGCATCGTGAGCGGCGCGCATGCGCTTGACCTCGTCGCCGGGACTCAGGCCGAATAGCCGCTTGAACTCGCGGCTGAACTGCGACGCGCTTTCGTACCCGACCCGCGCGGCGGCTGCGCCGGCATTCAAGCCATCCTGCACCATCAACAGACGCGCGTGATGCAGACGCGTGGTCTTCACGTACTGCATCGGCGACGTCGCGGTGACAGCCTTGAACTGCGCATGAAACACCGCGAGACTCATACCGGCCTCGGCTGCGAGCGTATCGACATCGAGCGAGCCGTGGTAGTCCGCATGAATGCGCCGCAGCGCCTTGGCGATGCGGCCAAAGTGATTCTGGTGCGTGAGCGCCGCGCGAATCGCGCCGCCCTGCTCGCCGGTCAACACGCGATAACAGATTTCCCGCACGATTCCAGGGGCGAGGATGCGCGCATCGAGCGGCGCTGCGAGTGCTTCCATCAGACGCTTCACTGCGCCGCTCAGCGCGGGATCGAGCGGCGTCGAGTAGATGCCGGCCGGTTCGTGCTGCGCGATACCCTGAGTCTCGTTGAGCGCCATCAGCAACTCGGCGACCATCGTCAGATCGACGCGCACGGAAATGCCGAGAAAAGGCTCCTGTTCGCTTGCTTCGGTCTCGCATTCGAACGGCAACGGCACCGACAACACCAGGTACTGCTGCGCGTCGTACTGGAACACCTGATCGCCGATAAAGCCGCGCTTGCGTCCCTGGCAAACGATCACGATGCTCGGCTCGTACATCACCGGCCTGCGCGCCATCGGCTGATTCGCGCGCAGCAGGTCGACGCCTTCGAGGCTCGAACGCGTGATGCCGGGATTCGGCGCGAGCAGGTTGAACAGTTCGAGCACGCGGCACTGCGCCGCATCGTTCGTGACGTAATCGACAGCTTGAGTGGACATGACGATATGGTGACAGCCAGGAGAATAATGCCTGGAATTTAGCACCAAACAGTGTATCGCGCTGCTCCTCCAGAGTTTTAGGCAAACCTTCAAGACAATCAGGTATTCCCCGGCGGGTGCCGGACTCCTAAGATGGGAACCCTGCCGGATCGCCCTTTTCGCCGCGCGCAGCGTGCGCGGTAATTGGCCACCATCAGTCTGCTGGACGCTGATGTTGGCCACCTACGCACGCGCCCCGACTCCGGTTCATGCTGCGGCCCGCCGCATCCGCAACCCAGTGTTGCGCATCGCCGGCGCGTCGCATGTTGCGCCATCACCCTCTTTGCTGGAGTTTACCCATGAGCACGACGTATGCCTATGCAGCGACCGACGCCACCACGCCGCTCGCCCCATTTGAATTCCAGCGCCGCGCACCCCGCGCCCATGACGTGCAGATGGAAGTGCTGTACTGCGGCGTGTGCCATTCCGACCTGCATCAGGCGCGCAACGAATGGAAGAACACCATCTACCCGGTTGTGCCGGGCCACGAAATCGTGGGCCGCGTGACCGCGGTCGGTCCGAACGTAACGAAGTACAAGGTCGGAGAACTGGTCGCGGTCGGCTGTCTGGTCGATTCGTGCCGCACCTGTTCGAGCTGCGCGGAAGGTCTCGAGCAGTATTGCGAGAACGGCTGGGTGGGCACGTACAACGGTGTCGATCGCGTCGACGGACAGATCACGTACGGTGGCTATTCGACGCAACTGGTCGTCGACGAAGCTTTCACGCTGCGCGTGCCGCAGAATCTCGACCCCGCGGGTGTCGCGCCGCTGCTGTGCGCGGGCATCACCACGTATTCGCCGCTGCGCACGTGGGGCGTGGGCCCGGGCAAGAAGGTCGGGATTGTCGGCCTCGGCGGACTCGGCCATATGGGTGTGAAGCTGGCTCGGGCGATGGGTGCGCATGTCGTGCTGTTTACGACGTCGCCGTCGAAGATCGAGGATGCGAAGCGGCTTGGCGCGCATGAAGTTGTTGTTTCGAAGAATCCGCAGGAGATGGAAGCGCATGTGAATAGCTTCGATTTCATTCTCAATACGGTGGCGGCGCAGCATGATCTGAATCCGTTTTTGAATCTGCTGAAGCGGGATGCGACGATGACCTTGGTCGGTGCGCCGGAGCACGATCATCCGTCGCCGCAGGTGTTCAATCTGATCTTCAAGAGGCGGCGCCTTGCTGGTTCGCTGATTGGCGGTATTGCCGAAACGCAGGAAATGCTCGATTTCTGCGGGGAGCATGGCATTACTTCGGATATTGAAATGATTCCGATGCAGAAGATCAATGAGGCTTATGAGCGGATTCTCAAGAGCGATGTGAAGTACAGGTTTGTGATTGATATGGATTCGTTGCGGAAGTAATAGCTGCTTGTTTGCCGCGCAGCGGGTGGCTGTTTTTGCGCCTGCGGCGCGGGGTTCTGTTTTGTTGTTGTGTTTTCTTTGCCTTCGCGCTTTTTCTTTGTTCTTAGGGTGTTGGCCTTTCCTTGATTTCTTGTCGGTCTATTAGCGTTGCCCCTGTGCGGGGCGGCACCTACTTTCTTTGCTGCTGCAAAGAAAGTAGGCAAAGAAGACAGCTCAAACCGCTAACTCTTAAGCGGGTCCCTCGGTGCGCGTGAGGTAGTGGTGCATCTGGAATCTGTCACCTCGCACATTCCGCGTTAGTGACAAGGCTGTCATACCTCCGGCGGCGCTGCGCGCGCCGAAGCACTGTTCTCAAACCATTGGTCGGTTCGGCGTGTCGCCGAGGCGTAGCCGATGGCCCCACAACACAAAAAACACGCTGGTTTCCCCTGCATACCGGTCCGCGACGCACGTAGTGCGGAGTGGGATGGATGACGGCTTTGTCACTGCCGTCGAATGTGCGGGGGCACGGATTCCAGATGCACCACTGCCGCTTGTGGGGCACGGTGCCCGCTTAAGAATTAGCGGTTTGAGCTGTCTTCTTTGCCTACTTTCTTTGCAGCAGCAAAGAAAGTAGGTGCCGCCCCGCACAGGGGCAACGCTAATAGACCGACAACAAATCAAGGAAAGGCCAACACCACAGGAACAAAGACCAAACACCCGCCGCAGGCAAAAAAGAGAAACCTCATTTGGAGCATCCCAGTGATCGACAGAATAACTGCAATGCGCACATTCATCCGAATCGTGGACACCAACAGCTTCACCCGCGCAGCGGAATCACTGAACATTCCCCGCGCAACGGCGACGACGATCGTCCAGAACCTGGAAGCCCTGCTAGGCACAGCGCTTCTGGTCCGCACGACGCGCCGCCTGAGCATCACACCAGAAGGCGCCGCCTATTACGAACGCTGCGCGCAAATACTGGCCGACATCGACGAAATGGAAGCCAGCATCCGCAACTCGACCGACAACCTGACCGGCCGCCTGCGCATAGAAATGCCGAGCGCAGTAGCAAGCGCAATCGTGCTTCCATCGCTAGACGAGTTCCACGCCCTCTACCCGAACCTCGATCTCGCGATCGGCGTCAGCAACCGCACCGTCGATATGGTTTCCGAAGCAATCGACTGCAGCATCCAGCTCGGTGAATTGCCCGATTCCAATCTCGTCGCGCGCCAACTCGGCACGCTCGATCAGGTCACCTGCGCGAGTCCAGCCTATCTGGCCCGCCACGGCACGCCAGCCGATCTCGACGAGCTGCGCGCGCACGTCGCGGTCAACTGCGTGTCGCCGCATAGCGGCCGCGAATGCGACTTCGATTTCGAAGTGGACGGCGAAGCGCGCAAGGTCAAGCTCAACGGCTTCGTGCAGGTCAGCGACGAACAGGCGTACCTCACCTGCGGACTGCAAGGCCTCGGCATGATCCAGCCCGCGCGCATCGCCGCACAGCCTTACCTCGACTCGGGCTTGCTGCATGAAGTGCTGCCGCAATGGAAACCCGTGCCGATGCCGGTCTCGGTCGCGTACGTGAAAAACCGCCGCGTGTCGCCGCGCGTGCGCGCGTTCGTCGATTGGCTTGCCGAGCTGTTCGAGAAGGCCGGCCACGTCGAGCAGGATCTGTCGCGCGTGCGGCAGTTGCTGCGCGGCCTGCATCCCGCATAAAGCGGGTGCGGGCGCGCGGCGCTCGCGCGTTGATTAGTCCATCGGCCGCACCGGCACCGGCCGCGTCAACAGATCGACATAGAAATTGAAAAACGCCGGATTATCAAAACGTTTGACGATCGTCATCTTCTGCAAACCCGGCGGCGGCGAACTCGAGTAGCCCGTTGCCTTGCCATCGTTGGCACCGAAGCTCGTATCCACATCCACCCATTCCTCGACGGTCTGCGTCGCGAACGACGGATGCATCAGATACGCGAGCGTCAGCGTGTCCCAGATGTTCGTCGTGTAGTTCGGATTGGTCTCGAAGCCGTTCTTGCCGTCGTAGCCGTAACCGTTCAGCGTCCTGAACAGTTGCGTGATGATGGTCTGCTTCGCCGGATCGTGTGCAATGCGGTCGTAAAGCGCCTTGTCCATTTGCACGGTATTCGTTACGTCGAGCGGAATCACCGTCTGTTTGATCGGCAGATGCAGCACTGTTTTCGCCGCTTCGGGATCGAACCACCAGTTGAATTCGGCAGTGGGCGTGGTATTGCCCGGCACGTCGATCGCGCCGCCCATGTAGATGATCTGCTTGATCAGCGGCACGATTTCGGGGTGCTCGCGGGTGGCCGACGCGATGTTGGTCAGCGGGCCGATTGCGAGGATCGTCACCTCGCCCGGATAGCGCTTCACCGATTCGACGATGAAGTCGGTCGCGCTCTGGCTTCGCACCTTGGTGTGCGTCGCGAAGCCATCCGGCGGCGCGACGAGCTCGCTTGCCGATTTCGGCTCGGGCTTGCTCCATGCGCCAATGTAACCGTCCCCGCCGGGGAATTCTTTCAGTTCCCGCTGGATCGTCGTGAAGTCGTGCGACAGCGCGTAATTCGCGCCCGCATACACGCCGACCTGTTGTTCGACGCCGAGCCGCTCGACCGATTTCAACGCATCGGCAACACCCTGCTTGAGCCACTGATTGCCGGACACCACGGTAATGCCGAGCACTTTCAGCGAACCCTGCGCCTGCAATTGCGCGGCCATCACGCCGAGTTGCCCGTCGTCGCCGAGCGTGTTGTAGTCGCTGTCGATGATCACCTTCGGCGGATCGCTTCGGGCATTGACACCGGTGCTGGCGTAAGCCGTGAGATCGAGTGTGATTGCCACGCTTGCCGCCCAGATCAATGCCACGAGAATTCGCCTCATCGATGCCTCCTTTGAAATGCCGCTGAATGACGCGGACAAGGAAACCATCATAGGCGCAAGCCATGTGAATGACGAACAATCAACGCACAACGACAGCGCAAGCAAAAGCGGCTCGCGACGCCACTGCAACGTCGCGAGCCGCCTCGAATAGCGCGCCGTCAAAGGCGCATTACTGCGCTTCCTCCGCCCACACGGCGTTCTCGCGCGTCATCAGCGAGGTCGATGCCGCCGGTCCGAACGTGCCCGCCGAATACGAGCGCGGCCGCTCGCCCGACTTCGCCCAGCCGTCGAGAATCGGCTCGGCCCACGCCCATGCCGCTTCGAGTTCGTCGCGGCGCATGAAGTGTGTCAGCCGTCCGCGGATCACGTCGATCAGCAGCCGCTCATAGGCTTCCGCGCGACGCTCGGTGAACGCCTGCTGCAGGTCCAGGTTCAGATTCACCGGCAGCATATGCATGCCGCTGCCGGGTTCTTTCGCGAGCACCTGCAGCTGAATCGACTCTTCCGGCTGCAACTGGATCACCAGCCGGTTGCCGTAGGTGCGTCCATTGCTCGGAATGATCGAGAACGGCAGCTCGGAGAATTCGATGACGATCTCCGACAGCTTCTTCTGCATCCGCTTGCCGGTGCGCAGGAAGAACGGCACGTTGGCCCAGCGCCAGTTGTTGATCCGCGCGCGCAATGCGACGAAGGTCTCGGCGCGGCTGCCCGCCGGCACGTTTTCTTCTTCGAGGTAGCCCTTGACCGCCTCGCCATCGACCGCGCCCGCCGTGTACTGGCCGCGCACCGTGTCGCGGGCGATGTCCTCGGGCGTCATCGGCCGCAGCGAGCGCAGCACCTTCAGCTTTTCGTCGCGCACCGCGTCGGGATCGAGCGACACCGGCGGCTCCATCGCGACGATGCACAGCAGTTGCAGCAGGTGGTTCTGCACCATGTCGCGCAGCGCGCCGGTCTTGTCGTAGAACCCCGCGCGAGTGCCCACGCCGACCGTTTCGGCCACCGTGATCTGCACGCTCTTGATGTACGGCGCCTGCCACAGCGGCCCGAAAATCGGATTGCCGAAGCGCAGCACCATCAGGTTCTGCACGGTTTCCTTGCCGAGGTAGTGGTCGATCCGGTAGATCTGCGATTCTTCGAAATGCTTGCCGACCGCGTTGTTGATCTCCTGCGCGGACGCGAGATCGTGGCCGAGCGGCTTTTCGAGCACCACGCGCGAATGGGCGTCGACAAGCCCGGCCGCCGACAGGTTGTCGCAGATATTGGTGAACAGATCCGGCGACGTCGCCAGGTAGAACACGCGGTTCACGCCGTCGCGCGATGCTTCTTTCAGGCGTTGGTAGTCCTCGGGCGAATCGACGTCCATCCGCACGTATTCGAAAATCGCGAGAAATTTGTCCCACGCGGATGCATCGAACGCCTTCTTGTCGATGAAGGGCTTAGCCTTCTGCTCCATGAATTCGCTGATGTATTCCTCGCGCGACCAGGGCTTGCGCCCGATTGTCAGAATGCGGGTGTCCGGCGGCAGGTTGCAGTGCAGATGCGCCATGTACAGCGCGGGCAGCAGCTTGCGGAACGACAGGTCGCCGGTGCCGCCGAAGATGATCATGTCGAGCGGCAGGTCGGGTGTGGCAGGAGCTTGTTGGGTCTTCATGGCACGGTCGCAGCGTCTAGGGGGAAGGCGTCGATCAGGAATCGGCGGCGGGCGGACGGGCTATGGCTCACGTCCGGTATGGCGCTTTTTCCGGCAAACTTCTATGGTGCAACGTTTTGAGATAGTTTGCACGGCAACATCTGCCGCAGGTTAGCGCAAGTTGCCAAGCTTGCGCGCCACGCGGTTGTTTTTTCGGGATATTTTGCGTGATTTTGGCGGGTGGACTGCCGACGGTCAGCCGCGCGCCAGCGCGTCTCGCGCGACCCGGCACGCGGCCAGATCCCACGCCGCGCAGCCGACGCTCTTGAACACCACCGGTCCCGCCGGCACCGGCTGCGGCTTACCGAGCACCGCGGCGATCCCGCCCACCCGCGCCCAGTCGACGCCCGCCTGGATGAAATCGCCGGCCTCGTGCTTCGCGCCGGCCTCGTCGTCGACGAACAGCGCGCTGCCCGCGATCGTCGTCGCGCCGATCTCGACCATCTGCGGCGTGAAAGCGCCGACCCCGATCACGAGCCGCTCGGCGCGCGCCGTCTCGTCGTAGACCGGCTGTTTGCTCGTCGTCAACGCGATCACGACCTCGACCGAAGCCGGAATCGTCGCGCCGGTTTCGGTGAGCGGCCGCAACTCGCGCACCTTGCCGCGCTGCGCCGCGCAGAACGCTTCGGCGCGCGCGGGCGCGCTGCCCTTGACCCACACGCACGCGTCGGGAAACAGTTCGCCGATCGCTTCCAGATGATTGAGCGCCTGCGTGCCGGTGCCGATCAGCAGGAATTCGCGCGGCGTGCGCGCGGCGAACGTCGCGATGCCGAGCATCGACATCGCCGCGGTCCGGCGGCCGGTCACGGTCGGACCGTCGAGGACGAACAGCGTCTCGCCGGTATCGGCATCGAAGGCCATCACCTGGCCGTGGATCGTCGGCAGATGGCGAGCGCCGTTGCTCGCGCACACGTTGACGAGCTTGTGGATCGCCAGATCGGGCGCGGTGGCGGGCATCGACAGCATGATGCCGCCGGCGTTCAGCGGCACGACGAGCCGCTCGGGGCTCACGATGCGTCGTTGCGCGTAGTCGATGCTTGCGCGCCGCAATGCGTCGACAAGCGCCGCATAAGGCATCAGCCGCGCGGTGGCGGCGGCGTCGAAGATCTGCGTGGTCGGGCGGGTCATGGGCGGGACGGTCCAATGCTGGATGGAGTGGGCATGGCGTCACCGTAACCGAGCGCAAGAAAATTGACTAGTCGTGTGGGCGGCTACTTCCCGCCGTTACCGTCGCGGTTCTGGTCGCCGTTCTTGCCGTTGCCGTTACCGTTGCCGTTGCCGAACATCGCCCGACACGCCGGGCTCAGTTCGTCGAGGTGCCGCTTCATGCAGGCGATGATCTTCGCCCGGTGCGGAATCTCCGCGGCGCAGAAATGGAACGCATCGTGACGGCAAGCATGGGCCTGTTCTTCGCGGGTCGCGGCCTGCGCGGCGCTGGCAGCGTCGAGCACGACGAGGCTGGCAGCAAGCAGGCGGAAGGCTCGATTCATGGGAGATCCGATAGGTCGCACGTCGAAGATGCTGCCTCAGCAGGAAGCAGACCCGAATCGCGAAGGCCGCGTCATGCCCAGCGCGCCAGCTAGCTCGTGCAGCGGCCGAGCGTCATCCCCCGCCCCGCATAGAAACGCGACATCGTCGCGAACGGCAGGTACACGTCGGACTGATGCGGCGCGACGCCCGACGGGTTATGGAACCACACGCCGTCGCGATCCCGGCCGTGCAGCAGGATCAGATGACCGCCCCGCTGCTGGTTCGGCCGCTCCGGGTAGCGGATCTCGGGGCTCACCGACACGATCGCGAGCGTATCGGCGTCGAGCCGCGCCACGATCTCCTCGAGCGACGCCTGCGGCAGCACGTCGATATCGAGGCCGAAGGCCGGGCCTGCCCAGTCGGCGAACGGCCGGTAGATCAGCCCGTCGACACCGCCATCGTCGCGCAGCCGATACACGCCGTGCCGCAGCGCGTCGTCGAGCAATGCGGCGCGCGGCGCGTGATCGATGCCCCAGTAGTCGAGCGCCGATTCCAGGCACGTCAGCCCGCACAGGCGTTGCGCCCAGAATCGATAGTGCTCGGGGTCGGCGAAACCGCTGCGCTGCCAGTGCGGGTCGTCACACGGATCGCGCTGCTGTTCGACGATGTCGCGCACCCATTCGGGGCTGCCCCATTGCGTGTAGTACGGAACATCGGCGTGGCGGAGAACGGGTTCGGTCATCGCGGGTATCGGTCGGGTTGAGTCGTACTGGGTCGGGTTGCGTTGCGCACAATCACAGCATGCTGCGCGGCCGCTTCATCGTGCCGTCGAAGAAACGCTGCAAACGGAACGCCGACAGATCGAGCGACGCGTTGCCGCCATCGTTGAGTTCAGCGAGCAGCTTGCCGACGATCGGCCCCATCGCGAACCCATGTCCGCAAAAACCGGTCGCGATCGTCAGGCCAGCGACCTGCGGCGGCGCATCGATCACAGGAATTCCATCGGGCAACACGTCGATCAGCCCGGCCCACGCCTCGACCACCTGGGCGTCGCGCAACGCCGGAAACAGCGCGCGCAGCTTGTTCAACGCGCGCGGCGCGTGGCTCGGGTTAGGCTGCGGATGCGGGTCGCGCGGATAGAGCACACGTTCGGCGTCGGGCACGCCACCCGGCAGACGTTCGCGCAGATCGCGCAGACAGGCGCCGTTCAGATGGAAGCTGAACTTCTCGCGCTGCGTCCACAGTTCCGGCAGGAACCATTTGAGCGCGCGGAAATGGCCGAGCGTCATGTCGACGTCGACCTGCATGTCGTCGGCGAGGTTGATCGCGCCGTTCGCGCGTTGCCGGATGCCGAGGCCGTGCCCCCAGAACGTCGACGCGGTGATCGGCGGCAGCGGATTGGTACGCATGCAAGTACCGCGCACCGCCTGCTGAGGCAGTTCGAGACCGAGCGTCCTGAGGAGCCGCCAACTGCTCGCGCCGGCCGCGCAGATCAAACGCGAGGTACGAATCGTGCCGCGCTCCGTGACCACGCCGGCGATCGCGCCACCCGCGCGTTCGACGCCGACCACGCCGCAGCCCTCGAAAAACAGCGCGCCGGCTTCGGCCGCGCGCGCCGCGAACGCCGCGGCCGCACGGCGCGGTTCGGCCTGACCGTCGCTTGGCGTGTATAGGCCGCCTAGCGCGGGCCCCTGCATGCCGGTGACGACGGCGTCGATCTGCCCGCGGTCGAGCGTGCGGGTGTCGAGGCCATACTGACGCGCGACTTCGAGCCATTGCTGGAACGAAGTCCAGTCTTCGTCATTGGTCGCGACATACAGGCAACCGCCCTGGCGCCATTCGAGATCGAAATTCAGCTCACGCTCGAGTTCTTTCCACAATGGAATGCACGCCATCATCAGCGGCACCTCGGCGGCTTCGCGGCCCTGCTGGCGCACGAAGCCCCACGCGCGCGACGACTGCTGCCCGGCGATCCGCGACTTGTCGAGCACCACCGCCGACAGGCCGCGCCGCGCCAGGTAATAAGCGGCCGCGCAGCCCATGATGCCGGCACCCGCGATCACGACGTCGGCGCGGCTGGGAAACGGTTGGTCGGCGGGCGTGAAGGTCGAGTGCAGCGGGTAAGTCGTGGTCATTGGTTGGGCGGGTTGGAGACGTGGGCGTCATCTTCGCAGTGGCGGCCATTGTCCGCAATGCCGCGAGAGTTCGGCACCGCTGCTGGTCGCAGCCGGCACGACGCGCCGGCTCCTGCCGGATTCCGCGATCATCCGTCACACGGATATTCGTCGATTATCTGTGACGCAAATATTTGACAAATATTCGTGTAACGCATAAATTGCGTTTATTCGTCTCGCAAATAATCCGCCATGCTCCATCTGATCACCACGTCGGACCAGCTCGCGCAGTTGCTGGCGGCCAGCCGCCGCCAAGCCGGCTTCACGCAGACCGAGGCGGCCGCGCGCGTCGGCGTGAGCCAAAGCCGCATTTCCGCGCTCGAAACCGATGCGAGCGGGCTCACGCTTACGCAGCTGCTCGCGCTGTGCGGCGCCTACGGCCTGCAATTGCAGTTGCGCGACAAAAATCAGCCGAGCGCCGAGCCGGCACCGAACGTCGAGTGGTGAGATGACCCGGCAAACTGCCTCGAAGGCATTGTCGGTCTGGGCCAACGGCGAGCGCGTCGGCGTCTGGCGCCTGCGCGCGCGTGGCCCGATGGAGTTCGCCTACGACGCCGCCTGGATCGCGTCGCCCGCGGGTCGTCCGTTGTCGCTGTCGCTGCCGTTCACGCCCGGCAACATGACGCACAAAGGGCCGCGGGTCCTCAACTACTTCGACAACCTGCTGCCCGACAGCGACGCTATCCGCAAACGCATCGCGCAGCGCTACCGGACCGAAACGCTCGACGCGTTCGACCTGCTGCGGGCCATCGGCCGCGACTGCGTCGGCGCGGTCCAGCTGCTCGGCGAAGACGACGCGCCGGCCGGGGTTCAGCGCATCGAAGGCACGCCGCTCTCCGACGACGACATCAAGGCGCTGCTCGCGCAAACGGTCGGCAAACCGACGCTCGGCGCGCCCGACGAACCCGACGACTTCCGCATCTCGCTCGCCGGCGCGCAGGAGAAAACCGCGCTGCTGTGGCACGACGGCCAATGGCAGCGGCCGCACGGCGCGACGCCGACCACACATATCTTCAAGCTGCCGTTGGGGTTAGTCGGCAACCGGCTCGCCGATCTGAGCACGTCGGTCGAAAACGAGTGGCTGTGCATGCGGATTCTGCGCGAGTTCGGCCTGCCGGTCGCGAACACCGAGGTGCTCAGCTTCGGCCAGCAGCGCGTGCTCGCCGTCGAACGCTTCGACCGGCAGATGCATTCGAGCGGCAGCTGGCTATTGCGTTTGCCGCAGGAAGATTTCTGCCAGGTGTACGGCGTGCCGTCGCATCGCAAGTACGAGAACGAGGGCGGCCCCGGCGTGCTCGATCTCGCGCGGATTCTGCAGCAGTCGGTCGATGCGCGGCAGGACCTCGAGACCCTGCTCGCGAGCCAGATACTGTTCTGGATGCTGGCCGCGCCGGACGGCCACGCGAAGAACTTCAGCATC
Organism: Paraburkholderia sp. BR10954; assembly: GCF_040965775.1. Classification (NCBI taxonomy): domain Bacteria; kingdom Pseudomonadati; phylum Pseudomonadota; class Betaproteobacteria; order Burkholderiales; family Burkholderiaceae; genus Paraburkholderia; species Paraburkholderia sp. BR10954. The sequence goes on from NZ_JBFRCK010000022.1 coordinate 50,703, forward strand.
CGTCTGCTCGCGGGTGGCCAGTACCGTCTGACGCCGCTTTACGACGTGATGTCGATCTGGCCGGTCGAAGGCAATGGCCCGAACCAGTGGTCGTGGTACAAGGCGCGGCTTGCGATGGGTCTGTGGTCGCGCAGCAAGCACGATGCGTTTCGCGACGTGCAGCGGCGTCATTTCAACGCGATGGCGTTGAAGTGTTCGTACGGCGCCAACGCCGAGCCGCTGATCCAGCGTCTGATCGAGCAGACGCCCGGCGTGATCGAGCGGGTGTCGGCGGCGTTGCCCGAGCGCTTTCCGGGCAAGGTCGCCGAGCGGATTTTCAAGGGACTTCAAAACTCGGCGGCCCGGCTCGACACGATGCCGGCGAGTTGAACGCTTGCGGCCAGAAGCCTGAACCGTTGGCTTGCGCACAACTCATTCGTGGATTCCCTACGGTTTCGTCATCGTTTCACCGGTAGAATACTTTTTGATGCTCAATGCATCAAAAGTCACCCGCGCGACGGCTGCGTCGCTTGCATTAGCGGCCTCGGCGACGGTCTGACAAAATCATAAACAGTGAATTTTTTTACGGTACATTTGCTGTCCCCGCGTGGCCGATTCATGCGCATTGCATGCGCACGGTCGGCTTGCGCCTGTCGACCGCGTACCACCTGTACCTTTTAACTCGCGGATTTTCACGCAGTATGGCCAACGAAACACACTCACCGGACTCCATCGCGGTTGCCGAGCGCGTGCGCGAGTTGATGAGCCGGCATGGAATCGGCAAGCGCCAGCAAACCACGGAGCTATGCCGCATCCTCGATCTGAGTTTTTCTCAGGGGCACCGCAAACTGCGCGGCAATAGTCCATGGACGCTGTCGCAGATCAAGAAAGTCGCCGAGGTATTCGACGAACCGGCGGCGCAGCTGTTCGGCGCGCAGTCGCTCGATCCGGGCGTGGTCGGCGCGATCGCCCAGGAGGCGGTGTTCTGCATCGGCGCGACCGAAATCGCCTGTACCGCGTGGGTCGGCGCCGCGCTCGAACCGGGTAGCCGTCCGGAGTTCGTCGCCTATTCGCGGCTCGGTCAATGGCGTGTCTCGCGACATGATGGCGCGCTGTATCAGAGCGCCTATGAAGTCCACAAGATCGAGATCTATCCGCGCCGCGCCGAAACCGACAAGCCTTCCATCGCGGTCGTCGACGACGATTGCGCGAGCGCCGATAACCTGCGCGACTATCTGGAGCGCAGCGGCTTCACGGCGGTCGCGATCTATGGGCTCGCGGCCTTCAGCGAGCAGTTGCAAACGCAGGTGTTCGATGGCGTAATCATCGACTGGCTGTTCGGCTCGCAGACCTCGGCGGCCGCGATTCGCGCGGTGCGCGCGTCGGAGAACCCGGACGCGCCGATCTTCGTGCTGACCGGCGAGCTGCTGACCGGCAAGGCCAGCGAATCGGAGATCAGCGAGGTGATCCGAGATTACGACGTCGCGTGCTACGAGAAGCCCGCGCGCATGGCGATCCTCGTCGCCGATCTGTCGAAGCGGCTGAATCGCCCCTGAACCGCTGGCGCCGATGCGCGCCCCGGGCGCGGCGCCGCCCTCACGCCTGATGCCGCGCCGCCAGCGCGCGCTGCAGCGCGTGCTTCAGATCCTCGTAATGGACCGGCTTTAACAGCGCCTCGAACACCGACGGCGCGCCAGTCACCCCACCTTCATCATCCCGCACGACCTCCGGCGCGTACGCGCTGACCACGATCACCGGCACGCCCGCCGACGGTCCACCGCGCACCGCGAAGTCTTCGAGAAAGGTGTAGCCGTCGCGCCCCGGCATATGCAGATCGAGCAGCACCACTTCGCACCGGTGTGTATCGAGCCACGCGAGCGCGTCGTTCGCGTTGCCGAGTGCGAGCGAGTCGTAGCCCATGTGCGCGACCATTTCGCTGAGTGACTCGCGGATCAGGCTGTTATCGTCGATGATCAGCACGCACGGTTGCGCGCCGTCCGGCTCGGCTTGCGCCGCGACGTGGGCCGGCTCGAGGGTGGCGACCGGCTCGACCGGAATCGTCACGGTGAAGCGGGTGCCCTCGCCGACCGTGCTCGCGACATCCACCGTGCCGCCGAACAGCTTGACGAGCCCTTGCACGATCGTGAGCCCCATGCCGGCGCCTTCGAAACGGCGCGAGCGCTTCGCGTCGAGCTGAGTGAACTCCTCGAAGATCAGCGGGATCTGCTCGGACGGCACGCCCGGTCCCGTATCGCTGACGACGAAAACCAGTAGCGCCGGCTGCTGGCGCAGCTCGACGCGCACCGTGCCGGTCTCGGTGTAGCGGATCGCGTTGGTGACGAGGTTGTTGACGATCTGCCGGATGCGGTGCGGGTCCGACTCGACGAGCCCGCTGGCGCCGCTCGCCTCGCTTTCGAGCTTCAGGCCGCGCACCTTGGCGGACATCGTGTGTTCATCGACGATCGACGCCAGCAGCTCGCGCGGCTCGAAATGCTGGTGCCGCAGTTCTAGCTTGCCGGCGCCGAGGCGCGCGTAGTCGGTCAGGTCCTTCATCTGCGCTTCGAGATGGCGCGCCGCCGTTTCGAGCCGCTGGATCACCTTGCGGTCGGCCTCCGTGTGATAGTGGAAGCCGAGCAGTTCCACCGACGACACGATCGCATGCAACGGCGTGCGCAGCTCATGGCTGATCATGCCGAGAAACGCATCCTTCGCGAGGCTCGCCTCGCGCGCCGCGCGGCTTGCCTGATGCTCGGCTTCCAGCGCCGCGCGCTGCTGGCGCATGAGCCGCGTGCGGCGCCGGCCGTTGAGCACGAGCAGCAGCGTCGCCGCCGCCGACAGCAACAGCAGCACCAGACCACCCGCGAAAAGGAGGCGGCGTTTGTCGATGAAATCGCGGTTCATCGCTTCGCGGTCGGCGACATCGGCGAAACGGCGCGACAGCGCAAGATCGTTGACCTCACTCCAGTGCTGGCGCAGCTGCGCGTCGATCCGCGCGGCACGGGTGCGGTCGCGCGGCAGTACGTCGATCTCGGGCTGGATGTCGTCGAGCACATTCTCGAGCGTCCTGATTTCGTCGATCTGCCGTTGCAACAGAGCGAGCTGCGCGGAGAGCCGCTGCGTCGAGCCGGCCATCACGCGCAGCTTCGATTGCAGCAGCTGGAAGCGCAGCAGCAACCGCTGATAGTCGTCGTCGGCGCCGGACTGATACAGCAGCAGCTGGTTCTCGAAGCGAGCGTAGGCGATCTGCAGTTGTGCGGCGTCCCAGTAGAAACCGTCGTAGGTGCCGGTCAACTGCTCGGTCGCGCGCGGGTTCAACAGGTTCGCATACAGCAGGTAGCCGATCGCGCCGACGGGCGCGGCGAGCGCCATCAGCCAGATCAGCACGTACATCGCGCGCCGCCACGGACGACGCGCTATTTGACGATGAGGGCCTTGATCTGCCATACGAATTTCGAGTCGCCGACCGCGCCAGTCAGTTCATCCGGAAAAGCATCGCGCGGATAAATCAGAAACAGCGGCCCGAAGTCGCTGAGTTTCAGGCGCTGGCCGTTCATGCTGTACGCGACGATCACGCCGTAGCGTTCGCAGTCCGCGACCGGCACGGTGTAGGTGTAATCGTCGTACGTGTGAAGCTCGATTTCGCTGCCGCGCGCGCCGACGGCCTTCAGGATGTCGGCGAGCCTGGGACCGGCGAACGTCGAGCGCGGTGTCCAGGTGGTCGAAGTCGTGATCGTATGCACGGGCAGCGCGAGCAGTTGAGCCTCGTCGAAGTGATAGGTGCGATGCGCGGCGTCGTTGGTGTTGGCGATCTTGCCCTCGACGTCGAGCGCCAGCGCCGGCGACTGCCGCACGCCCGGCTGCGCATGCGCGCCATAGACGGTAAGCCCGACGATCAGTCCCGCGAGCCCCGCCAGCCAGCGCATCCGCGAGGGCACACCGGTTTCGCCGGCTGCATTGCGCAGCGTTGCAATCAGGTTGGCCATTTGCTTTTTTTATCCGTTTTAGTTGATTCGCCGGACCGTGGGCGGCGCCACGGTCAGCCGATCTTATGCCACGCGAAGTGTTGCGCCATACCGTGCAGTCAAACGCGTGCCACCCCCGACACGCGACCTTTGACCCGCATGCATAATATCGCCAAAATGCGCTGACACAAAAACCCGATAGTCATGAACAAGCCGGTCTTGCCCCTGACGTACGAACAGCTCGATCACTGGATCGAATCGCTGCAGCCCGAGTTGCTCGCCGGGCGTTTCACGCTGGCGCTCGGCATTCTGCGCGGCGGCGCGCCGCTCGCGCTGATGGTGTCGCACGCGGTCGGCGCGCCGGTCGCGTTCCTGCGCTACGATCGCCAGACGCGCGCGGTCGCATGGGATTCGACGCTGCCGATCCCGCCCGCCGGCTCGAAAGTGCTGTTGTGCGAGGACATCGCCGGACGCGGTTTTACGCTCGCCGATTGCATCGCGTTCCTGCAATCGCACGGGCTCGAAGTCAAAACGCTGACCGCCGCGGTCGATGAACTGAGCCGCGTGCAGCCCGACTACGCGATCGACGCGCGCGGCTACTTCGCCCTCTTTCCATGGGAGCGCCAGGCGTACACCGAGCGCTACCGCGACGACTGGGCACGCGTCGAAGCCGGCGCCGCGCCGGCGATGGCCAATGACCACGAATACGCGGCTTACGCAATCGACCTCGATGGCATCCTGCTGCCCGACGTCCCGCTCGCGCGCTACGACGAAGACCTTGCCGGCGCGCTCGCCGAGCGCGACGCGCTGCTGCCGTTCGACGTGCTGCCCGGCATCGACCTGCAACACGTGCGCACGATCATCACGGGCCGCCCGGAGATGGATCGCGCGCGCACCGAAGCGTGGCTCGACCGACACGGCTTCGCTCATCTGCAACTGGTGATGCGCGCGCCCGGCCTGCATGACGACAGCCCCTCCGGCGCGGCCGCGCACAAGGCGAGCGCGGCGCTGCGCTCGGGTGTCACGCACTTCGTCGAAAGCGATCCGGTGCAGGCGCTGCTGATCGCGCAGCAGGCGCCTTTGTTGCGAGTGATCTGGTGGGATGCGCTGACGCGCACGGGGATGCTGGTGAGCGCAAGGGCGTGGAGTTGAGCCGAGCTCAGCGCTCTACTTGTCCTTCCCCTCGCGCAACTGCAAATGACGCGCGGCCCGCTGCGACGCGACGACGATCAGCTTCATCGTCGCGCGCGTCGCGCCGACGAACAGCTTGCGCGCGACGCGTTCGTCGAACGCGTCGAAGTCGATCTCGGTGAAGATCACGCACGGCGCCGCCTGCCCCTTGAAGCGGTAGATCGATTCGAACAGCACGTCGCCGTCGCGATACTCCGGGTTGCCGAACAGATCGTATTTGCCGGTGAAGCTGCGCAGCCGATGCGGTCCGAGATGATCGAGCGCGCTCATCGCCGAACCGTCCCTGCCGCGGAACGACAGCACCACGATGTCCTGCTTGCGAAAGCCGAGCCCGAGCGCGTGGGTGATCGCGCGCTTGGTCGCGTCGATACTGCTTTCGGCGGCCTGCGCTTCGTCGTAGACCGACACCGAAACGTCCGAGCCGTCGAACGGACTGCCCGACGCGAGCGCCGCGGCAAGCGGCACCGACGAGCCGACCACATCGCGCAGATAGTCGAGGATGTCACGCGGACTGCGGTAGTTGGTGGTTTCCTTCAGCGTGGCCCAGCCGGGCAAGGACACCGGCTCGCGCATGTATAGATTCTGCAGCGGGTCTTCGAGCCACCACCACGCGCCGCCCGGCCGCAGCAGCCGCTCGAGCGAGGCGATCCACGACTGCTGGAAATCCTGCCCTTCATCGACGATCAGCGCGTCGAACTGCCAGCGCGGTTCGATCGGCGTGTCGGCGAATCCGGCCTCCAGTTGGTCGAATACCTGCGCGGACTGGAAATCGGGCGCGCGGCCCGCGTCGCGCATGATCCAGTCGCACAGCTGGTGATAGTTCGCGACCTTCGCCTCCGGCGGCGCGACCCGCGCAATGTGATCGGCGAGCGGCCGGTTGAAGCACACGTACAACGGTCGCTCGTCGCGCGCGACGGCGTCCTTCATCACCTGCACCGCGAGTTGCGTCTTGCCGGAGCCTGCCGTGCCGACCACGCGCAAACGGAACGGCGCGAATTCGAGCCGCCGGGCCCACGTGGCGAGTCCGCCCGACAGGCGCGTGACGAGCGTGCCCGCCTGGCCGACGAGCGCGCTCGTGTCGGGTGCCAGCGCGAGTTCGTCGGCGAGAAAGTGGTGGATTTTCGATGCGCTGGGAAGGCGCGGCTCATCGGCCGGCAGCGCTTCGCGAATGATCGCCGCGAGCCGTTCGCGCCGCGTCGCGTCGACGATGCGCGCGGGATTCACGCCGGCGATCGCCGCGTCCTTGACGATGTGATCGGGACAGTACAGCAGTTCCTCGATGAAATACGTGCCGGCGCCGAACGCCGCGGTAAAACGCCGGTGCAGACTCTCGATCGTATGCGCGAGCGCGATCGCGACGTTGCGCTCGGTCTGCAGATACACCTTGACGAGCCCGTTCGGCGTTTCACGCAGAAAGCCGGTCTTCTGCTCGACGATCATCAGACGCCCGGCAGGACTCACGATCACGAAGTCGGCCTCGCCGAATACCGAGAAGTTCTGGTTCAGGCGAGTCCAATGCACGCCGTGATAGACGGTGTAATCGTCGGGCAGTGCCTGTTCGAGCAGCGCGAGCGTTTCGCGTTCGCGCGCCGCCGCGCCGGTCGCTTCGAGGCTCTTCCAGTCGTCGGGAACAATGCGGGCCATGCGATGCCTTATTGGGTTTGGATGCGTGAGTCCACGCGTGTCGGCTCAGTGCGCAATTCGGGGTGCGGTCATTGTACGCAACGCGGTGGCGGGCGTCGCGTCCGCGAGGCTGGGTGCCGCCTCGCGCGCAGAGCGCCGTTCGGATGCCGCGCAAAGCTTCGCGCATCGTGTATCGTAACTGGCTGAACGCCGCGCGCGAGGCGCGGCTTGCCAACCGTAAGAGAAAAGGATTTACCGGATGATTACGATCTGGGGACGTACCAATTCAGTCAACGTCCAGAAAGTATTGTGGTGCTGCGACGAACTCGTCCTGCCATTCGACCGCATCGACGCGGGCCTGCAATTCGGCCGCAACAACGAACCCGACTATCTAGCGATGAACCCGACCGGCAAGATCCCGACGCTGGTCGACGACGACTTCGTGCTGTGGGAATCCAACTCGATCCTGCGCTATCTGACGATGCAATACGGCGAATCGAGCCTGCTGTATCCGGCCGAGCCGAAACTGCGCGCGAGCATCGACCGCTGGCTGGACTGGTCGCTGTCGACGCTGCAGCCGGTGGAACGTCCGGTGTTCTGGTCGCTCGTGCGCACGCCGGAGGCCGAGCGCGACGCCGCCAAACTCGCCGCCGACGTGAAGGCGGTCACCGTGCTGTGGCGCCTGCTCGACACGCATCTGCAGGGCCGCTTCTTCCTCGAAGGCGAGAAGTTTACGCTCGCCGATATCGTGATCGGCGCGTACGCGAAGCGCTGGTTCGGCCTCGACGGTTTGCAGCGGCCGCCGCTGCCGAGTCTGGAGCGCTGGTATTCGCGTCTGACGACGCGCACCGGCTTCAAGAAGTACGTCGATTTTCCGTTGACCTGAACGGCCGGTTCATTGGCGACTTCGTAAGCGCCGCCCGCGCGCTTGTGCCGCGCCTGTGCCGCGCCTGTGCCGCGCCTGTGCCGCGCCTGTGCCGCGCCTGTGCCGCGCCGATCCCCCGACCGGCGCGGCGACCCACCGCGCATGCCTCTATAATCGACGCATGAAAACCGCCAACCCCGCCGCCAACCCCGCCGCCAAGCCCGCCGCAACCGGCCATCCGGTCACTCCCGCACCTGCCGCCTCCGCCGCCGATGCGCACGAGCATCATGTGCATCACGACGTGCATCAGCCGTCGCAGGAAGCGGCTCTCGCACTGGCCGAGCAATATTGCCGCGAACGCGGCGAAAAACTCACGCCGATCCGGCGCAAGGTGCTCGAACTGCTGCTGAACTCGGGACGCGCGACCAAGGCCTATTCACTGCTCGACGAAATGCGCCAGATTCACCCGGGCTCGGCGCCGCCAACCGTCTATCGCGCGTTGGATTTTTTGCTGTCGGCGGGACTCGTGCATCGGATCGAGTCGATCAATGCGTTCACCGTTTGCCATGATCTGACGCAATGCCAGCACGGCATTCTCGTCGTATGCCAGCAATGCGGCAGCGTCACCGAGTTGCATCAACCGAAGCTGCGCCAGGCCCTGATCGCGCAGATCGAAGACGCGGGCTATCGGCTCGCGAGCGACGAAATCGAGTTGAAGGGCCTCTGTGCGGCCTGTCAGGCGGCCGCAATGGCTGCCGAAGCCGCGCCGGTGGCCGCGGCGAAATAGCGGCGCGCTACGCGTCAGGTGCGCAACGCGGTGTGATGCGCTGCGAAGCGTCAATGGCTGAGCGCTGTTCCGCGAAACGACGTCTTCCCGCCGCGCGCCGGCCTGCTACTACTCGCTCTCCACGAAAGCCCGCTGCGAGCCCGCTACGAAGCGGCGATCACCCCGCCGCGCGGGCGTCGATCGCGTCGCGCAGCAACGTCACGAGCGCTTCGGGTAACGCGGGTTTGGTCATGAAATGCTGGAAGCCTTCGCCGATGCTGCGCAGGCGATATGCGTCGTCGGTATGGCCGGTCAGCGCCACCGCCACCGCGGGTGAATGGCCGCCGCAAATCTCGTGGTCGCGCAGCCGCTGGATCAGATAGAAGCCATCCATGGTCGGCAAGTCGAGGTCGCAGACGACCGCGTCGGGAAGCAACTCCATCGCCGCCACGACACCCTCTTCCGCATCGGCGACTGCGCATACCTTCGCGCCTTCCGCCTCGAGTAGCAAAGTCAACGATTCCCGGCTGTCGGGATCGTCCTCTACCAGCACGATCGTGGCCTGATCGAGCCTCATTGCTGCATTCATCGTATGTTGTTGCTCTGGAAAACCGGTTAGGCCATCGGAAGTGGCCAATGTTTCACTCTGCTGATTGCCGCCGATTTGCGCGGCCGATGTGTTGCTGTCCATGGTTCCGACTCGATTTCGCACGCCGAGTTGCAGACAGGTCCGCGATTGTAAAACATTGCTGAGCACCTTCCCGAGTACAACGCGTGCGCACGGTAACGCGCCAAAATTGCACGTCGATGAAAAAACGGCGCTCGACGCATGCCGCGATTTAGCTGCTGAGTGTCCGCAGTTTTTCCGCGGCTCGCCGATTGCCGGCACCCGATGTTCCGGCGCGGTTCGCACGAACCCCGTTCGTACGGCCTTCTCCGCCCGGTCTCGATTCCGTCCTTCGTATTGTTTGCGCGACGCGGCGCTGTCGTTCGTGTCGCGCCGCTCGCATCCGACGACTCTGCAAGCATGTCGCGTGCCTCCATGCAGGGGTTCGCGTCACGTGAAGAGGGGCCGGGTCGCGCGTGTCGATGACACAAAGATGAATTGGCGCTTACCCGCTAACCGTTGGCGCCGCGGCGCTATCATCGTGGGCGCGCATGCGCGGCATGCTTCGGTTCGCGGCCGTCCGCACGCGTCTATCGATGTCCGCTCATCCTAACCCGAGGCTACCCGACACCATGTCCGCCACATCGTCCGCGCTTTGCACCGCGACGCTCGAGATCCTTCGTCACGTCAGCACCGCCACGCTGACCACGCAGCTATTCAAGCGCGGTCTGCGCAATACCTTCATGCAAGGCGTCGCACCGCTCGGTCCGCTCCGCTGCGCGAATCTGGTTGGGCCGGCGTTCACGCTGCGCAATATCCCGTCGCGCGAAGACATCGACGTGCTGGAGCTATTCGCGGACCCTGAGTACGCGCAACGCAAATGCGTCGAGACCATTCCGCCGGGCCATGTGCTCGTGCAGGATTGCCGCGGCGAGCGCGGCAGTGCGTCGTTCGGTTCGATTCTGTCGCTGCGTTTGCAGGTGCGCGGCGTGGCCGGCATGGTGTCCGACGGGCCGGTGCGCGACAGCGCGACGATCGCCGCGCTCGACATGCCGGTGTTTTGCGCCGGCGCGAGCGCGCCGCCCAATCTGATCCGCCATCACGCGGTCGACATCAACGTGCCGATCGGCTGTGGCGGCGTCGCGGTGTTTCCGGGCGACGTGATCGTCGGCGATGGGGATGGGGTCGTCGTGATTCCGCTGAAGATGGCCGACGACGTCGCGCAAGCCGCGGCCGAACAGGAACGGCTCGAAGCGTTTCTGACCGAAAGGATTCGTGCCGGCGCCGCGCTACCCGGCACCTATCCGCCGAACGACGAGACGAAGGCGGCGTTCGACGAGTGGAAGAAAAACCGCAAAATCTAGGGGCCTTTTCAAACGAACCGGCGACCGGTGCGCCACACCGGCCGCCGGTTCAAGCGCCCTTGGCGGGCCCGATGCCCTGCACCAGCAACGCCACCGCATGCCGTGCGATCTCCGCGCCGCCGATATTGCGGCGCAACGGATCATTACGCCACAGCTTCGAGGTGGCCAGCGGCAGAATCGTCATGCCGAGCAGCGTGACGAATACGAGCGCGGGTTCGAGCGATGCATTCAGGCGCCCCTCCTTCTGCCAACGCGCGATCGCCAGCAGCGACTCCTTCTGATGCGCGAAGCCGAAACGCTCATGCATGCGCTGGCGCAGCAGACCGCCGTCGCCGATCACTTCGCGAATCCACAGCGACGCGAACCACGGGTTATCGCTCGCGATCTGCACGAGCCGCTCGGTGAACTGCGTGATCGCCGCGACCGGATCGTCGGGATTTTCCCGGAACGGCAGACCGAGGCTTGCGCGCAACGGCGCGAAACACTCGTCGATCAGCACATCGAGCAGTTGATCGCGTGTCTTGAAGTAGTAGTGCACCATCGCGGGGGTGAAGCCGGTCTCGCGGGCGATCTCACCGAGCGATGTCTCGACGATGCCCTGCCTTGCGAACAACGTCAGCGCAGCGTCGAGCAAGCGCGCACGTTGCTCTGGGCCGCGCGCGGCGCCCGTCGGCCGGCCGGGGCGGCGGGCGGGCGACCCGGTTGGCGCGCCGCTTGTGAGATTCGCGGTTTGCGTATCCGCTTGCGTCGCCTCGAGTTTGGGCTTCGACGCGCCACGCTTTTTCGCGGCAATTCGCGCGGGTGGCCCCGCATCTGTCACGACGTGGTCCGCAGCGGCGTCATCAGACGAGATCCTTGTCATTGCATTGAATTTGACGTGAGAGGCGATGTCGCCTATATTAATCGTTCGGTTAATTAATTTCAACGCGTTGCCGCCATGGAACAACCCGCTACGACCCTGTCCGTCGACTCCGCGCCCGACGAACCCGGCCAGGCCTCGGCTGCAGACGCAGCCGCTCATCCGCCGATCCGGCTGCTGTTTCCGGCACTGCTGCTGGTCATGCTGCTCGCCGCGCTGGACCAGACGATCGTGTCGACCGCGCTGCCCACCATCGTCGGCGATCTGGGCGGGCTCAATAACCTGTCGTGGGTCGTGACCGCCTACCTGCTCAGCTCGACGATCGTCGTGCCGCTGTACGGCAAGTTCGGCGACCTGTTCGGCCGCAAGATCGTGCTGCAGACGGCGATCGTCATCTTTCTCGTCGGCTCGGCGCTGTGTGGCATCGCGCAAAACATGAGTCAGCTGATCGTGCTGCGCGCGCTGCAAGGCCTCGGCGGCGGCGGCCTGCTCGTCGTGACGATGGCGGCGATCGCGGACGTGATTCCGCCCGCTGAGCGCGGCCGCTATCAGGGCGTGTTCGGCGGCATCTTCGGTCTCGCCACCGTCATCGGTCCGTTGCTCGGCGGCTTTCTGGTCGAGCATCTGACCTGGCGTTGGATCTTCTACATCAACCTGCCGCTTGGCATCCTGTCGCTGATCGTGATCGGCGCGGTGTTCAAACCGCACGTGCGCCACGTCAAGCACACGATCGACTACATGGGCGCCGCTTTTCTCGCCGGCGCGCTGACCTGCATCATCCTGTTCACGAGCCAGGGCGGCACGATCCTGCCGTGGACCTCGCCCCAACTGTGGTTCACGCTCGGCATGGGCCTCGTAGCGATCTGGGGCTTCATTCACGAAGAGCGCAGCGCGGTCGAGCCGATCATGCCGCTCGGACTGTTCAAGCAGCGCACGTTTCTGATCAGCAGCCTCGTGAGCTTCATCATCGGCGTATCGCTGTTCGGCTCCGTTACGTTCATTCCGCTCTATCTGCAGGTCGTGAAGGCCTCCACGCCGTCGCAAGCCGGCATGCAGATGCTGCCGATGATGGGCGGGCTGTTCATCCTGTCGATGGTGACGGGCCGTCTGATTAGCAAGATCGGCAAGTATCGGCTGTTCCCGATCATTGGCACGTTCCTCGTCTCCGTGGCGATGCTGCTGCTCGCGCGCCTGCAGATCGATACGCCGATTCATGTGATGTATCTGTACATGGGCCTGCTCGGCTGTGGCCTCGGCATGGTGATGCAGGTGCTGGTCCTCGCGGTCCAGAACACCGTCGAGTTCAAGCATATGGGGGTGGCGACGTCGGGCGTCACGCTGTTTCGCTCGATCGGCGGCTCGATCGGCGTGGCCGGTTTCGGCGCGGTGTTTTCGAACGGACTCGCCGCACGCCTCGAAAAGCTGATCCCGCCCGATACCGAACTTCCGCAGGCCCTGGGTCCCGCCGCGATTCATCAGCTACCCGAAGCATTGCGCAATGACTATCTGCATGCGTTCGCTGGCGCGTTGCATACCGTGTATCTGTCGGCCGCATGCGTCGTGGTGCTCGCCTTCGCGCTGGCATGGCTGCTGAAGGATCATCCGTTGCGCAGGCACTGAGCGTTCTTCTGCGCCTGATCCGGATGCTGATGCAAACACTTACCGGCAAGCATCCAATAGCCGGGCGATCACGAGGCCGCACGCGCAGCGCGTCGGCCTCGTTGTTTTTTTGTCGCGCTCACTAGATGGGGCGCGCCCGTGCATTTGTCGTGAAACAACAGACACATACATTCGTTTTTGAGCGTAACGGCAAAGTTTCTTCATACCTCCGAATGAGCGGTAGCGCACACAATCCAGGGGCCTACCGCGTTGACGTCCCCCGTGAAACATCACATATTGGAAACCGTGGAAACGCAGGCGCGGCCTACGTCTCCGCGACCTCCGGCGCATGTGGATCGTGATTCCGCGGACAAGGCTCCTGCCTCAACACGATCCGGAGCATGCCTTTACGGCATCGTTTTCCAAAGGTGGGTCCACGGCATGTCCACCCAGACAGCAACCGGCCAAAGTTTCCCCACGCCCTGCAAACGCTGCGGCGGCGCACTGTACCGACAAGTCGACGCCTGCCCCTACTGTGGCGCTGCGCATCCGTTCGAGCAAGACGATCCGCACATCCGCACCGGTATTCCAGGCAGCCGCGCGAGCGCTACGCACAAGCCGCTGCCCCGCTTCGACGACGAGCTCGGCACACGGGATGAGCCCGTCATCGCCTCGGCCGCGATGGCGTCCGAATCTCTGTTGCAGAGCGAGCCGATCATGCACACGGCGCTCGTCTCGACCGACACCGCTATCCCACCTTACGAAGATCCGATGTACGCGCCGCGCAACACTGCGCAGACGATCTGGCGCGTGCTATACGTGATCGGCGCGGTCATCGCGATCGGCCTGGCGTATATCGCTTATACGTTATTCAGCGACGGTGGCGAATCGGAAGATAAAGGCGTCGAGCAGATCACTCAGGATGTCCGCACCACGACGACCGGCATGATCGCGCCGCTTGCGTCCGCACCGGTGATGGCTCAGGCACAGACCGCACACGCGCCGGCCGCGGCCAGGCCTGCGCCTCCGCCCGTGAGCGAACTGGCGGCGAAGCCCGCGCCCGTCGTGCCCACGGTTCCCGTCATTCCAGCGACACCGGCTGCGCCGCCTGTCGCGCCGCCGCTCGCTGCGACGCCCGTGCGGCCCGCGACGCCATTCCACGACGCCGCACAGGCGTTGCAGGTCGCGAGGACCGCGATCCGCGCCAACGACCTGTCCGCCGCGCAGGCCGCTCTCGCGGCCGCACAAACGTTACAACCGGGAAACAGCGATGCGCAGGTTCTGGCCGATCAGATGCGGCCGCTCGTCCAGCGTCGCGATACCGCGCTGCAGGCCGCGCAGGTCTGCGTCGCGCAGCAGTCGTGGCCGTGCGCGCGTCAGCACGCGAACGAGGCGCTCGCGATCGACAGCAGCAACGACGCGGCGAAAGTGATCCTCGAGCGCGTGATTCGCGAGACCGGCTGGGCGCCGCTGACTCCGCCGCATGCGGCAACGGACGCCGCACCGGGCGCGCCGCTCGCGCAGGCGCAACTGCAGGTACCGCTGCCCGCCGGCATGCTGGAGCACGGCGCGCTTGCCGCGACGGCAACGAACGCCGGCGTCGTACGAACCACGACGCCGCGGAGCAACTAGCGCTCAAGCGCGACGCAACCCTCCGCTCAGGGTCGCGGAGACGCGAACGACTGCGCCGTCGCGCAAAAACATTGCTTCGCATACCAGATCGAATGGTCGCCGTCTGTGCCGATCCCCACATAATCATTCGCCCTCTGAGCGGCAACAGACGGAGCGGCCCTGACAGCAGTTTGAACATGACATGGCAACCGGATCACTGGTGCTTCCACGCGCCACGCGTGAAGCGGGATCAACCTGACCGATAGGTAGAATGACCATGCTGAAGAGACTTCTCGCGGGCTGGCTGGGGCTGGTGGTACTGGTCGTATGTTCGCTGGCCGGCGCGGAACCGGCGCACTACAAGATCGTCACCGGGCCGGAGCGCGGCACCTATATCCAGATCGGCAACGACCTGTCGAAATGGGTGGCCCAGCCGGTCGGCATCGACCTGGAAGTGGTGGCGTCGAAAGGCTCGGCCGAGAACGTGCAGCGCATGCGTTTCGAGCCCGGCGTGAAGCTCGCGCTCGTGCAGTCCGACGTGTACCAGGCGTTCATCGACATGGCCAACACGGGCAATCCCGATGCGGGCACGACGATCCGGCCGTTGCGACTGATCATGCCGCTCTACGACGAGGAAATTAACGTCGTCGTGCGGGCGGATTCGCCGCTGAAAACGCTCGCCGACATCAAGGACAAGACCATCAGCGTCGGCCTGCTGGGCAGCGGCACCGCGCAGTCGGCGACGACGCTCTACCGCCTGATGTTCGGCCAGCCGATTCCCGAGCAGAACGTCGTGCATCTGAGCAACGAGGACGCGCTGGCCGCGCTGATCGTGAAGAAAATCGACGTCGCGATCATCGTGGTCGGGCAACCCGCGAATCTATTCACCAGCATGAAGCCCGACCTGCTGTCACAACTGCGTCTGCTGCCCGCCGACCCCAACGCGCCGGAGACGAACCGCGCAAAGCAGACCTACTTTCCGACGACGATCCGTCAGAGCAGCTACCCAGGCTGGCTGAAGGAAGACGTGCCGGGCCTCACGGTCAAAGCGTTTCTGGTCACCTACGACTATGGCTTGCGCGACACCGTCAGCAATCTGAATCATTTCGCCGACTCGTTGTGCGCGAACTTCGACAATCTGCAGGAGCACGGTCATCCGAAATGGAAACAGGTGAAGCTCGAATTGCCGACGCTCGTACGCGGATGGAAGTACTACGGTCCGGTCGAAAAGCACCTGCGCGCGTGCCTCGCGAACCGCACCGCGGCGATGAGCGCGGCGGCCGCGCAACCCGCGCCGAAACCGCACACGCCCTGCTCGGAACAGGAGCGGATGCTTCTGCTGTGCAAATAACGCCGTAGCTAGGACCGCGCGCGCCTGATTCGATTCGGTTCGTTTCAGACGCGCTCGCGCGCCGCGTCGGCCGACACCGCGCACGCATCCATCGCCCGTTGCAACGCCTCGTACACCTTCGGGCGATTGCATTGCGACACGTTGAAACGCAGAAAGCCCGCCGCCGCTTGCGACGCGCTGAACACGTTGCCCGGCGCGAGCACGACGCCCGCCGTCAACGCATGACGGGCGATGTCGGCGGCATCGAGCGCCTCGGGCAAGCGCGCCCACACGAACAGGCCCGCGCGCGGCCGTGTCCAGATATCGAGGCCCGCATAGCCGAGACGCCTGATGGTCTCTCCCATCGCATCGGCCAGCTTCGCGCGCATCGCCTCGAGATGACGCCGATAGGTACCGTCGACCAGCATCCGATGCACGACGCTCGCCGCTAGCTGGCCGTTGCCGAACGACGTCGCGAGCTTCAGATCGATCAGCGGTTCGACCCATTCGGCTCGCGCGGCGATATAACCGCAGCGCACCGCCGCCGACAGCGTCTTCGAAAAGCTGCCGATCGACACGACGCGAGAGAGCCCGTCGAACGCGGCGAGTCGCGGCGCAGGTTCGTCTTCGAAGTCCGCGAAGATGTCGTCTTCGACGATCAGCAGATCGTGCTCGCCGGCGAGCTTCAGCAGCCTGTGCGCGACGGCTGGCGCGAGCGTCGCGCCGGTCGGGTTGTGGATCGCCGAGTTGGTCACGTAGAGCCGCGGACGCTGCTCGACCAGAACGCGCTCGAACGCTGCGAGATCCGGTCCCTGCGGCGTGTACGGCACGCTCGCAATCCGCACGCGATGCGCGCGCAGCAGCGCCTGAAAATTGAAGTAGCACGGATCGTCGATCAACACCGTGTCGCCGGGTTCGAGCAGGAAGCGGCACACGAGATCGAGCGCATGGGTGCCGCCGTCGGTCAGCAGGATCTGCTCGGGCGGCGCATCGACGCCGTGCGCGGAGAGCCGCCACGCAAGCTGCTGACGCAGCGCCGCCAAGCCGGCCGGGCTCGCGTAGTCGGCGAGCAGTGACTGCGGATCACGGGCGACCGCACGCAGCGCGCGCCGCACGCCGTCTTCCGGCAGCCACGAAGCCGGCATCCAGCCGCAGCCGGGCTTCAGCGCTTTCGAGCCGGTCTCCAGCGACTGCCGCGTGAGCCACAGCGGATCGACCTCGCGATCGAGCCGCGGCCCGAGATCGGCGAGCGCGAGCGGCGGCGCATGGCCCGACACGAAGAACCCTGAGCCGCGCCGCGCGACGATCACCCCTTCCGCGACGAGACGGTCGTAGGCTTCCACCACGGTCGATTTCGACACGCCGAGCGTGTCGGTCATCGCGCGAATCGACGGCACGCGCGCGCCCGGCATCAGCGAGCGGCTCGCGATGCGCTCGCGCAGATTGTCCATCACGAGGCCGACGCGCGTGCCCGGCACCGTCTCGTTGCTGTCGCTTCCCGCCATCTGTACTGCTCCATGTTCGGTACAGTTTGTGCGAACTGTACTGATCTGTAGCTTAACGTTTACGGCGGCGGCGCGCATCATGTGACTCTTTGAGCGCAGGGATGTACGCAATGGACAAGACCACCAACGGCTGGCTCAGCGGTTTCGCAGGCGTGCTGATTTTCAGCGGCTCGCTGCCGGCCACGCGGCTTGCCGTGCAGGGACTCGATCCGGTGTTTCTGACCGTGGCGCGCGCGACGATCGCGGGCGTTCTCGGTCTTCTATTGTTGCTGGTGTTCCGCGAGACGCGGCCGCAGCGCCGCCATCTGCTGCCGCTCGTGGTGGTCGCGCTCGGCGTCGTGGTCGGCTTTCCGTTGCTGACCGCGCTGGCGCTGCGGCATGTGAGCGCTGCGCATGCGGTCGTGTTCATCGGTTTGCTGCCGCTCGCCACCGCGATCTTCGGCGTTCTGCGCGGCGGCGAGCGGCCGCAGCCGGCGTTCTGGCTGTTCTCGGCGCTCGGCAGCGCGGCGGTGGCCGCGTTCGCGTTGCGGCACGGCATCGACGCGTCGCCGCTCGGCGACGCGCTGATGCTCGCGGCGATCATCGTGTGCGGGCTCGGTTACGCGGAAGGCGCGCGGCTGTCGCGTCACCTGGGCGGCTGGCAGGTGATTTCGTGGGCGCTCGTGCTGTCGCTGCCATTGATGCTGCCGCTCGCCTGGTGGACGCGCCCCGTGTCGTTCGACGGTGTCGGCGCCGCCGCGCTGTGGGGACTCGCGTATGTGTCGCTGTTCAGCATGCTGATCGGCTTCGTATTCTGGTACCGCGGACTCGCGCTCGGCGGTATCGCGGCGGTCGGTCAACTGCAGTTGCTGCAGCCGTTTTTCGGGCTTCTGCTCGCCGGCGTGCTGCTGCACGAACAGGTCCCGCCGTCGATGATCATCGTCACCGTGATCGTGGTCGCATGCGTGGCGGGTGCGCGGCATTTTTCGCGCGCGGCGCCGGCGCGGCGGGCGGCCTGACGCGGCTCGACCAGCGAACGGCAAACAGTTTTTTTCAGGATCGAATTGCGCGAGTCGTGGGTCGATATGTCATCATTTCGCAGATTGGCACAACCAGCGCCTTGCGCCGCGACTGACGATGACGACTGCTTTTGCCCAAACCGTCGAAGCCCGTTTTGCCGAACTCACGCCGACATCGAAACGCGTCGCCAGCTACATGCTCGCGAACCTCGACCGGCTCGGCCTCGAGACCGCCGACCAGATCGCGCAGCAAGCCGGCACCAGCGGCATTTCGGTCGGCCGCTTTTTGCGCAGCGTCGGCTATCGCAATCTCGACGATCTGAAACGCGAGCTGCGCGGCACGCAGCAGCGGCCCTGGCTGATTACGGACCGGCTCGACGCGTTCCGCCGTGGACCGAGCGACAGCACCCAAACCCGTGAGCCGCATGAACCGTGCGTCGCTGACGGCGCTTCGCCGCGCGACGCGGCGCTAGCCCAATCGCTCGAGCTCGAGATCGGCGCGATCCAGCACGTGTACGAACTCGCGCGCTCGCCGGCCTTCGCGCGCGTCGCCGAGCGCATCGCGAACGCCGATGCGGTCTATATCCTCGGCATCCAGTCGACGCGCGGTATCAGCAACGCGTTTTACAGCTACCTCGAATACATCCGCCCGCGCGTGTTTTATTCGGATGGCATGTCGGGTTCCTACGTCGATTCGTTGAACTCGGAGTTCAGCACGCCGTATCTGATCGTCACCGACACGCGCGCCTATTCGACGATCGCGCGACGCTATTGCCAGGCGGCCTCGCAACGCGGTCTGCCGTTCGCGCTCGTCACCGATATCTATTGTCCGTGGGCGCGCGATTTCGACGGCGACCTGCTGCAGGTGAAGACCGACGTCGGTCAGTTCTGGGATTCGCTCGCGCCGCTAACGTGCCTGTTCAACCTGCTGATCTCGGCGGTCGTCGAACGGCGCGGACCGGCTATCGACGAACGCGTGGCGCGCAATCGCGAGTTGCAGAGCGAGTTCGACCAATTCGATCTTTGACCCGCTTCAAATCCGCGCCGGCCACAGGCATAGTGAAGGCTTCCACCAAACTGAGCCTGCCACGACCGGACCACGCATGAGTTCAACCCGCCCTCGGCTCGACGCCCCGCTGATCCGCGACGCCACCGAAGCCGACCTCCCCGCGATCCAGGCGATCTATGCGCATCACGTGCTGACCGGTGTCGCGTCGTTCGAGGAAACCCCGCCGTCCGTCGACGAGCTGCGCACGCGGCTCGCAAGCGTGCGCAGCCACGGACTGCCGTATATGGTCGCGGAGATCGACGGCGAGGTCGCCGGCTATTGCTATGCGACGCCGTATCGCCCGCGCGCCGCCTATCGCAACACGATCGAAGACTCGATCTACGTGAACGACGCATATCGCGGACGCGGCATCGGACGCTTGTTGCTGCAGGCGCTGATCGATCGTTGCGAGACCGGACCGTGGCGTCAGATGATCGCGGTGATCGCCGATGGCGGCAGCGGCGGCTCGTTGTCGTTACATACGCAGCTTGGCTTCGAGCTGACCGGCACGTTGAAGGCGGTCGGCTACAAGCACGGCCGCTGGCTCGACACCACACTGATGCAACGCACGCTCGGCCGCGGCGCATCGACCGGGCCCGACGACGTTTCAAACGCGGCAGGCGGCACGCACGGGTAGTCCGCCGCGCGCACGGCGCGGCCTAGCAACCGCGACGCCGAAGGCTAAACCTAACGGGCGCGCGGCAAACGCGCGAACAAGGTCGGATAGTCGATCACGAGGCCATCGCTATCCACGCGCATGTTGGCGGTGAACTCGCGAAAAATGCCTTCGTAGCGGTACTCGCCATTCAACTCGATGCACGTGTATGCCTGCTCGGCGCGCGTAACCTGCAAGTCCGGCGTCGAGATGTACGCGACTTCGATCGGTCGACGTTCGCCCTCGGCCAGTTGCAGCCGGCGGATCGGCAACGTATTGGTGTACGGCGTCGCGGCGATATCGATATCGATACAGCCCTCGATCGCACTCAGCGCGAGGCCGTGCCCGTCGTGCCAATGGCCTTCGCCATCGCCATGCAGTTCCAGCTCGCCGCCGCCGACGATCTTCAGGTGCGCATAGCGCGTGCGCCAACGTGCGTCGCAGCGCACCGCGTAATGCAGCCCGTACGCCTTGCCATAGCGCTGCCCGATCACGACGCTTTCCACGGCGAAGCCGTCGTCGCGCGCATCGAATACCAGATGTTCGATGCCGTCGCCCTCTTCCGAGGCCCATCGTAATTCACGCATCGGCGTCTCCTCGCGAAACGGCGCAGTGGGCGCGCCGGCCTTTCATCGTAGCGCGAAAGTGCGCGCGCGAGTCAATCCCGACCCAGGCGCTTACGGCCGGCAAATAGCCA
Organism: Paraburkholderia sp. BR10954; assembly: GCF_040965775.1. Classification (NCBI taxonomy): domain Bacteria; kingdom Pseudomonadati; phylum Pseudomonadota; class Betaproteobacteria; order Burkholderiales; family Burkholderiaceae; genus Paraburkholderia; species Paraburkholderia sp. BR10954. The sequence continues at coordinate 71,362 of NZ_JBFRCK010000022.1, forward strand.
GTATCAACGCGCGAGATGCCTGAGTGTTGGCCGCTCGCCTATGCTCGCGGTTTGTCGTGACTCCGAACCCGCAGCCGATGCACGCCGCCGCGGCGGGTGTACTGGTGCTGTTCGGGATTGCCGCCGCCTCGCGCAAACACGCGCTCTATGCGCTGGGCGGCGCGACATTGGCGAGCGCGGCACACCTGTTGCTCGGCGCGAGCGTTGCTTCATTCGACGCCGGCCTGTGGGGGTTCAACGGTGCACTGACCGCGCTCGCCCTAGCCGACTCGGGCTACGCGGCGACGCTCGGCGGCATCGCGATGTCGGTGCTGTTGCAAGCGGCCGCGCTGCATTGCGGTTGGCTTACGATGACCGCGCCGTTCGTGCTCGCAACATGGACCATCCAGTCGCTCGGGCACCGCAGCGCGTAACGCAAGAATGGGGCGTGCGCTGTCGCCAACGGCGCGGCATTGTGCGGTAGCATCCCAAGCCGGTTCCCGCGTCGCGCGGCCTCGCATTCAGCAACCTTCTTGCCTTGGCGATCAATCGCATGGCGCCGAAGTCAGTGCTGAAACACTCACTCCGGCCGACAGGAGATAGATATGTCATTCGCCCACTCACCCGCTGGCCGCATCGCGGAGTCCGGTCCGCTGTCGGAAGCGGAACAGCAAACCCGCATCGATCTGGCCGCCGCCTATCGTCTCGCCGCGCTCAACGGCTGGGACGATCTGATCTACACACACATCTCCGCAAGCGTGCCTGGCGAACCAGGCCACTTCCTGATCAATCCGTTCGGCCTCGCGTTCGATGAGGTATGCGCGTCGAATCTCGTGAAAATCCACATCGCGGGCAATATCGTCGGCGCCAGCGAACATCCGGTGAACGCCACCGGCTTCGCGCTGCACGCGGCCGTGCATGCAGCGCGCGACGACGCGTTCTGTGTGATGCATCTGCATAACACCGCGGGCGTGGCCGTGTCCGCGCAGCCGGAAGGATTGCTGCCGGCGTCGCAGCACGCGCTGCGCTTTTACGGCCAGCTTGCATATCACGACTACGAAGGCCTCGCGTTCACGCCGGCCGAAGGCGAGCGCCTCGTCGCGCATCTCGCCGATCACCCCGCGATGCTGCTGCGCAATCACGGCACGCTGACGCTCGGACGCACGGTTGCCGAAGCTTATGTGCTGATGGCGACGCTGCTGAAAGCCTGTGAAATCCAGATTCAGGCGCAAAGCTGCGGCGCGCCGCTGGTCGTGCCGAGCGACGCGGTCGCCGCGCGCACGGCGGAGCAGCTCTACGATGGCGGCGCGATCGAAGGCGCGCTCGAATGGCCCGCGCTGCTGCGCAAGCTCGATCGACTCGATCGCGGCTATCGCGCCTGAACGCCCGAGCCGGTCCGCTTCGTTCCAGTCCCAACTCTCCACCCCACGGAGCAACGTCATGCCCACGTTTCATATCGAACTCTTCGAAGGCCGTACGCTGGAACAGAAACGCCAGTTCGTCGAAGCGATCACGAAAGCCACCTGCGAGTCGCTCGGCGTCGAGCCGAACTCGGTCGACATCATCCTGACCGACGTGAAGCGCGAAAACTGGGCGACGGGTGGGCGTTTGTGGTCGGAGGCCTGATCGACCCGGAAAAGCGCTGGCGAGACCAGCGCTTCGATGCATAAAACGAGGCATCGAAAAAAAAGCTGCGCACGTGAGGTGCGCAGCTTTCGAGGCTTACAACGCGAAAAAAATCGCGTCGATGTGGCGGCAAAACAACGTGCCGCCACGTATTCAGTAACTGTTTAGAACTTGTGGATGATACCAACGCCGACAGCGACCTGGCTGCGCGACGATGCCGGCGCGCTGTTCTGACCGTCACCAATGCTTGCTTGTGCGTTGATGATCGTCTTGCCGTCGCCTGCCAGCGTCTTGCCGTTAGCACGCTGATAGGCTTCCAGCGCGTACAGACCGGTGCGCTTGGACAGGGTGTAGTACTGCGACAGGTTGAACTGGTTGTAGCTAGCCGTGTCCGAAATGCCGTTCGACGACGTTGCACGGGTGTAGCTATAGCCAGCGGCCAGGTCCAGCACCGAGATCGGCTTCCAGTGCAGCACTGCGCCACCCGTGTTCCAGATTTGGGTGCCGTGGAACAACGAGCCCGAACCCGCAGCGTATTGAACGTTCGAGTATGCGAACGAAACGTCCAACGCCGAGGTGAACGCGTAGCCGCCCGTCACTGCGACGCGCTGCTGCTTCGCTGCGGTCTGGAAGCCGTTGTTGATTGCCGAGACCGCCGGCTGTGCGCCGTTGTTCGACATCGCCGAATTCCAGTTCGTGCTGGCTGCGGCCGTGGCGGTGGCGGGGGTGAAGATGCCCGCATTGTCGATACGCTGGATACCTGCTGCGATGCCGACCGGGCCGTTCAGGTACTGTGCTGCCACGCTCCAAACCTGGCCAGCGGCGAAGCTGCCTGCGTTGCCGCCCAGCGAGTACGAACCGCTGACCGTCAGGCCGCCAAAGCTCGGCGACGTATAGACCAGCGAGTTGTTCGAGCGGTACAGCGTATCCAGCGAGTCGATATCACCCGGGTGCGCGCCGTAAAAACCGGTCAGCCACGTGGTCGGGCTATACGGCGACAGCAGCGTGTAGTACGAGGTGTACTGGCGGCCGGCCGTCAGCGTACCGAACTGGCCGTTCGTCATACCCACCCATGCCTGGCGGTTGAATGCCAGACCCGACACGCCTTGCGCGCCGGTTGCGCTGTTAAAGCCTTGTTCCAACTGGAAAATTGCCTTCGTGCCGCCGCCCAGATCTTCCGAGCCCTTCAGGCCGAAACGGCTGCCAGCCCAGACGCCGTTGATCATTTGGACTTTCGAAGCACCACCGGGCGAGGGCTTCGACGATCCCAGTGCGCTCAACGACGTCGAGCTGTTCTGCCAGCCCAACCCAGCATCGACGATACCGTAGAGCGTCACGCTGCTTTGAGCATGTGCACCAAGCGCGACCAACGCCACTGCCGAAGCCACGAGAGTCTTTTTCATTTCTACTCCTCTGTTAAAAACTTTTTGAAGCAGCGCTATGCAAGCGCCGCAGAGTGTGGGTAAGACGTTTTATTTGAATCAGAACACCGGATGACCGTTGATGACGCTCGGCAACCACGTCGAGAACCACGGTACGTAAGTGACAATATTGATGGCCGAGAAGATAGCGAGGTAATACGGCCACGCCACCTTAGTAGTTTCCCCTATCGACACATTGCCAATTGCGCAACCAATGAACTGCACCGAGCCAATCGGCGGATGCACGAGACCCAAGGCGCAGTTCAGCAGGATCATGATGCCGAACTGAACCGGGCCCACGCCGTTGTGCATCGCCATCGGCAGGAACAGCGGGGTCGTGATCAGGATGTGCGCCGCCATGTCGACGAACGTACCGAGGAACACCTGAATCACGTTGATGTACAACAACATCAGCCACGGCAGCGAGGTCGCGCCGTCGAGCATGCGTTCGATCGCGTCCGGGATCTCCAGATAGGCCATCTGGAAGCGCAGCATGTTCGACACGCCGATCAGCAGCAGCACCACGCCGGTCGTTTTCGCGGCCTTGCCGAGCGCATGGCCGAGCTTCTTCAGCGTCAGCGTGCGATATACGACGATGGTCAATATCAGCGAATAACCCACGGCGATCGCGGCCGCCTCTGTCGCAGTGGCGATACCGCGCGCCACGCAGAACAGAATGATCGCGATGACCATCAGACCTGGCACCGCGCCGATGAACGTACGCAGCACCGCCATCCAGCCCGGGAAACGCTGTAATTGGGTCGAACCGTCGGGACGGCGCGGATAGCCGAACTTGACGGCCTGCCAGTAAGCGGCGATCAGCACGAGGCCCATCACCCAAAGCACCGGCAACAGACCCGAGAACAGCAGATCGCCGATCGACACGCCGCTCATCTGCTTGCCGTTCAGCACGCCGCTTACGCCTTGCGCCGCGAACGCGTAGATGATCATGTTGGTCGACGTCGGCATCAGCGCGCCGGCGAGCGACGAGTGCGTGGTCACGTTGACCGCGTATGCGGCGCTATAGCCTTCGCGCTTCATCAGCGGGATCACCACGCCGCCCATTGCCGACGTATCCGCGGTCGGCGAACCCGACACGCCGCCGAACAGCGTACAGGCGACCACATTGGCCATGCCGAGGCCGCCGCGGAAATGGCCGACCGTGGCCTGCGCGAAGCGCAGGATGCGGTCGGCGATGCCGCCGTGGAGCATCAACTCGCCGGAGAAGATGAAGAACGGCACCGCGAGGAACGAGAAACCGTTCATGCCGGAAATCATCGACTGCATCGCGGTCGCGGTCGGCAGACCTTCGAACAGATACGTCAGGACGCAGGACAGGCCCAGCGCGAATGAAACCGGAACCCCTAGAAAGAGGAAAACCAGAAAACTGACGGTAAGGAGGGCAAGTTCCATGATGGCTCTGCTTTTATTCCGTGGCGGAGAGTTCGAGCGCTGGCTCTTCCCGTTTCCCGGCAAAGAGCTCGAGCAGATGCTCGATCGAAAACGACGCGATGCACACGCTCGCGAAGATCGGGATGCAGTAGCGCACGCCTTCCGGCACGCCGATGATCGGAATGCGGTCGCCCATCGTGGTTTCGGCCATCTCGAAGCAACCGACGAAAACGGCCACCGCGAAAGCAATCAGGCAGAGGTGCTGAATCCCTTTCGCGATCACCTGGCCCTTCTCGGGCAATTTCTTGACGAGCGAGTCGAGTCCGATGTGACCGCCCTCGCGAACCTTCAATGCGGCGCCGAACATCGCGATCAGGATCACCAGCAACAATGCGATGGGCTCGACGTAATCGGGTGCGTCGCTAAACACGTAGCGCATCACCACGCTATAAATCACGAGCAGGCAAAGTGCGGCGAGGCTGACCGACGCCACGACCAGCAGCACGCGAAAAAGAAAATCATTTGGGCGTTTCAGGAAACTCATGATCCTGTCCTTGCTTACGTCCGACCTGTGCTTGAAATTCAGCCGTCCCGACGCGATCCGCGCGCGCGAAACTGCGCGGCGGAATGTCTCGCGAGTTTCCTCGCGGACCATTCACGCCGCTGCTGCGACAAACGTTGCTATTGCTGATTGCGCCCGGGACGCGAGACTTACTTGATTGCCTGGATCTCGTCGACGATCTGCTTCATCTGCGGGGTCTTTTCGTACTTCGTCCACACAGGCTGCATCACCTTCACGAAAGCCGCACGGTCGATCTGCGAAGCCGCGACCACCGTTGCGCCGCCCTTCGTGACGGTCTTCTGCGCGTCGGCTTCACGCGCGGTCCACAGCTTCTGGTAGTACGGCACCGAGTCAGCCGCGGCCTTCTTGATGATCTGCTGCTCTTGTGGCGACAGCGTGTCCCACACCTTCTTCGAGAACACCAGCACTTCGGGGGTCATCGAATGCTGGGTTTCCGAGTAGACCTGAGCGACTTCGAAGTGCTTGGTTTCTTCGTACGACGGGATGTTGTTTTCGGCGCCGTCGACGAGGCCGGTCTTCAGGCCCGTATAGACTTCCGAGAACGGCATCGGCGTCGGCGTGCCGCCCATTGCCTTGATTTCGTCGACCATCAGGTCCGACGGCTGCACGCGAACCTTCAGGCCCTTCATGTCAGCCGGCGACTTGATTGCCTTCTTCGCGTACATCGAGCGTGCGCCGCTCTCGTAGAACGTCAGCGCGATCATGCCCTTCGCGGTGAACGCGTCGAGGATCTTCTGGCCTTCCGGACCGTACATGACCTTGCGGAAGTGATCGACGTCGCGGAACAGGAACGGCAGCGACGGGATCATCGATTCCGGAACGATTTCGTTGAACGCAGCACCATTCGCGCGCGTCATGTCGAGCGCACCGATACGAACCTGGTCGATCGTGTCGTTTTCCGAGCCGAGCGCGCTGTTGCCGAACACCTTCACGGAGTCCTTGCCGTCGGTCGCCTTGCTGATCTGCTCGCCCATGTACTTCACGGCCATATTGGTCGGGAAGGTGTCGCCGTGCACATCGGCAACGCGGAACACGCGTGCTTCAGCCGACATCGTGCTGAACGCCAACGCCGCGGCTGCGACGATCATCGAAACACGGGAAGAGGCAAACTTCTTGTTCATCGTGACATTCCTTGAAAAATGGACCATCCCAGCGACAGCGGATGTGACATGGTTTTGACGCGTCTCCGGCTTCGCGCCCGCCGCCTTCGCAGGTGCGGGCGCTGGCCGTACTGGCTGTGCAACTTCCCCGGCACAGTTGACCCAGCACTCCAATCGACAACTCGACTACTTATTTCAATCACGCCGGCCGGCTTCCGACATGCATGCGGCATCGACCAAAGCCGCACGGCTGACCTGAAAACCTACCAAATTGCACTTGTCACACAAACACAGAAAGCCGTTTGTTTGCACTTATATGTTGTACGACGACATACGAAGTCTATAAAAGGGGTTTTAACTTGTACAGACGGTATTTACCCGGATCAAGAAGAGCGCTGGCACCTATGACCGGCATCGCACGCCGCCAAGCCCCGCGCCGTCCGGCGCCGAATGAGAGCGAATTGGCATCGGTCTCCGGAATTGTTGTATTTTTGCCGGACAAAGATGCGGGAAGATGGTCTTCCCGTCAAATGTTGTATGACGAGTGACGAATAAAGGGCCACACGAACGTCCCCAAAAATGAAAACGCCGGGAGAAAAAGTTCGTCCCGGCGCATGCCTCATGTAAGCAAGATTACAGTTGGCCCGCGAATTCGGGCTCAGGCAGCCCGCTCACGCCTGGCCGCAGCGCGAACACATGGCCGTCGTGCTCGCTCGCGCCGTTGGCCGGGCGGATCGACGTGACGAACAGCGTATCCAGATCCCGGCCGCCGAATGCGCACATCGCAGGCTTGATGGCCGGCACCGGAATCTGCCGGTCGAGCTTGCCCTGCGGCGTGAAACGCAGCAGCAGACCGGCGTCGTTCGCGCAAATCCAGTAGCAGCCGTCCGCATCGACCGCCGCGCCGTCCGGACGGCCCGAATAGTGATGCAGATCGGCGAACACGCGGCGGTTGCGCGGCTCGCCGGTGTCGACGTCGTAGTCGAACGCCCAGATCAGCCGGCGCAGCGGATGCGAGTCCGACAGATACATCGTCGTGCCGTCCGGCGACCAGCCGAGGCCGTTCTGCGTGATCAGCGAATCGACGACCGGCGCCGACAGCACGCCCTTCTCATCGAAGCGGTACAGCGCGCCGCCCGGGATTGCCGCCGCCATGTCCATCACCATGGTGCCGGCCCAGAAGCGCCCTTGCCTATCGCAACGGCCGTCATTGAAACGCATGCCGCGATGCGGGAATTCAGGCGCCGCGAGCTTGCGCAGCGACGCTGTCAGCAGCTCGCCGCCCCGCGCATTCGACGCGTCGGCGAGCGTGACCGCGAACAAGCCGGTCTCGCAGCCGACGAGCACGGTGCCAGCGTGATCGAACGCGATACAGGCAACCTGCTCCGGCAGTAGCCATTCGGTGCGCTTGCCAGTTTCGAGCGAGCCGCGCACGATTTTCCTCGCCGGAATATCGACCCAGTACAACGCCTGCTCGGCCGCGCGCCAGACCGGGCTTTCACCGGTGGCCGCGGGCAACGGACCGGCCGCTTCGAAGCGTTCCACTTGCGGATTTGCGCTCATCTTTTAGGCTCCCGCTTCGGCTCCATCGGACCGGCGAGCACGAACGGGCCGCCCTGGTACAGCTGGGTCGGGTCGTCGAAGCGCGCGTCGGGGGCGCTCGGCGGGAACAGGTGTTCGAACTGCGCCGAGCTGTCTTGCGGACGGTAGCCGAGGAACGCGGCGTTCGTGTTGTCGACCCACGCGGTGCGGTTGTTCGACACGCCGTAAATGATCGCGTGGCCGACGCGGTTCGTGAACAGCGAGCAGCGCACGAGCTCGATGAAGTCGCGGTAGCTCAGATACGTGACGAGCATGCGCGCGGTCTTCGGCTGCTCGAACGACGAGCCGATCCGCAGACACACGGTTTCGAGGCCGAAGCGGTCGAAGTAGTAGCGCGACAGCGATTCGCCGAAGCACTTCGACACGCCATACATGCCGTCCGGACGCAGCGGCGCGTCGGTGCCGAGCACCGACGTCACCGGATGGAAACCCACCGCGTGATTCGAACTCGCGTAGACGATGCGCTTCACGCCGTGCTTTTGCGCCGACGAGTACACGTTGTACAGGCCGCGGATATTCGCTTCGAGGATGTCTTCGAACGGCGCTTCGACGGAAATGCCGCCGAGATGCACCACCGCGTCCACGCCTTCGAGCAGCGCGTGCACGGCCGCTGCATCGGCGAGATCGACGACGGCGGCTTCCTCGTGCGCGGCGACTTCGCCGAGCGGCGCGATATCGGATACGCGCACGATGTCGGCCCACTGCGCGAGCGCGGGACGCAGTTGCTTGCCGAGGTTGCCCGCGGCGCCAGTGAGCAGCAGACGGCGGAAGGGTTTCTTTGCCGCGGAGCGGTCAACGTTCAAATCGGTCATGTCTCTTTGCTGTTGTGATTGCGGTCGGGTGTTCTGAACGGAAAAGCGAGCGCCGTTTGGACCGGCGCTCGCCTGAGATTGGATGGTGCGGGTTGCCTGATCAGGTCACCGGCGCCGGGTTGAAGAGGGTCAACGCATTGTGCAGCCCGAGCTTCTCCGCGCAGGTTTCCTTGCGGCCGCTCGCGACATCGAGCATCAGGCGGAACAGTTCCCAGCCCACCTCCTCGATGCTGGACTGGCCGGTCGCGATCGTGCCGGCGTTGATGTCCATCAGATCATGCCAGCGACGCGCGAGGTCCGAACGCGTCGCCACCTTGATGACTGGCACTTCGGCGAGGCTGTACGGCGTGCCGCGGCCGGTCGTGAACACGTGCAGCGTGATGCCCGACGCAACCTGCAGCGTGCCGCAGATGAAGTCGCTGGCCGGCGTCGCCGCGTAGATCAGGCCCTTCTGATTGACCTTCTCGCCGGGCGACAGCACGCCGGAGATCGCCGAGTTGCCCGACTTGATGATCGAGCCCATCGCCTTTTCGACGATGTTCGACAGGCCGCCCTTCTTGTTGCCGGGCGTCGTGTTCGCACTGCGGTCCGCGCCGCCCCGCTTCAGGTAATCGTCGTACCACTGCATCTCGCGGATGATCGCCGCCGCGACGTCCGCGTTGGCCGCGCGCGCGGTCAGCTGATCGACGCCGTCGCGCACTTCGGTGACTTCCGAGAACATCACGGTCGCCCCGGCGCGCACCAGCAGGTCGGTCGCGAAGCCGACGGCCGGGTTCGCGGTCAGGCCCGAGAACGCGTCGCTGCCGCCGCACTGCACGCCGATCACCAGATCCGACGCCGGACAGGTCTCGCGACGACGGTTGTTCAGGCGCTTCAGATGCCCTTCGGCCATCCTCATGATCGACGTGATCATCGACTGGAAGCCGACGTGCGATTCGTCCTGCAGCACCACGACGTCGCCGTTCTGGTCCAGCGCGACATCGCCGATGTCGGCGACGTCGTCGACCAACGCTGCCGCGGCGATCGGGATCGTACCCGGCGGCATCAGACGCTCGGGCTGCAGCTTCTCGCAGCCGAGGCTCACCATCATCACTTCGCCGCCGAAGTTCGGGTTCAGCGCGATGTTGCGCACGGTGCGGATTGGCACCATCGCGTCGGGCGCGTCGATCGCGACGCCGCAGCCGTAGGTGTGGCCGAGGCTCACGACATCGTCGACATTCGGATATTTCGGCAGCAGCTCGGCCTTGATGCGCGTGACCGCGTGTTGCACGACGTCGGCGACGCACTGCACGGTGGTCGTGATCGCGAGGATGTTGCGCGTGCCCACCGAGCCATCCGAGTTACGGTAGCCCTCGAACGTGTAGCCTTCGAGCGGCGGCATGTCCGGCGCCCTGGTCGTGGCGATCGGCAGGTCTTCGAGTCCCGGCGGGCTCGGCATGCGGATCACGTGCTCGTTGATCCAGCTGCCCTTCGGCAGCGGCTTCAGCGCATAACCGATCACGACGTTATAGCGGATGACCTCGTCGCCCTCGGCGAGATCGGCCAGCGCGACCTTATGGCCCTGCGGCACACGCTCGCGCAGCCTGAGCCCATCGGCAAATACCGCGCCCTCGCCCAAACCGCCGTCGTTGACGACGATCGCGACATTGTCATTGGGATGAACGCGGATGTAGAGCGGAGTTTGTTCCATTGATCAATCCTTGAGGCGTGATAGGCCTGCTTCGCCAGCAATCATACGTCATCCTACAACGTTAGAGTTTGCTCGGATGTTCCGTATTTACCCTATAGACAGCATTATGCCGTGAAGACCCCGTTGAGTTACGAGATTCGTTGTTGTACGATGACGTATAAGAAATCTGTTTTCCAAGATTTTCTACTAGTACGACGTCTGTCGTACTAGTTGGATCCTACTAACGACCCATCCGACGCCTGGATATTTAGATCATGACGACACCGCAGGAACTCAAGCAGATCGTTTCCGAAGGCCTCCTGTCCTTCCCCGTCACCGACTTCGACGCTAACGGCGACTTCCGCGCCAACACTTACGCAGAGCGCCTCGAATGGCTTGCTCCGTACGGCGCTTCGGCGCTGTTCGTCGCCGGCGGCACGGGCGAATTCTTCTCGCTGACGCAAGACGACTACACGCAAGTCGTCAAGACCGCGGTCGAAGTCTGCAAGGGCAAGGTACCGATCCTCGCCGGCGCAGGCGGCCCGACCCGCGTGGCGATCGCCTACGCGAAGGAAGCGCAGCGCCTCGGCGCGCACGGCATCCTGCTGATGCCGCACTACCTGACCGAAGCAAGCCAGGACGGTATCGCCGCGCACGCCGAAGAGGTCTGCAAGGCCGTTCCGGGCATGGGCGTGATCATTTACAACCGCGCGAACTCGAAGCTCAACGCCGACATGCTCGAGCGTCTGGCCGACCGTTGCCCGAACCTGATCGGCTTCAAGGACGGCGTGGGCGAGATCGAAAACATGGTGACGATCCGCCGCCGCCTCGGCGAGCGCTTCTCGTACCTCGGCGGCCTGCCGACTGCGGAAGTCTACGCTGCCGCGTACAAGGCGCTGGGCGTGCCGGTGTACTCGTCGGCGGTATTCAACTTCATCCCGAAGACGGCGATGGAGTTCTACCGCGCGATCGCCGCTGACGACCACGCAACGACCGGCAAGCTGATCGACGAATTCTTCCTGCCGTACCTGAAGATCCGCAACCGCCGCGCAGGCTATGCGGTCAGCATCGTCAAGGCTGGCGCGAAGCTGGTCGGCCACGACGCAGGTCCGGTGCGCGCACCGCTGACCGACCTGACGCCGGAAGAACTGGAACAGCTCGACGCGCTGATCAAGAAGCTCGGACCGCAGTAACGCACCGGCGTCGGGCTTCGAGCGAAGAAGCTCGCGAGCCTCATCGACGAGGGCTGCATAGACGGCCCCGTTGCGAACGCCCGGCACGGCAACGTTGCCGGGCGTTCGTGCATTTGCGCGACAGGCAGGTGGTCTGCGGACCGCCCGGCGTAGAGACCACACTTCGCCCAACAATACAGGAGATGACCCATGGACTTGAGCCGCACGGCCAGTTCCACCGACGCCGCCTCTAGCGCGGCACGCACCAAGGTCCGCTACGGGATTCTGGCGCTTATCTTCGTGATCACCACCCTCAACTATGCCGACCGCGCGACGCTGTCCGTCACCGGTTCCGCGATGCGCACCGCGTTCAGCCTCGACGCGATTCGCATGGGCTATATCTTTTCCGCATTCAGCTGGGCCTACGTGCTGTCGCAACTGCCGGCCGGCTGGCTGCTCGACCGTTTCGGCGCGCGCCGCGTGTACGCGGCGAGCATCTTCCTGTGGTCGCTGTTCACGCTGCTGCAAAGCTCGGTCGGCCTGCTCGGCAGCGCCGGTGCGGCGATCACCGCGCTGTTCGTGCTGCGCTTCGTGATGGGCGCGGCGGAGTCGCCGGCGTTTCCGGCGAACGCGAAGGTGGTCGCGAGCTGGTTCCCGACCAACGAGCGCGGCACCGCGTCGGCGATCTTCAACGCCGCGCAATACTTCGCCGCGGTCGTGTTCACGCCGCTGATGGCGTGGCTCACGCATGCGTTCGGCTGGGAGACGGTCTACGTCGTGATGGGCGTGGTCGGGCTGCTGCTCGCGCTGACGTGGCTGAAGGTCATGAAGAATCCCGCCGATCACCCGGGCGTATCGCGCGCCGAGCTCGCGTACATCGAGCAAGGCGGCGGCCTCGTCAGCGGTGCGCGCAAGACGCGTCCGGACGACGTCTCGAAGACCGGCGGCTGGACGCTCGTGCGTCAGTTGCTCGGTAACCGCATGCTGCTCGGCGTCTATCTCGCGCAGTACTGCATCAACGTGCTGACCTACTTCTTCCTGACGTGGTTTCCGATCTACCTCGTGCAGGCGCGCGGCATGACGATCCTGAAGGCGGGCCTCGTGGCCTCGCTGCCGGCGATCTGCGGCTTTCTCGGCGGCGTGCTCGGCGGCGTGCTGTCGGACGGGTTGATCCGCCGCGGCTGGTCGCTGACCGTCGCGCGCAAGGTGCCGATCGTCGGCGGCATGCTGCTGTCGACCTGCATCATCGGCTGCAACTACGTGTCGACCGACTGGATCGTCGTCGCGCTGATGTCGCTCGCGTTCTTCGGCAAGGGCATCGGCGCGCTCGGCTGGGCCGTCGTCGCCGATACGGCGCCGAAGGAAGCGCTCGGTCTGTCCGGCGCGATCTTCAATATGTTCGGCAACATCGCCGGCATCGTGACGCCGATCGTGATCGGTTATCTGGTCGCGCGCTCGGGCTCGTTCAATGGCGCGTTGGTGTTCGTCGGCGCGAACGCCCTGATGACGGTGATCAGCTATCTGGTGATCGTCAAGGATATCCGGCGAGTCGAGTTGCGTTCGGCGTGAGGCCGTTATAGGCTCAGTTATCGTTCCGGTTATCGTACTTCCGGGCGGCGGACGCCTGGCGCCTCGCGCGAGCCATGCGCACTGAGGCGCCAAACTGCGGGCATCCGCCGCTATACGTGACAATCGCGCCGAATTCGATCCGGCGCTTATATAATCAGTCGTCAGACGACGATATAATAAAAATGCAGGATTCCCCGCGATTTTTCAAACAAGGAGCGTTTTCGATGGCTACACCACTAGCATCCGCGGCACCGCCACGACGCGCTCGCAATCTTGCCGAGTTCGTCGTCAATTACGTCACCGAGCAGATCGCGGCCAGCGTGCTGAAGCCGGGCGACAAACTCCCGACCGAATCGCAGCTGATGAACACGCTCAGCGTGAGCCGTACGGTGATCCGCGAGGCAATCTCCCGCCTGCAGGCAGGCAAAATCATCGAGACGCGGCACGGTATCGGCAGCTTCGTGCTCGAGCCGCAGCGCGAAAAGCTCGGCATCGACATGGTGCCCGCCACCACGCTGCGCGACGTGCTGTCCATTCTGGAGCTGCGCATCAGCCTCGAAACCGAATGCGCCGGTCTTGCCGCGCAACGCGCGAAGCCGGACGACCTCGCGCACATGCGTACCGCGCTCGACGCGATCGAGGCCACGCGTCACAACGGACTCGACAGCGTGGAGGCCGACCTGCAGTTCCACATCTCGGTCGCGCGCGCAACCGGCAACCGCTATTTCGTCGACATCCTGTCGCAGATGGGCAGCGCACTGATTCCGCGCAACCGGCTCGACTCGGCCGGCATCGCGCGCGCCGATCCAGATGCATATCTGTCGCTCGTGAACCTCGAGCATGAAAGCATCCTCGAGGCAATCAGCCGGCACGACGCCGAAGGCGCGCGGGCGGCGATGCGCATGCATCTGTCGAATAGCCGCGAGCGGTTGCGTCGCGCGAATGAAGCGAACGACGCGAACAGCTGATTTTCACGAAGCACGCAGGCGAAAAAAATGGCCGGGAATATTCCCGGCCATTTTTTTTGTGATTGCAACCGCCCTTCCCTTCGATGCGGGCCTGGTGTCGATCTCGGCACCAGGCGCGCATCCGTTCAGGACGGCGTCACACGATTAACCGCGCGTGAGTTCGCCATCGCGACGACGCCACAGTTCCAGCGGGTTGCCGTCGGCCAGCGTTTGCGGCAGCAGCTCGGCAGGGAAGTCCTGGTAGCAGACCGGGCGCAGGAAGCGGTCGATCGAGGTGGTGCCGACCGAGGTCGCGCGGCTGTCCGACGTTGCCGGGAACGGGCCGCCGTGGACCATCGCGTGACACACTTCGACGCCAGTCGGGAAACCGTTGACCAGAATGCGGCCGGCCTTGCGCTCGAGAATCGGCACCAGCTTCTTCGCTGCCGCCACGTCGGCGCTGTCCATCTGCAGCGTCGCGGTTAGTTGGCCGGCGAAGTGCTCGGCGACCTTCAGCATTTCCTGCTCGTCCTTGCAGCGGATGATCGTAGACACCGGGCCGAATACTTCGTCTTCGAGCGCCGGGTTCGCGAGGAACGTCTGCGCGTCGGTCACGAACAGCGCCGCGCAAGCCTGGGTCGGGCCGGTAGCGGCGACGCCGCGTGCCACGACTTCGACACCCCTGGTTGCAGCCAGCTTGCCTTCGCCGTCTTCATACGCGGCGTGGATGCCCGAAGTCAGCATGGTCTGCGCCGGCTTGGCGGCGAGCGCTTCCGATGCCGTCGCGACGAAGCCCTTCAGCGCGTCGCTGTCGATCGCGATCGCGAGACCCGGGTTCGTGCAGAACTGGCCCGCGCCGAGCACGAGCGAGTCGACGAAACCGCGCGCGATGCTGTCGCCGCGTGCCGTCAGAGCGTTCGGCAGCAAAAACACCGGGTTGATGCTGCTCATTTCGGCGTAGACGGGGATCGGCTCCGGACGTGCCGCCGCGACGCGCATCAGCGACGTGCCGCCCGCGCGCGAACCGGTGAAGCCGACCGCCTTGATGGCCGGATGCGCAACCAGCGCCTCGCCGACCGAGTTACCCGCGCCGACGATCATCGAGAACACGCCTTCGGGCAGATCCATTTCCTGCGCGACGCGCTGGATCACACGACCGACCAGCTCCGAGGTGCCGAGGTGCGCGCGGTGCGCCTTCACGACGACCGGGCAACCGGCAGCGAGCGCCGCGGCGGTGTCGCCACCCGCCACCGAGAACGCGAGCGGGAAGTTGCTCGCGCCGAACACGGCGACCGGGCCGAGCGCGATCTTCTGCATGCGCAGATCCGAGCGCGGCAACGGCTTGCGTTCAGGCAGCGGCGAATCGAGCGTGGCGTTGAGCCATTGGCCCGCACGCACGGTTTGCGCGAACAGCTTCAACTGGCCGGTGGTGCGGCCGCGTTCGCCTTCCAGACGCGCCTTCGGCAGGCCCGATTCAGCCATCGCGCGTTCGATCAGCTCGTCGCCGAGCGCGGTGATGCCGTCCGCGATACGATCGAGAAACTCGGCGCGCACTGCGAGCGGCAGTTGACGGTAGGCGTCGAACGCCTGCTGCGCGAGCGCGCAGGCCTGCTCGACGTTCTCCACGGTGCCGCTGCCGAACACCGGCTCGGCAATCTCGGAACCCGTGGCAGGATTGAACGCGCGCAGCGGTTTTTCTTCGCCGCGCACTGCTTTGCGACCGATCAGCATTTCACCGGTAATGGGCATTTTGGCTTTCCTTAAATGAAGGCTTCAGATATAGGTCATCCTACAACATTGCGGGGCCTCCACGCAACCCGAAACGCTTGTCGGACAGGCTCATTCGGGTTTACACGACCGTTACAACCAAGGGGCTCAGTGCTAATCTGCCACAGTCATACGACGACTTATAACCTCGCATTCTGCGTGATTTATTGCGGTCGTCGAAGCCTGGTTCCCGATCCATCGTAGTTCGAGGAGACACCGCATGCCCGCCGTCACGCCTTACGAATCCTTGCCCAACCGCTTCCGGCGCGCGGTGCGCGAGGGAAAAACCCAGATCGGCTGTTGGGCATCGCTTGCCAGCCCGATCGCCACTGAACTGCTAGGCACGGTCGGCTTCGACTGGATGCTGCTGGACGCCGAACACGCGCCCAACGACGTGCTCACGCTGATCCCCCAGTTGATGGCGCTCAAGGACAGCGGCAGCGCGCCGGTCGTCCGGCCACCGGCTAACGACAGCGTCGTGATCAAACGATTCCTCGACAGCGGCTTCTCGAACTTTCTCGTTCCGTTCGTCGACAGTGCTGACGACGCGGCCCGCGCGGTCGCGGCAACGCGCTATCCGCCACAGGGCATCCGCGGCGTGTCGGTCGGCCATCGCGGCAACCGCTATGGCACCGTGCCCGACTACTTTGCGCTCGCCAACGACAATATCTGCGTGATTCCGCAGATCGAAAGCCGCAAGGCAGTCGAGGCGATCGACAGCATTCTCGCGGTGGACGGCATCGACGCGGTCTTCATCGGTCCGTCCGACCTCGCGGCATCGTATGGCCACCTCGGCAACGCGGGCCATCCGGACGTGCAGCAGGCGATCGCGCATGTGTTCGAGCGCGCGCGGGCGGCAGGCAAGTCGAGCGGCATTCTCGCGCCGGTGCAGGCCGACGCGGAACGTTATCTGTCGATGGGCGCGCGCGTCGTCGCCGTCTGCGCGGATCTCGGGCTGCTCAAGGGCGCCGCTCAAGCGGCGCAGAAACACTTCATGCAGAAACCGGCGGGCGAAGCTTGAACGCGGCCGCCACGATATCTTCGGAGCATTCCATGAAAAAAGCAGGCTTTATCGGACTCGGCATCATGGGCAAGCCCATGGCCGCCAACCTTCTGAAAAACGGCGTGTCGCTGGCAGCGTTCACGCGTAGCGGCGTGCCCGCGGAACTGACGCAGGCCGGCGCCGTCGCATGCGACAACCCCGCCGCGGTCGCAGACAACGCGGACGTGATCTTCGTCATGGTGCCGGACACGCCGGACGTCGAGCGCGTGCTGTTCGGCGAGAACGGCCTCGCGAGCGCGCTGCGCGCCGGCCAGACCGTCGTCGACATGAGCTCGATCTCGCCGATGGCGACCCGCGAGTTCGCGGCGCGGGTGCGCGAAACCGGCGCCGACTATCTTGACGCGCCGGTCTCGGGCGGCGAAGTCGGCGCGAAGGCCGGCTCGCTGACCATCATGGTCGGCGGCGAACAGGCCACGTTCGACAGCGTGAAGCCCATGTTCGACATGATGGGCAAGAACGTCACGCTGATCGGCGCGGTGGGCGCGGGCCAGGTGTGCAAGGTGGCCAACCAGGTGATCGTCGCGGCGACCATCGAAGCGGTCGGCGAAGCGCTGCTGCTCGCGTCGAAGGCGGGTGTCGATCCGGCGCGCGTGCGTGAGGCGCTGATGGGCGGCTTTGCGTCGTCGCGCATTCTCGAAGTGCACGGCGAGCGCATGACCAGGCGCACGTTCGATCCGGGCTTTCGCATCGAGCTGCACCAGAAGGACCTGAACCTCGCGCTGTCGACCGCGCAGGCGCTCGGCGTGTCGCTGCCCAACACCGCCACCTGCCAGGCGCTGTTCAACGCGTGCGTCGCGCACGGCGGCAAGGCGTGGGACCACTCGGCGATGGTGCGCGCGCTCGAAGTGCTCGCGAATCACGAGATTGGGCAGAAGACGGCTTGATTTGATGTAGGTTCGAAATCGTTGCAATCGGGTTGTCCGTCGGTATTTATTTGACCGATGGCCGGCTCGATTGCACTCTGCATTTTTGGGCGTCGTGCGTAGTTCGCGCGTGATGCCCTTTCCCTCTTCCGGGCCGTAGAGCTTTTTCGCCGCCTGACGCGACACGTTTGTATCGTGTTTAGCGATGGCGACTCCCTACCCCGTGTCTCCTCGGATTGACGTCTGCTCCTGTGCGTTAAGCCGCGTCGCTAGTGCATGACTACCAGCGATATGCAGTCAATGAATCGCAGCTCATCGGATTAATGGGACACAAGAATCATCCATCGCCCATTTCCTGTCCCTGTGGTCGACTGCTACGTTGGCGGCCTCGAACAATCACAGAGGAATACCGAATGTCGTGCGAACAAGATGGCGACGGCGTGCGTGTCGTGCTGAGTGCGCCGCAACTAGCGGCGGTGCTGACCCGCCAATCGATAAGCCACAGCGAAATGCTTTCCAACCGGTTATGGGGCGGATTGCAACTTGTCGGCGGTTTGCTGGAAATGGTCGGGGCCGGCGCGCTGTGTGTGATGCCTGAACCGACCATGGCGAGCAAGGCTGGATGCGTTGTGTTCGGCGTACATGGCTCGGACACGGCGGCCGCTGGCTTGCGTCAGATCTGGACGGCGCGAGATACGGCGACGCTGACCCAACAGGGCACGACGAAACTCGCGCAAGCGATGAAGGCCAGCCCCGATATGGCGAACAATATCGGTCTGTGGCTCGATATGGTCGTGCCGTTTGGCTTTGCTAGTTCGATCAAGGCTATACGGGCTTCGCGCATCGCGATGGGCCGGATCAGTCTGGACATGCACGAAGCGAGGGCAGGGAGCGGGATTGGCGGACACACGCTCTTGAAGCATGTCGGACGGACCGAAGCGCAGTTGCGAGAAAGACTCAAACGCGAGCCGCGTCGAGAGAAGGTTTCGTCGTTCACCAACCTTGAACGGGCCGAATCGGCCATCTCAGAAGTCATGCGTGCCAATGCGACCATCATTCGGGAATGGGCGCAGTCTTCGGGCCGAGGCGGCCCTCTCGCTTTGACGCGGCGCGTAGCGGGTAACGTTGGCTATGGCATAACGAGGGAGACAGGAAAACTGACGCCCATGAATGAGGTTGTAGTCGTTCTGAAATATCAAACCTACAACGGAATGCCATACTATATTGTTACTGCTTACATTAGATAGAGAAATCTATGCTATCAACCCGCTACCCCAAAATGTATCAGCTGTTTGGTGCATACCTGAATGAGGATTTCGATATATGGGGAAATACGATTCCCGAAATCATCTCTTGCTACAAGAGAGACTGCCCACGCGAGAGCCACCTCGAGATGGTTCATGAAATCAATTCATTTCTGGGCGAACACCCGGACGATTTGGACTCAGCGTTCAAAGATGCCTATGGTCAAGATTTTTCTCCCAAACTATGGGGCTACACGACCGCCTCATTTCTTGACGAATTAAAGAGGCTTCTCAGCGAGTAGTTTGTCCCGATGCTCCCGCATCCTTCTTGGAAGAATTAAAACGTCTATTGGGCGACTAGTCTGCTTGCCGGCTGCAACACTCACGGCGCGACATCGCCAACTCGAAAACGGCCGCACAACCGACCAAAAAAAACGGCGCCCACCTCATGAGCGCCGCTTCTTTCGCGGGATCGGCCGATACCAGCCGACCCCACTTCGCCTTACTTCGCCGCCACCGCATCGGACGATACCCACTGCGGCTCCGGCATCTTCTCCGAACTCCCGGCCATCAGACACACCACGACCGCAGCAATCAGATCAAACACCGCCAGCAAGACGAACAGCGGGCTGTAGCCGATCTGCGTGACGAGCACACCGAACAGCGCGGTGAACGCCGCGGCGCCCAGATACCCAGCCATGCCGCCCATGCCCGTCGCGGTCGCGACTTCGTGCTTGCCGAACATATCCGACGTGATCGCGTACAGTGCGCCCGACAGCGTCTGGTGCGCGAAGCCACCGACGCACAGCAGCGCCACCGCCATGTACGGGCTCTCGACGAGACCGACGCACGCCGGCCCGATCATGAACAGCGCACCGACCACGAACACCATCTTGCGCGACGTGAACAGCGACACTTTTGCGTACTTGTGAAACAGCGGGCTCAGATAACCGCCGAGCACGCAGCCGATATCGGCAGCGAGGAACGGCATCCACGCGAACATCGCGACTTCCTTCAGGTTCATGTGACGCTCGGTCATCATGTACAGCGGAATCCACGCGTTGAACGTTTGCCAGGCCGGCTCGGACAGAATCCGAGGAATACCGATCGCCCAGAAATCGCGGCTCGCGAGCATCGCGCGCCAGTTGCGCTTCGGCGTGTTGATGTCATCGTGATGCTTCGCTTCCTGGCCGCTCAGAATATAGTCGCGCTCGGCGTTGCCCAGCAGCTTCTGGTTGCGCGGATGCTTGTAGACGATGATCCACAGCAAGCTCCACACGATGCCCGCGACGCCGACGATCACGAACGCGAGTTCCCAGCGGCCGTGAAACAGCGCCCACACGACGAGCGGCGGCGCGAGCAGCGCGCCGATCGACGAGCCGATATTGAACCAGCCGATCGCAACCGAACGCTCCTTCGCCGGGAACCACTCGCTCGTCGCCTTGACGCCAGCCGGGATACCCGCCGATTCGGCGAGTCCGAGAAGTCCGCGGAACACCGCGAGGCTACGCCAGCCCGTCGCCCATGCCGCCGCCGCGCAAGCCACCGACCACGCCAGCGCGAACACCGCGAAGCCGATCTTGGTGCCGATCGTGTCGAGCACGAAACCGGCGACCGGCTGCATGAACGCATAGCAGAGCTGCCACGCCACGACCACGTGCGCGTACTGCTCGGTCGTGATGTCGAGCTCCTTCATCATCGTCGGTGCCGCGACCGACAACGTGTTGCGCGCCAGGTAATTGATGATCAGGCCGGCCGCGACCAGCGCGACCATCCACCAGCGAATACCCTTGATCTTCACCACTCCATCTCCTCGTGATGCACTGCCCGTTGAACTGCCCGGGACTTAGTCCTTGCGCGAATAGTCGATGCCGACGAAGCCGCCGCCCTGGAAGCGCTGGCCCAGTTCATCGAGCGGATTCGGGCGAGACAGGATGTCTTCGGCGTAGTCTTCGGCGTTCTGCTTCGGCTCGTAGCCGAGACGCGCGGCGCCGACGCTGTTGTCCCACCAGCTGCGCGTATTGGCCGACACGCCCCAGATGGTCATGAAGCCGACCTCTTCCGCTTCGATGCAGCGATCGAGAAAATGCATCAGGTCCTTGTGGCCGAACCAGGTGCTCAAGTGACGCTGCTCGGTCGGACGCTCGAGGCAGCTGCCGATGCGCACGCACACGCTTTCGATGCCGTGCTTATCCCAGTACATGCGCGCGAGCGCCTCGCCCCACACCTTCGACAGACCATAGAAGCCGTCCGGGCGCAGTTCGCAGTCGAGGCTCAGATGCTCGGTGACCGGATACATGCCGATCGCGTGGTTCGAGCTCGCGAACACGATGCGCTTCACGCCGTTGCGGCGCGCGCCTTCGTAGACTTCGACGAGGCCACGCAGGTTGTTCTCGATGATCTCGGGCAGCGGACGCTCGACGCTCGTGCCGGCGAAATGGATCAGCACGTCCACGCCGTTCAGCAGACGGTCGACGACCGCCGGGTCGCGCAGGTCGCCGTTCATCACGTCTTCGCCTTCGACGAGCGGCGTCAGCACTTTCGAGCCAGCGGCCGAGCGCAACGGCACGCCCCGCGCGACGAATTCAGCACGTACCACGGAGCCGAGCTGGCCGCCGGCGCCACTCAGGGCAATCTTCTTCATAGGGGTTCCTTTAACTGCGCCGCGCGCGAGGTCTACAGAGAACGGACAGAGGTTTGAGCGGCCGGCGGATCGCGCTGTGCGCGTCGCATAACACACCCGCGTTGTACGATAACGTACTATCGACGATGAACCCGCGGACTTCAACTCCGCATTTACCCTTAAATTACATAGGGCCAGTTTCGTAGCGTCTTAAAAAACAAAGACATACGAATGTCGTGTTCATGTGACATCGTATAACTCGCGCTGCATTTTTGTTCGAGAAGTGCATTCGCCTGACGCCCGCGGTCGCCTGGCATCCGGCGCGGGCGGCGTCCATGCGCCGCCCGCGCGGTCAAAAAATCACCTCATTGCGCGTTTCTGATCGCTCAAGCGCCGATGAATTCGAGCAGGTCGGCATTGACCTTGTCGGCCTCCACGGTGCACATGCCGTGCTGGCCGCCCGCATAGACCTTCAGCGTCGCGTTCTTGACGATCTCCGCGGTGCGTCGGCCGGCTGCGTCGATCGGCACGATCTGGTCGTCGTCGCCGTGCAGCACCAGGGTCGGCACGTCGATCTTCTTCAGATCTTCGGTGTAGTCGACTTCGGAGAACTGCTTGATGCAGTCGTATAGCCCCTTGATCGAACCGGCCATGCCCTGGCGCCAGAACGAATCGATCACGCCTTGCGACACCTTCGCGCCCTCGCGGTTGTAGCCATAGAACGGCACGGCCAGATCCTTGAAGAACTGCGAGCGATCGTCGAGGACGCCCTTGCGGATGCCGTCGAACACATCGATCGGCAGGCCGAGCGGATTATCGGCGGTCTTCAGCATCAGCGGCGGCACCGCACCGATCAGCACGGCCTTCGCGACACGCCCCGTGCCGTGCCGGCCGATGTAATGCGCGACTTCGCCGCCGCCCGTCGAATGGCCGACCAGCGTCGCGTCCTGCAAGTCGAGATGTTCGATCAGTGCGGCGAGGTCATCGGCGTAGGTGTCCATCTCGTTGCCGTCCCACGGCTGCTCCGAGCGGCCATGGCCGCGCCGGTCATGCGCGATCACGCGAAAGCCCTTGCTGCCGAGAAACAGCATCTGCGCATCCCACGCATCGGCCGTCAGCGGCCAGCCGTGCGAAAACACGACCGGGCGACCCTTGCCCCAGTCCTTGTAGAAAATCGAAGTACCGTCTTTCGTCCTGATCGTGCTCATCTGCTGACTCCTTTTTCGATGAAGTCTGCCGTCGCCGGCAGGTGGATGAAGCGGAAGCTGCTCACGAAGCATGCGCGCGACGCATGACGGAACGCCGTGCGAATACGGCAATGGATAACCGAACTACGGAAACGGCCGAATCGTAGAGATAAAAAAATCGCCTGACTAGCGCGCGAGCCGACGAAGTCGGTTTGGATGGATCGATTGTCGGCTGACGACGGGCACCGCTCTCGACCTTGCCGCGCAAGGCCGCGCAACCAGCATTGCTGCAGCGCGGTCGATTGACGCAGCACCCGCAACGACGCACATGCGGCCATGCATCGGCCGCTAAAGGAAACTTGAGACTCATCAACGGCTTGCCTCATCGATTAGCGTATTTCGCATAAAACAAGGCGGTTTTTTGACGCACAGCGCATTGCAACACATTTTGTTTCGATCCCCTACTCTTGCGCCATCTGCCCCGCGCAGTGCGCACCGATATCGGTCGATGCGCGTAATTCCGCTCACGCGGCCATCACGCACAACAGAATCATGAACTCGGCACTATCGGCATTCGATCTCGCGCGCATTCAATTCGCGTTCACGGTTTCTTTTCACATCGTTTTCCCCGCGCTCAGCATCGGTCTCGCCAGCTTCATTGCCGTTCTCGAATGGCGTTGGCTGAAAACCGGCAAGGCCTACTACAAAGATCTTTGTCTGTTCTGGTCGAAGATCTTCGCAGTGGCCTTCGGCATGGGCGTCGTCTCCGGTGTCGTGATGGCCTATCAGTTCGGCACCAACCGGTCCGGCTTCTCGAGTTTCGCCGGGCCCATCACCGGTCCGCTGCTGATGTACGAGGTGATGACCGCATTCTTTCTCGAAGCGGGCTTCCTCGGCATCATGCTGTTCGGCTGGCAGCGCGTGAGTCCGCGCGCGCACTTCGGCGCGACGCTGATGGTCGCGATCGGCACGCTGATCTCGACCTTCTGGATTCTCGCGTCCAATAGCTGGATGCAGACGCCGCAGGGCTTCGAGGTCGTCGACGGCCATGTCGTGCCGCTCGACTGGTTCAAGATCATCTTCAATCCGTCGTTCCCGTACCGGCTCGCGCATATGGCGCTGGCGGCGTTCATCGTCGCGGGGCTGGTGGTCGCGGCGGTCGGCGCGTGGCATCTGTTGCGCGGCCGACGCGATCCCGCCGTCAAGAAGATGTTCTCGATGGCGCTGTGGCTGCTGCTGATTCTGACGCCGATCCAGGCATTCGTCGGCGATCAGCATGGCCTGAACACGCGCGAATATCAGCCGGCGAAGATCGCGGCGATCGAAGGCATCTGGGACACCGAAAAAGGCGGCACCGCGCTGAACCTGTTCGGCATCCCCGACATGGAGGCCGAAACCACGCACTACGCGGTGTCGATCCCGCACCTCGGCAGCCTGATCCTCACGCATAGCTGGGACGGCGAAATCCGCGGGCTGAAGGAATTCCCGCCGCAGGACCGGCCGGATTCGGCCGTGGTGTTCTGGAGCTTCCGCATCATGGCCGGACTCGGCGTACTGATGATCGCGATGTCGATCGCGGCCTGGGTGCTGCATCGCCGTGGACGTCTGTTCGAAGCGAAGTGGTTCCAGCGGCTGTGCGTCGCGATGGGGCCGAGCGGCTTCATCACGCTGCTGGCCGGCTGGGTCACCACCGAAGCGGGCCGTCAGCCGTGGGTCGTCTACGGCGTGATGCGCACGTCGCAGGCGGTGTCGCCGCTGACCACGCAGCAGGTCGGTCTGTCGCTGATGACGTTCGTGGCCGTCTACTTCCTCGTGTTCGGCACCGGCATCTACTACATGCTGAAGCTGATGCGCTCGGGTCCCGCACTGCCTGGCGGCAAGCCGCATGACACGCCGCACGGCCTGCCGCAGCCGACGCCCGCGCAAACCGCGCGCCGCCCGCTGTCCGCCGCCGATCAGATGATCGACGTCGTCTAACCCACGCTACGAGAGAAAGAATATGGACGTAACCGTCGTTTGGGCCGCGATCATCGCGTTGGGCCTTTTCATGTACGTCGTGCTGGACGGCTTCGACCTCGGCATCGGCATCGTCTTTCCGTTCTTCCCGGACGAGAAAGAACGCGACCTGATGATGAGCACGGTCGCGCCAGTATGGGATGGCAACGAAACCTGGCTCGTGCTCGGCGGCGCCGCGCTGTTCGCGGTGTTTCCGGTCGTCTACTCGACCGTGCTGTCAGCGCTCTATCTGCCGCTCGTGTTCATGCTGGTGTGCCTGATCTTTCGCGGCGTGTCGTTCGAGATCCGTGCGAAGTCGCGTCGCACGAGGCACCTGTGGGACCTCGCGTTCATCGGCGGCTCGGCGGGCGCGACGTTTTTCCAGGGCATCGTGCTCGGCGCTTTCCTGCAAGGTATTCCGGTCGTCGATGGCGCGTATGCCGGCGACGCCTTCGGCTGGCTCACGCCGTTCAGCCTGCTGACGGGCCTCGGGCTCGTCGCGACCTACGCGCTGCTCGGCTGCTGCTGGCTCGTCGCGAAGACCGAAGGCGACCTGCAACGCCGGCTGCATCGGGTGGTCTGGCCGCTGACGTTGGTGCTGCTCGGCTTCATCGCGCTCGTGAGCCTGTGGACGCCGCTGATGGACGCGGGCATCGCGCAACGCTGGTTCCATGACGGGATCTTCTATCGTCTGCTGCCGGTGCCGTTCCTCGTCGCGATCTGCGCGTTCTTCATGCATCGCGCGGTGCGCGCGCGCCACCACAACACGCCGTTCGTGCTCGCGCTGGCGCTCGTGCTGCTCGGCTATCTCGGGTTGCTGGTGAGCCTGTGGCCGTACGCGATTCCGTCGAGCCTCACGCTATGGGAAGCCGCCGCGCCACGCACGAGCCAGACGTTCACGCTGGCCGGCGCGGCGGTGATCCTGCCGATCATCGTCGCGTATACGACGATGGGTTACTGGGTCTTTCGAGGTAAGGTGCGTCATGGCGACCAACATCACTACCACTGAAAAGCTGAGTGTCCGCGCGTCGGCTCCCGCTGCCAATGCGGCAGCGCCCGGCCGCAAGCTGCCGGGCTGGCTCTGGTTCATCGCGCTCTGGTGCTTCGGCGTGGCCGCGGCGATGTCGCTCGGTTTCGCCTTCAGGCTTCTGATGAAAGCGACGCTGTTTGCGGTCAGATAGTGGCGCGCGAACCCGTGCCGATCCGATGGGCATAACTTGCCGGATCGCCCGCCAGCGCTTCAAAAAAGCTGCGCACGGCTCGTCTACGTAGCAAGCCGGAACCTATGCGCGGGAGACCTGCCTTAACATCACGAAGCGCATCGAACGATGCCGGCAGCCGGCCATGCGCGTCGCAGCCCTGCCAAGCGGCGCGCGGCACGGCAAGGGAGCGGGACCCTGGCGAGCTGGAACGATGCCGGATGCGAATCGCAGCACGAGAGAACGGCAATCGGATCGGCTCGTCCGGGGTCCCTCAGATCGACCAAGAAGCGCGGAAGACCGGCCATGATGTGTGTCATGAGTACCGCAGTTATTTACGCTGCAAGTGCGCAGCCCGCAACGGCGGAATGCGCATCGGCGGCAGCCCTCAACGGACTGGCTCGACTCGCGGAGACATCATGAAGTTTCTTGTAGCCGACGACCATGAACTGATCCGGCAAGGCGTCAAAGGCATGCTGCGCGGCTTCGATCCCGACGCCCAGTTCGACGAAGCCGACAGCTGGGAAACCCTTGCGACCGCCGCGCGCCCCGATGCCAATCACGATCTGGCGATCGTCGATCTGCATATGCCGGGGATGAGCGGCGCGACGTCGCTCGAATCGCTGCTGAAGGCGAATCCGGCGCTGCCGGTCGTGGTGCTGTCCGCTGAAGAATCGCCCGACGAGATGCGCGCGGTGCTCGCGGCCGGCGCGCTCGGCTTCGTGCCGAAGCGCCAGCCCGCCAGCGTGATGCTGAAGGCAATCGAACTGGTGCTGTCTGGCGGCGCTTATGTGCCGATGGAAGCGCTGAGTCTGCTCGGCACGCGCGAGACGCAGGCGGCCGGCTGCGCCGGCGCAGAAGCGGATGCATCGGCAGCAGCGCCGCCCCCGAGCGCCGCCGCGCAGACCGAACCTCTCAGGCAGATGCCGTCGCTGCAGCCGCATCAGCAGCATTTGCTGGAGAATCTGTCACCACGTCAGCAGGACATCATGCGGCTCGTGCATCGCGGCTGGACCAACAAGATGATCGCGCGCGATCTCGGCGTCGCCGAGGGTACCGTGAAGGTGCATCTGTCGGTGATCTTCCGCGCGCTCGGCGTGCATAACCGCTCGACGGCGATCGCGGTAATCAATGGATGGCTGGAGGCGGGGAAAACGCTGTAGCGCTGCGCCGCAGCGCCAACCGTCGCTGATTCCCGTTGCTAAGGCTGCGTTTCGCTTTGCGCCCCGGAGCCCGCTTCCGTTTGCGGCGAGCCGCCCCCCGCGGGCGACTGCGCTGAACCGACCTGTGCCGCCCCGTCTCCCAAAATTACTGGGCCCGCCAGCCGCCCCTTGTCGAGTTCCGTCTGCTGCCACAGCATTTCCAGCGTGCGCCGCAACCGCGCCGGCGTCACCGGCTTGTGCAGCACTGGAATTCCCTGCAACGCGAGCGCCGCCAGCTCCGCCGACGCCATATCGCCGGTGATCAGCAGCGTGACCACATTGCCGTGCCCCTCGCGCGCGAGCGCGCCGCGCATCGCGCTCAGCGCCTGCGCGCCGGTGCGACGATTGGCGAGCTGGTAGTCGCACAGCACCGCGTCGGGCACGAAGCCGTCCGCGAGCGCGGCGAGCGCACCGGCTTCGTCGCGCGCGCCGCGCACCTCGCAGCCCCAGCGCTCGAGCAGGCTCGCGAGGCCTTCGAGTATCGATGGCTCGTCGTCGATGCACAGCACGCGCCGCCCCAGCGAAGCCGGGCCGCCCGCAACCGAATCGTTCAGACTCGCGACAATGCCGCTCGCGTCGCCCGCCTGCACCGCAAAGCGAAACACCGAGCCGCGCCCCGGCGCCGAGCGCAGCTGCAACTCGCCGCCGAGCAGGCCGACCAGCCGCCTGACGGTCGGCAATCCGAGCCCATGCCCCTGACGCGCGTCGCGCTGCGGATTCTCGACCTGGTAAAACTCCTCGAAAATGCGCTGATGCTCCTCCGGCGCAATGCCGACGCCCGAATCGCGCACCTCGATATAGCCGCCCTTTTGTCGCCCCGCGCGCCGGAAGCCGAGCCAGATCGCGCCTTGCTCGGTATAACGCACCGCGTTCGACAGCAGATTGCTGAGCACGCGCTCGAGCAGCACGGGATCGTCATAGACGACCATCGAAGTCGGCGCGATGCGCAGCGCGAGCCCCTTCGCCGCGGCCTGCGGACGATACTGGCTGCCGACCCGCTCGAACAGCTCGGCGAGCCGGAAGTGCAACCGAATCACCTGGGTCACCCCGCTTTCTAGCCGCGCGAGATCGAGCACCTGGTTGAACAGCTGATTGAGCGCCTCGACGTTATAGACGATGTGCCCGGCCGTCTTCGCGTGCTGCGCGGGCGTCGCCGCCGGGTCGTTCAGCGACGCCGCGAGCAGGCCGATCGCATGCAGCGGCTGGCGCAGATCGTGGCTCGCCGCCGCGAAAAAGCGCGTCTTCGCGAGGCTCGCTTCCTCGGCGACGCGCTTTTGCGCGGCCAGCGATTCCGCGAGGTACTGCTGATCGACACGCGCCTGCACGACCTGGCGAAACAGCTTGCGATAGCTCATCGCGTAGACGTTGATCGCGCAGAAGAAAAACGCGAGCACGATCGCGAGAATCGTGCGATCGAACGTATGGGAGCCGAAATGCAGCACGATCGACGGCAGCAGCAGAAACGGAATCGACGTCGAAAAATTGAGGAGATCGAACCCATTCGACATGAACACGCCGGCCGCGAGCGTCACCAGCAGCACGGTATGCAATAGCGGCAGATCGGTTTGCGGACTCTGGAACGCGAACCACACAGCGAAGCCCGGTCCGCTGTAAAGAAGCACGCCACGCAGCGCGTGCAGATAGATCCAGTCGCGCGGCGACGCCAGCTGCGGGTAGCGGCGATTGCAGATCCACAGCGCAAGGCCCGCGCAATTGGCGAGCGCATAAAAAACGAAGCACGCGATAAACAACGGCGGCGCCGGCACATGCGGCCAGTAGATGGCTACCAGCACCGCGATCGAAAACCAGTGGGAAAAGAACGCGATCGGGTCCTGCGCGTAGAGCACGCGCACGAGGTCTTCGTCGATGGCACGCTGGATCGGGTCGGCCCGCATGGGGCACTCTCCTCTGTCGATCGGCGTTAGCGCTTTAGCGCCTGATCCGATCCCACGCAGTTTGATCGCGGGGGCATCGCAACTTCGTTGAGACGAAGCACTGGCCAGGCGGCGGTGCTCCGCGAAAGCCGCGGGTCGAACCGGGCGACCAAACGCGCCGCCCGCGCGGTTTATTCTACGGCGAATGCGCACGCTTCAGACGAATCGTCAGCAATCCGTCAGAAGGTTTACCCGGGAGTTTACCCATCAGCTAACACTTCTTCCATATAGGCGAAGGCCTTGCCGCGAACCATACTGCATTCACGTTTCAGCG
The DNA here is from genome assembly GCF_040965775.1 of Paraburkholderia sp. BR10954. Lineage (NCBI taxonomy): Bacteria > Pseudomonadati > Pseudomonadota > Betaproteobacteria > Burkholderiales > Burkholderiaceae > Paraburkholderia > Paraburkholderia sp. BR10954. The sequence continues at coordinate 100,585 of NZ_JBFRCK010000022.1, forward strand.
CGGCATCACAGGCAACTTCCCCCGCTTCGCGGCCCACGCGTCGCGGCTCACCGCGCTCCCTGCCAACCGTGACGGAGGTTTCCATGGGCGCAGTCCCGAGCTACGAGTTCGCCCGCCAACTCGACGACGCGATCCTGCCCGACCTGTGGCGCAGACGCACCCGGCTCTCCGCGGACGAAATGGTGTCGATGGTCGAACTGGTCAAGCGCGCGTTGCGGACCTATCACCCGCTCGAATTGCAGGCGCTCGGCGAGGACAAGGAAGAACTGGTCGCGCAGTTCATCTACGCGAAGGTGTTGCGCCTCGCGCCCGGCCACACCGAAACGAACGCCTGCGCCGACAGCGCGCCGTCCAACAGCTACGCAGTGTGCGCGTATTTCCGCCGCTATCTGATCGACTGCCTGCGCAGCGCGTGCCATCAGCGCAACGTGTCGATGGAGACCGAGGGCGTCGCGCAGGAAATCGATCTGCACGCGCACGCGCTCGAAGACCCGGTGGAAAGCGTGCTGCTGCAATACGGCCTCGACGAACAGCAGGTGCGGCGCGCGGCGCGCGAGTTCATCGAAGGGCTCGACGAACCGGAGCGGATCGTGCTGGCCGGCAGCCTCGGCTGGTGCTCGGAAGGCAAAGGCGGGCTTTCGGCGGTGGCGGCGCAGCATCGAGTGCCCTCTTATCACTATCGCGCCGTCAAACTCGGCGTCACGATGAAAAAGACGGCCGCCGCCGCGGAATTTTCCAACACCAAGATCGGCCGCTGGCTCACCGACGCGCTCGGCATCGAGATCGACGTCGACAATCGCGCGGCGATTCTGGTTGCGCTGAATCTGCTCGCGGCGGAATCGAGCGATAGCGAATTCAATGAAGTGGCCGCGTAATAGTTCGGAGAACCAACAGGCCACATAAGAAGCGGAGTAAGAGCGCATGCCCGTACGGCCGGGTACACCCGGCAATGGCCGGCCGGTCATGCCGCCCTGAACGTCGCACGCTACGACTTCGGCGCGCCTCTTCATGGCGCGCATTTTTTGCATTCGCTTTTTTTGCAGCGATATTCCGCCTACGATAAAAAAGCTGCCGCAGCACGCCGTCTTTGTTCCGAAGCCGCGCTTCCTTTCCCCGCATCCGATTCCAGACGAGGTGGTCCTGATGAACCGCTTATCGAGCGCGCCGACGGCGCTGCAACGGCATTACGAGGTGGTGGTGATTGGCTCGGGCTACGGCGGCGCGATCGCCGCGAGCCGCATGGCGCGCGCGGGCCGTCGCGTATGCGTGCTCGAGCGCGGCCGCGAATTCATGGCCGGCGAGTATCCGCGCACGCCCGTACAGGGCGTCGAGAATATCCAGTACAACACGGCCGAGGCGCAGATCGGTTCGCCGCTCGCGTTGCTCGAAGTGCACGTGAACGAGGACGTCAACGCGGTGGTGGGCTGCGGGCTCGGCGGCACGTCGCTGATCAATGCGAACGTCGCGCTCGAGGCCGATACGCGCCTGTGGGACGACCCGCGCTGGCCCGCCGCGCTGCGCGCCGACAAAGCCGGACGCGACGACGGCTATGCGCTCGCCCGGACAATGCTGTCGCCGTCGCCGGTCCCCGACGACTTCCCGGCGCTGCCGAAGCTGCAGGCGCTCGAAAAATCGGCGCAGGCGCTCGGCATGGCAGACCGCTTCAGCCGTCCGCCGATCACGGTCACGTTCGAGAACGGCCCGAACGCGGCGGGCGTCGAGCAGCAGCGCTGCGTCGGTTGCGGCGATTGCAACTCCGGTTGCAACTACGACGCGAAGAACTCGACCCACATGAACTATCTGCCCGACGCGGTCGCCCACGGCGCGCAGATTTTCACCGGCACGGCCGTGCATTCGGTGCTGCGCGATCCCGACACCCAGAAATGGAAGGTCAACTTCCAGCTCGTGAAGCTCGGCCGCGAAAGCTACGACGCGCCCGATCTGTTCGTGCTGGCCGATATCGTCATCGTCGCGGCGGGCACGATCGGCTCGACCGCGCTGCTGCTGCGCTCGCGCGCCGCCGGCTTGAGCACGTCGGAGATGCTCGGCCAGCACTTCACCGGCAACGGCGACGTGCTCGCCTTCGCATACAACACGAAGGACCCGATCAACGGCGTCGGCTGGGGCGAGCACAAGCCAGGGCAGATTCCTCCGGTCGGGCCGACCATCACCGGCCTGATCGACAATCGCGCCGCCGAGAAAAACGTCAGGGATGGCTATGTGATCGAGGAAGGCTCGCTGGCCGGGCCGGTCGGCGAAGCGCTCGTCGGCATGCTCGGCGCGGTCGCGCCGCTCGAAGGCGTGGATGCGGCCGGCGCCCCGTCGCTGCTCGAACGCGCGGCCTACGACGCGCGCGCGATCGAGAGCCTGATCCGCGGCCCGTACCACGGTGCGCTCAATCACACGCAAAGCTACCTCGTGATGGCGCACGATGACGAAAGCGGCCGCATCAAGATCGGTGACAAAGGCCGTGCGCGCATCGAATGGAAAAACGCCGGACGCCAGCCGATCTTGCAGACCGTCGAGGACGTGCTGATCGAGGCCAGCAAGCCACTCGGCGGCAAATATCTGCGCAACCCGATTTCGACGAAGATCGCCGGCCGGCGCACCGTGACCGTGCATCCGCTCGGCGGCTGCGGCATGGCGGAGGACGCCGCGCATGGCGTGGTCGATCATCTGGGCCGCGTGTTCAGCGCCACGGACGGCGCCGCGGTGCACGACGATCTGTACGTGATGGATGGCGCGGTGATGCCGATGTCGCTCGGCGTCAATCCGCTCCTGACCATCTCCGCGCTCGCCGAACGCAACTGCGCGCTGCTGGCCAAAGCGCACGACTGGTCGATCGATTACGCGTCGAAGGGCCCCGCCGCCGCGCCGCCCGCGCAGAAGATCGGCCTGCGCTTCACCGAGACGATGGTCGGCACCTACACGCCCGAGGTGGCGGGCGAAGCTGCAAAGAGCCCGATCGAATTCACGCTGACGGTCGAGTCCGACGATCTCGCCGACATGCTGAGCAACCCGAATCACCTCGCGCGCACCGCCGGCACGCTGACCTGCGGCGCCCTCTCCGCACAACCGCTGACGATCAGCGACGGCACGTTCAACCTGTTCGTCGTCGATGAGTCCGACGTCGACGAGCGCAACATGAACTACCGGATGACGCTCGACGCGGCCGAAGGCAACACCTGGTATCTGACCGGCAGGAAGATCATCACGCGCACGTCGCCGATCAACCTGTGGGAGCAAACCAACACGCTGTATGCGGAGATACGCGCGTCGAATCAGGACGATGCGCCCGTCGTGGGCACCGCCACGCTCGTCATCACGCCGGAAAACTTCCTCAAGCAGCAGCGCACGCTCGAAGTCACGCACGCGCCCGACCTGAAGACGCGCCTCGAATGGACGCTGAAGTTCGGCAAATTCTTCGCGGGCGTGCTGTTCACCGAATACGGCGGCGTCGCCGCGCCGCTGCAGTTCTACGATCCCTACACGCCGCCGCGCGCCAAGCGCACGCTGCGCGCGCCGGCGCCGCAGATCACCTACTTCGATACACCGGACCGCACTCGGCTCAAGCTCACGCGCTACTTCGATCCCACCGGGGACAAAGAGTCGAAGCCGATCCTGCTGATCCACGGCTCGGGCGTCTCGAGCCGCATTTTCTCGACCGATCTGATATCGACCAACCTCGTCGAATATCTATACGCGTCGGGCTACGACGTATGGCTCGTCGATCTGCGCGTCAGCATCGAACTGCCGAGCGTGCTCGTGCCGGCCAACGTCGACATGGTCGCGCGCGAGGACATTCCCGCCGCGGTCGCGACGATTCGCGAGGTGACCGGCGCGCCGAACATCCAGGTACTCGGCCACTGCCTGGGCGGCCTCGCGCTCAGCATGTCGCTGCTATACGGACTCGAGGGCGTGCGCTCGGCGGTGATTTCGCAGGTGTCCGCACATCCGGTGCCGGGCACGCTGCAACGGATCAAGGCCGGCTTGCATATTCCCGACCTGATGCAGCATCTGCGCATCCGCGACCTCACTGCCTATACGCAGGAAGATTCGTGGCCCGAGAACCTGTTCGACGAAGCGCTGCGTCTCTATCCGGTCGATCACGACGAGGGCTGCGGCAATGCGATCTGTCATCGCGCGACGTTCCTGTATGGCCTGCTCTATGAGCACGACAAGCTTAACGAGACGCTGCATGCGAACCTGCAGGAACTGTTCGGCATTCACGACATGGGTGTGTTCCAGCATCTGGCCACGATGGTCCGCGCGGGCCATGTCGTCGATGCGCGCGGCGACGACGTGTATCTGAGCGGTGCAAACGGCATGAAAGGACTCGAGGGCATGCGTCTGCCGATCGGCTTCATTCACGGCGAGAAGAACGAAACCTATCTGCCGGTCAGCACCGAACGCACTTACGACCTGCTGCGCGAGCGCTTCCCCGAGCAGCCGTACGAGCGGCATCTGGTTCCGGGCTATGGACATATCGACTGCATCTTCGGCAAGAACGCGGCGGTCGATGTTTATCCGCTGATCGTCAACTATCTGAACGCGCACTGACGGCGCCGCATCGCCGATGCACCGTGCGAAGTCGATCGCCTACTCGGACAGCGCAAGCGGCGTCTATATTCAGCGCGATGTTCAAGCGGCTCGGCGTCGCCGGCCGCACAGGAAACGGTTCGTGCAACCGGGCTCGATCCGGTCGCCGCGCACTGAGCGATCAGGCGGCGCACGCGCCGCCTCCATCAGTATCAGAACAGCTTGCCCGGATTCAGGATGCCGTGCGGATCGAGCGCATGCTTGATCGCGACCATCGCGGCAAGCTCGGCCGGCGAGCGCGAAATCGGCAGGAACTCGCGCTTCAGTGACCCGATGCCATGCTCGGCCGACACCGACCCGCGCAGCGGCCCCAGCATCTCGTAGACAAACGCATAGACCGAGTGATGATCGACGCCCGGAATCGAATGGCCATCAACGGTCAGATGCAGATTCGAATCACCGATATGCCCGAAGAAATACGCTTCGTTGCCGGGCCAGCGCTGATCGAGCGCCGCGCGGCAACGGTCGACGAACCTGCCGATCTCGCCGATCGGCAGACTCACGTCGAAGTTGATCGGGTCGAGCTTGAGCGGAAACTCCGCGGTGCACTCGCGGATCGCCCATAGCGCGCGCGCATCGGCAACCGACTGCGCGATCACCGCGTCGCGCAGCGCGCTCGCCTGTAGCGCATCGCTTAGCGCTTGCGCGAAGCGTTCGCCAGCGTCGTCGGCATCGAAGCCCGCGTGCTCGATCAACGCATAGAGCGGATACGCGACGTCGAACGGCGAGCGCGCGCCGGTCAGCTTCACGCCGAAATCGTAGAAGTCCGGCCACATGAGCTCGAACGCGCCGATGTCATTGCCGAAGCGCGTCGCGAGACGGCGCAGCAGGCTCACCGCGGCATCGTAATCGTTCAGCGCGACGAGCGCCGTATGACGCGCCGCGCGTCGCGGATGCAGCCGCAACACCGCGCGCGTGATCACGCCGAGCGTGCCCTCCGAACCGATGAACCAGTGCTTCAGGTCATAGCCGGTGTTGTTCTTGACCATCTTGCCGAGCGAACTGAGCACGTCGCCATTCGCGAGCACCACTTCGAGACCGAGCACCTGATCGCGCGCGGTGCCGGACTGGATCACGCGATTGCCGCCCGCGTTGGTCGCCAGATTGCCGCCGATCTGGCATGAGCCGCGCGCGCCGAGATCGAGCGCGAGTTCGAAGCCTGCTTGCTCGGCGGCTTCCTGCGCGGCCTGCAACGTGGTGCCGGCACGCACGGTCAGTGTGGCCGACGCCGCGTCGAGTTCTTCGACGCCGCTCAAGCGTTCCAGCGACAACGCGATATCGTTGGCGCGCGCGATCGCGCCGCCCGCCAGTCCGGTCATGCCGCCTTGTGGCACCACTGGCTGATGCGCGGCGTGGCAGATCGCCAGTGCGCGCGACACCTCGTCGGTCGTGTGCGGCAGCAGCAGCGCCGCCGGACGGGTCGGCTCGTGGCGCGTCCAGTCGGTCATTGCGTGTTCGCCGATCTGTTCGCCGACGCGCACCGCGTCGGCGCCGAGCGCGGCGCGCAACGCCTCGAGTGTCGTCGCGAGCGGCGCGGTCGCGCTTGCGATCTGGGTTCTCTTGTCTTCGGTGATGCTCTGCTCTGTCATGCAGGAGTTCCTTACCGTGCCGTAGCGGCGAGTTTCTTACGATAGCCCATCGAATCGTTGATGCGGCCGAGGATATAGTCCCCCGCGGCGACCGGCTGATATTTGCTTTGCGCGTCGCTCGCGCCCAGCTCACGGGGATCGACGAGCGCGCCATAGGTCGGATCGTAGAACGTCGCGATCGAATAGCGCTCGCGCCCCGATGCATTGATCACACGATGCAGCGTCGAGCGAAAGCGGTCGTTGGTCCAGCGTGCGAGCAGGTCGCCGACGTTTACGACGAAGCTGCCTTCGACGGGCGGCGCCTCGACCCAAGTATCGTTGGCTATTTCGCGCACCTGCAGGCCGCCGACCTGATCCTGCCACAGCAAGGTGATGCAGCCGTAGTCGGTATGCGGCGCGACGCCAAACTGATCTTCATCCGATTGCGGCGGCTGCGGCGGGTAGTAGACCATTTGTGTGCGCTGCATGCGCTTCGTGTAGCGCGGCACGAAGAAATTTTCTTCGACGCCGAGGCTCACCGCGACCGCGCGCAACAGATCGGCGCCGCACGCGCCGACCGCCTCGTAATAGTCATACAACACCGGTCGCAACCCGGGCATGAACTCCGGCCAGTTGTTCGGCCCGCGCAGTGCTTGCCCCGCCAGCACGTCGGGATCGTCTTCCGGCAGTTCGAGGCCGATGCTGAAGAACTCCTTGTAGTCGGGACGCTTGGCCTGGTACATGGTCGCGTCGCCCAGCGCATTGAAACCGCGATGCCGATGATTGACGGCCGCGCGTCGTTTGGTGTCGACCGGAAACGCGAAGAAGGTGCGCGCGGCTTGCGCGGCGGCATCGATCGTCGCCTGCGGTACGCCGTGATTGACGATGTAGAAAAAACCGATCGTCGTACACGCTTCATGAATTTCTTGCGCGACGCGTCGGAGCGCCTGCTGATCGCCCGCGCGCACGCCGGCGACATCGATGATCGGAATGCGAGTCGCGGGCATCGCGCTGCTCCTTCGAGGATCGGTATTGCAGTGGTATATACCGCCAAAAGCACTGCTGCAAGTTGCTTCGCGCACCTCCATATCAGGGCTTTTCTCTACTCGCGCGAGCATTTATTTTTCGCCGGAAACGCAGTATATACTGCCCTGCAGGGCCCGCAATCGGCGTCGGCGCGGCGGGTCCACAACGAAGACTTCGACACGCCGGCCACCCAACACCAATTCGCCCCCGGAGAACCTCATGCGTATCCTTGCAGGCTGGAAATGTGGTCTGGTCATGCTGGCGCTGTGCGCGGCGAGCGTCGCAGCGCACGCCGAAGACCAGCTCGCCAAAGTGAAGAAAGCCGGCGAACTGGTGGTCGGCACCGAAATGCAGTTCGCACCGTTCGACTTCCTCGAGAACGGTCAGCAGGCCGGCTTCAACAAAGACCTGTTCGCGGAGATCGGCAAGGAAATCGGCGTCAAGGTGCGCTTCATCGATCTGCCGTGGCCGAGCGTGCTGCCCGGTCTCGAAGCGGGCAAGTTCGATATGGTCGGCGGCCCGTTGACGGTCACGAAGGCGCGCATGGAACGCTACACGTACACGCTGCCCGTCGCCGATGCGACCGACGCGCTGCTCAAGCGCGCGAACGATGCGTCGATCAAGCAATCGGCGGATAGCGCGGGCAAAACGATCGGCGCGGGCAAGGGCTCCGCGCAGCTCGATCAGCTGAAGAGCTACGCGGCCACGCTGCCGAAGCCGCCGGAAATCCGCGAGTACGTCGACAACAATCAGGCTTACGCGGACCTCGCGGCAGGCCGCATCGCCGCGGTGGCGAACTCGATGACCAACATCGCGTATGTCGCCAAGCAGCGCCCTGAGATGTTCGCGGTCGTGCAGCCGCCGTTCGGCGCGAAGGTGTACTTCGCATACGCATTGCGTAAGGACGCCGACAGCAAGCCGCTCGCCGACGCGTTCAATGCCGCGCTCGTGAAGATGCAGAAGGATGGCCGCCTCGCCGCGTTGCAGAAGAAGTGGTTCGGTGTCGCGATGGAGATGCCTTCCACGATGCCCACGCCGAACTACTGAGCGTCCTTTGCGGGAGCGACACGCGTCGCCCTTCCCGTTCCACAGGCCGCGACCTATGTTCAACACGACCGTCTTCGTTCAGGGCCTGCCGCTGCTGCTGCATGCGGCGCTCGCCACCGTCGGCATTTCGCTGACGGGGCTCGTGATCGGCTTCTTCGTCGGCATCGGCGTATGCACCGCGCGGCTGTCGCAGCATCGCGCCGCGCGGCTCGCGGGCGGCGCCTACGTGTTCTTCTTTCGTGGCGTGCCGATGCTCGTGCAGCTGCTGCTCGTCTACTACCTGTTGCCGTTCGCCGGTATCAACGTGTCGCCGATCGTCGCCGCGATCAGCGCGGTGTCGTTGTGCTCGGCCTCGTATATCGCCGAGATTCTGCGCGGCGGGTTTCTAAGCATCCCGCCCGGACATCTCGAAGCCGCGCGCATGCTCGGGCTCTCCCCGCTCGATACGCTGCGGCGCATTCTGGTGCCGCAAGCATTCCGTTTGACGCTGCCGTCGCTCGTCAACGAAATGGTGCTGCTGATCAAGGCTTCTTCGCTGATCTCGGTGGTCGGCGTCGCCGAGTTGACGCGCACCGCGCAGAACATCGCCGCGAGCACTTACCGGCCGCTCGAAGCGTATGTCGCGGCAGGGCTGATCTACTTCGTGATCTGCGGTTCGCTCGCGCTCGTCGCGCATGCGGCCGAGCACCGTTTGCAGCACGCCTGAATCGACTCACGTTTAAGCCAACCTCGCCATGCAAACGTTCGATCCGACCGTCATCACGCACAACCTGCAGCCTATCGCCGCCGGTCTCGCGACGACGCTCGGCAGCTGGGCCGCGGGCGTCGCCATCGGTCTCGTGATCGGCTTCCTGATCGCGGTGCTGCAACTGTTCTGCGGACGCTGGCTGCGCGCCGCGCTGCGCGTCTATATCGAACTGTTGCGCGGCACGCCGTTTCTGGTGCAGCTGTTTCTGCTGTACTACGGCGGCCCGTCGATCGGGCTCACGCTCGAACCGATGACGGCCGGCATCGTCGGCCTGGGTCTCTACGGCAGTGCGTATTTCGCCGAGGCCTTCCGCTCCGGCTTCCAGTCGGTGCCCAAAGGTCATCTCGAAGCGGCGTCGTGTCTCGGGCTCACACGCTGGCAGGCGATCGTACGCATCCAGGCGCCGCAGATGCTGGTGCTGATCGTGCCCGCGCTGACCAATCTGATCATCGTGCTGAGCAAGGAAACGGCCGTGCTGTCGATCGTCACGGTGCCCGAACTGACCTTCGTGCTGACCGGTATCGGCTCGGCCACCTTCGCTTTCGTCGAAACGCTGCTGGTGCTGTGCGTGTGCTATCTCGCGCTGGTCGAGCTGACCTCGCGCGCGGGCATGTGGGCCGAAGCCCGCCTCGCACGCTTCATGGCATGATTCCGGGACCCCTATGAACGCCATCGCCGACATGCACTCCCCCGCGCAATCATCCGCGCCGTGCGCCAGCGCAACGGCGAACGCATCGAATGCCGCGCCGCTGATCGAAGTGCGCGATCTGCGCAAACGCTTCGGCGATGTCGAGGTGCTGCGCGGCATCGATCTCGAGATCGCGCGCTCGGAAGTGGTCTGCATCATCGGGCCGTCGGGCTCGGGCAAGAGCACGCTGCTGCGCTGCCTCGCCGCGCTCGAAACCTACGATCACGGCGACGTGCGCATCGAAGGCGAACTGCTCGGCTATACCGAGCGCAACGGCAAACGCGTGCGCGCGTCGCATGGTGAAATCAACCGCGTGCGCCGCAACGTCGGCATGGTGTTCCAGCAGTTCAACCTGTGGCCGCACATGACCGCGCTCGGCAACGTGATGGAAGCGCTTCTGCGCGTGCGGCGCCTGTCGAACGACGAAGCGCGCCGCCGCGCGAACGCGATGCTGGAGACAGTCGGCCTCGCGCACAAGGGCGATGCGTATCCGGCGAAGCTGTCGGGCGGTCAACAGCAGCGCGTCGCGATTGCACGCGCGCTCGCGATGGAGCCGCACATCATGCTGTTCGATGAACCGACTTCGGCGCTCGATCCGGAGCTCGTCGGCGAAGTGCTGCTGGTGATGAAGCAGCTCGCGCGCGACGGCATGACGATGGCCGTGGTCACGCACGAAATGGGCTTCGCCGCGCAGGTCGCCGACGAGGTCATGTTCATCGACCAAGGCCGCATTGCCGTGCAGGGCAAGCCGCGCGACGTGTTTCACGATGCCGCGCAGCCGCGTCTGCGGCAGTTTCTACAGAACTATTTCGACCGCAATGCGTTCTGGACGCGCGGCCCCGACGACACCCCGCCGCTATGAGCACCACCGCTCGCAACAAGCCTCACGGCAAATTCTCCGCCAGCGCGGCCCGCGCCGCGGCCAGAACCGCGCGCGGCAGTGATGAGGCGCCCGCCGCGCGCTATGAGCAGGTCAAGCAGCACATTCGCCAGATCATCGACTCGGGCGAACGCCAGGCGGGCGATCGTCTGCCCTCCGAACTTGATCTCGTCGGGACGCTCGGCGTATCGCGGATGACGGTCAACCGCGCGCTGCGCGAGCTCGCCGACGCGGGACTCGTCACCCGCGTATCGGGCGTCGGCACTTTCGTCGCACCGAACAAGCCGCAATCCACGCTATTGATGATCGCCCATATCGGCGACGAGATCCGCTCCCGCGGCCACGCATATCGTTGCGACATGGTGCTGTTGCAGCGCGAGACCGCATCGGTCACGGTGTCGAACGCATTGGGGCTGGCGCCGGGCGCTTCGGTGTTTCATGTGGTCTGCGTGCATCGCGAGAACGGCCTGCCGGTGCAGCTCGAAGATCGCTATGTGAATCCGGCCGTCGCGCCGGATTTTCTGCAGCACGATTTTTCGGCGCTGAAGCCGTCCGAGTATCTACTGACGGCCGTGCCGATGCACGATCTCGAACACGTCGTGGACGCGGCGCTGCCGACGCCCGCCGAAGCCGAGCTGCTCGAAATTCACGCCGAGGAACCTTGCTTGACGCTGACGCGCCGCACTTGGACGAGCGGCGTCGCGGTGACGTTCGCGCGTTTCGTGCATCCGGGTTCGCGCTACCGGCTCGGCTGCCGCTTTTCGCCGAATACGTCGCAGCGCCAGGGCTAAAGCGCGCTTCTTGAACCGCCTTACACGGTCCCCGCCAGGTGAAACCGCGACGCCGGATGCCATAGCCGCACCGAGGTCGCGACGTTTTCGCCGACCCACGTGCGCCGCCACAGCAGCAGACACGGCTCGCCGATATCCATCATCAGATGACGCCGCACATAGGCGTCGGGCTTTTGCGCATAGATGCGAAACTCGGCGCGCTGCACGGGCGCGAGCCGCACCATGTAGTGATTCGGCGTTTCGACCGAGAAATCCTGTTGCAGATATTCGGGGAACACGTTCGGATTGACGAAGCGGTCCTCGTACTGGATCGGCTCGCCCTCCTCGCTGTGCACGATGCACGAATGAAACGCGGGACCGCTCGCGAGACCGAGCGCTTCGAGCGCATCGGCGTCGTCGCTCGGTTCGAGCGTCAGCACGCGCGCCGAATGACGATGACCGCGCGCGGCGATTTCATCGGCGATATTGCGGATCTCCAGCACCGTCGATTCATATCGCTGCGGCGCGACGAAGGTGCCCGAGCCTTGCACGCGCGTGAGCACGCGCTCGGCGGTCAGCTCGCGCAGCGCGCGCGACACCGTCATGCGCGCGACGCCGAACTCCTTGACCAGCTCCGTTTCGGAAGGAATCAGTCCGCCCGGCTTCCATGCGCCTTCGCTAATGCGCTTGAGCACGTAGCGTTTGATCTGCTCGTAGGCGGGCATCGCCTTGACCGGCGTGTCACGGTTGCGATCGGCGCCGTCCTGGTTCTGCTCGGCCTGTGCGGCGGGCGCGATGCGCGCCTGTGTAGTTGTTTTCACTCCAAACCTCATCGGTGATTCGCCGGTGTTACATCAGGTACACCGTGGCCGGTTCTCCGGCGGCCGGGAGCCATCTTACCCGCTTCGACGGCGGCGAGACCACCTGGACGCGCTACCAGATAAACGGCACGAAACGGTAACGCACACGTTCCATGTACGCCGTGTAGCCGTCGAGTTGCTCGGCTAGCAGCCGCTCCTCGCGCACCGCGCGCCAGCCCATGCCGTACGCCATCACGGGCAGCGCCACGAGCCCCCACCACGAGCCGAGCATCAAGGGCGTGCCGACGAAGAACACCAGCGCGGCCGCGTACATCGGATGACGGACGTACGCGTAAGGCCCGGTGTCGGCGACCTTGTGCCCGCGGCTCGCCTGAACCTTGACCACCGGCGCGGCGTAGCTGTTCGCGCGAAACACGAAGCGGCACATGAAGATGCACAGGAACACGCATAGCGCGCCGAAGCCCATCAGCCACAACGGCAGCGGCCCGGACCAGCGAAACCGCATCGCGTCGAAGCCCATCAGGACCAGCCAGCCGCACCACGCGGCTCCAATCGCGACCATGAACACACGATCCCAACGGCTCTGCTGCGCCTGCACGAACGGCGCGAGCCGCTCCGCGAGCAGCGCGGGATCATGACGCGCGAGCCACAAGCCGACCCACAGGCTCAACACCACCAGCTCCAGCAGATACCACCACGCGGCCGTCCACGCGAGCGTGCCGGCCGCGCCGAACAGCAGCACGCCCATGAACGCCAGCCAGGCCAGCGATTGCAGGATCAGACGTGCGACCATCGCGACTCCCTCATGGGCTGGTGTTATGCGGACGCATCACGCGTGCGCACGCGCTCGAACACGTCGGCGATATCGATGTCCTCCAGGTTCAAGCCGAAGCGCTCGCGCAGGCAGTCGGCGAGTTCGGCGGCACTCGCGAGGCGCCGTTCGCTGACGATCTGCCCTTGCGCGTCGCGCTCGTTCAACTGATCGTTGAATAGCGCGAGGCGCAGTTCGGGTAGCACGCGGCACGCCAGCAGGTTATTCACGAACTTCGAATCGGGCGACGTCGACGTGTACCAGTTCGAGATTTCATAGTCGACCCACTCCACTGCGCGCAGATCGACGTGATAGACGCGCGACCAGCTCTCGTCCGGCGCCAGCACCTCGAGATAGACGGTGTCGTGCCCCGCGTTGGCGAGACGGAACGTGCCGAGCGGAATCGGTTGTGCAAGGCCGGCGGTCAGGCGCAGCGGCGCGGTCAGCGTGACGCCGCCGAAGCCGACGTCGGCGATCCATTCGTCGCCGTCGATATCGACACGCAGCACCATGTGCGTACGCGGCGAGATCGTGCCGGGCTCGCGGCCCCAGATGACGCGCGCAAGCATCGGCGTGACCTTGAAGCCGAGTTGCATCAGCACGTTCGCGAACAGAATGTTCTGCTCGAAGCAGTAGCCACCGCGCTTTTGGGTCACGAGCTTGCGTTCGATCGCTTCGAGCTCGAGCCTGACCGGCTGGCGAGTCAGCGGGTTCAGGTTCTCGAACGGGATCGCGGCGGGATGGAGCAGGTGAATCGCCCGGAGCACTTCGAGCGTGGCGGCGCGCGGGCCCTGATAGCCGATGCGGGCGAAGTAGTTTTCCAGATTGACGGAGTGGGACATCGGCGGAATTCCAGTTGAGTAGCGGGTTCGACGCGATCATAGCGCTTTCGCGTTGAATCAATCGCGCGAGGCGAAGCGAAACGCGCCTACATGCCCTTCAACGCCGACGTCGCGATCGACGGCACCGTAATACCGTGGCTCGACGCGAACTGCACGGCCGAGCTCAGCGTCGACATCAGCGACTGCAACTGCCCCGGCGCCGACTGCGCGATATACGAAGCGCTTTGCGCGGTCTGCGGATTGAGGCCCGATTGCAGCAGCGACGACGGACTCATCTGACCAAGGCTGCCAAGCCCCGACTGCAAGCTCGAATACTGGCTCACTCCCTTGCCGAGCGACGACAGCCCCTGGGTGAACGCTTCCTTGTTGACCGGCGTCGCCGACGCGCCGCCACTTGCATGATTTGCGAACGCATCGGTGAGCTTCTGCGACAGCGACTGCTGTGTGCTGCCGACCTGCGTCAACTGACTGAGCGACGGCGTGCCACCGCTGAGCAGCCCCGCCGCCTGCTGCGCCTGGCCGGCCGCACTCGTCATGCCCATCGCCGACGCGAGGCTCGACTGCCCGCTCAGCACCTGCTGGTTCGCGCCAACATAGCTCTGCAGCAGCTGCGACACGCCGCCCGACGACGCCCCGGCACCGGCCGAGCTGTCACCGCCCCCGCCGATACCGAACTGCTTCAGATTCAACTGCGCGTGCGCGGCGCCGCCCAACAACAGACCGCCACTCGCCAGCAACGAAACCAGAAGAATGCGCTTGCTCATTTCGACCTCCTCACTTTGACTTTCGGGGTTACTCGTGCACTTCGACACCTCACCCTGTCGCGCGTTCGGTCTGACCACATCAATACTGTTTCATTACGCTTGTGTTACTACAGCATTACACCTTCATGCGCTTTACGAGCAGTCCGTAAATCCCGGGTTTACATGCCAGTAATATTGATGCGAATCGTTCTCATTTGTGTTGACTCTCGCAAATGGCCTGCGTACGATCTCGCCATCAGCTGCTTCCGCATCGGACGAAACAACACCAATAAGGATTTCGATGAAGTTCGCCCAACTCAATGGACTGCGCGCCAACGCGCGTCCCTTTTGCGACGCTTCGGCACGTACCGGCGCAATTCATCGTACGCGTTTGCCTTCGATGCGGCGCGTCGCACTGTGCACGGCCTTCGCGTGGGCCTCGTTGAGCGGCCACGCGGCGCTGGCCGAAGCCAATCCCGATGCGAACCCGCAAGCGCCCGAAGCCGACCTGAACATTCAGGCGACGCAGACCAGCCAGTGGACCGGTTTCTGGAATCGTCAGCAGATGCTCGGCGACATGGGCGGCCTGCGTCCGTGGCTCGGCAAGTACGGCATGACCTTCACGCTGACCGAAACCAGCGAAGTGCTGGCCAATCTGCGCGGCGGTCTCGCGCGCGGCGCCGACTACGACGGCCTGACCACCGCCACCTTGCAGATGGATACGCAAAAGGCGTTCGGCCTGCCGGGCGGCCTCTTCAACGTCAGCGCGCTGCAGATTCACGGCTCGAACCTGAGCGCGAACAAGCTCGGCACGTTGAACACAGCGAGCGGCATCGAGGCCGACAACGCGACGCGTCTGTGGGAGCTCTGGTATCAGCAGTCGTTCCTCAACAAACGCGTCGACGTGAAGATCGGTCAGCAGAGTCTCGACCAGGAATTCATCACGAGCACGTATGCGGCGCTGTTCCTCAACACCATGTTCGGCTGGCCCGCGCTGCCCTCGTACGACCTGCCGTCGGGCGGTCCCGCCTATCCGCTCGCGGGTCTGGGTGTGCGCGTGCGCGGCCAGATCAGCCCTTCGTTGACCGCGCTGGCCGGTGTGTATTCGGGCGACCCGCTCGGCAACAACCCGAACAACATGAGCGGCACGAACTTCAACCTGCATAACGGCGCGTTGTGGATCGGCGAGCTGCAGTACGCGATCAACCAGCCGTCCGACGGCGAAATGGTCGGCACCGGCGGCGGCGGTCTGCCGGGCACCTACAAGCTCGGCGTCTGGTACAACACCAACAAATTCGCCGATCAGCGTTTCGACAACATGGGACTGTCGCTCGCCAATCCTGCGTCGACCGGCATCGCCGCGCATCACAGCGGCAACTACAGCTTCTATGCGGTCGCCGACCAGATGGCGTGGCGCCCCGACCCCGACGAACCGCGCAGTCTCGGCGTGTTCGCGCGCGTGATGGGCGCGCCGGGCGATCGCAATCTCGTGCAAGTCGCGGCCAATCTCGGCGTCGTGCTGAAGGCGCCGTTCAAGGGCCGTGACAACGACAGCGCCGGCCTCGCGCTGACCTACATCAAGGTCGGCAGTCACGTGAACGGACTCGACGAGGACTTCCTGGCATTCAACGGCAGCCCGTACGGCGTGCGCACCAGCGAAACCACGCTCGAGGCGACGTACCAGTACCAGATCAATCCGTGGTGGCAAGTGCAGGCCGACGCGCAATACACGTTCAACGCCGGTGCGGGCCAGAACCCGAACGACCCGACGCAGCCGCTGCGCAATACGTTCGTCGTCGGCGTGCGGACCAATATCAACTTCTGATGCCGCCCGCCGCGCGCTTTCATCCACACAAGCACATGCCACCGCACGCAACCGGACCAGCACTTTCCATGCTTTCGACCGTCACCGCCACTCCCGCTTTGTGCGCCCGCACGGAGGCCCAATCGTGAACCCAGTCACGCGCAAGTTTGCGCCGCGCGCCGCGCGCGCCCTACTCGCCGCGATGGCCGGCGCTGTCGCCCTCACGATGGCTGCGCCCGCGCAGGCCGAGCCGCAAGGCTTCCTTGAAACGATCAAGCATCACACGACGCTGATCAACACCGTCCCCGACAACGGCGACCAGAACCCGTACGCGATCGTGGTCGCGCCGGTCAGCACGGGCACCGTGATGCAAGGCGACGTGCTGGTCGGCAACTTCAACAACTCGACGAACCTGCAGGGCACCGGCAGCACGATCATCGACTATCACCCGGACACCAGACAGATGACGGTGTTCGCGACCGTGCCGCGCGATCTGAAGGAATGTCCGGGCGGCATCGGCCTCTCGACCGCGATGACGATGCTGAAGTCAGGCTGGGTGATCGTCGGCAGCACGCCGAGCAACGACGGTACGACCGGCACCAAAGGCGCCGGCTGCCTGATCGTGATCGACCCGCAAGGCAAGATCGCCTCGACGATCTCGACGCCGAACATCAACGACCCATGGGGCAACATGGCGGTCGTCGATCACGGCGCGAGCGCGACGCTGTTCGTCAGCAACGCGGGCTTCGGCGTCGGCGGCGCGCAAGGCAATCCGCCCGTGTTCAAGCAGGCCACCGTGCTGCGCATCGACCTCGACGTACCGCAAGGCAAGCCGCCCGTCGTGAAGAAGGAAACCGTGATCGGCAGCGGCTTCGGCGCGCAGGCCGACAAGGGCGTGTTCCTCGTCGGGCCGACCGGGCTCGCGCTGTCGGCCGATCAGAAACTGCTGTACGTGTCCGACGCAATCGGCAACCGCATCACCGAGATCGACGATCCGCTCACGCGCGACACCAGCGCGGGCGTCGGCCGCCAGCTGAGCGCCGACGGCCTGCTGCATCGTCCGCTCGCGATGGCCACCGCGCCCAACGGCCACCTGCTCGTGACCAACGCGCTGAACGGCCAGGTCGTCGAAATCGACCCGGCGACCGGCAAGCAGCTATACGCACGCTGGATCGATACCGACAAGGCGCAATCGCCCCCCGGCAACGGCGACCTGTTCGGTATCGCGATGACGCCCGAAGGCGACGGTTTCTACTACGTCGAAGACGACGTGAACACGCTGGTGCTCGCGAAGTAAGCGGCACCCACGCAGGCTGCAGGAAGGTGAAGTGACCATGACAAACGATCAACCCCCACGGCCGTCACGACGCGGCTTTCTCAAAGCGGGTGGCGCGGCGGTCGCCGCCGGTGCATCGCTGGGCGCCGGCCTCGCGAGCTCGCCGAACGCGCTCGCGACGGCGCCCGCGCATAGCGCGCGGAACGCCGATCCGCAGCTCGCGGTCGAGCCGTTCTACGGTCCGCATCAAGGCGGCATCGTCACGCCGCAGCAGAGCCACACCTACGTCGCCGCGCTCGATCTGAGCACCGACAAGCGCGACGACGTGATCGCACTGCTATGCACATGGACCGAAGCAGCCGCGCGCCTGACGCAAGGCGGCACGGCCTTCGCGATGCCCGCCGGCGACGACCAGCCCGCCCCCGATTCCGGCGACGTGCTCGGCCTCGGCCCGAACGGTCTGACCATCACGTTCGGCTTCGGCCCCGGCCTCTTCACGAAGGACGGCAAGGACCGCTATGGGCTCGCGTCGCGCCGCCCCGCCGCGCTCGTCGATCTGCCGCGCTTCAACGGCGATCAGTTGATCAAGGAGAAGACCGGCGGCGACCTGTTCATCCAGGCATGCGCGAACGACGCGCAGGTCGCGTTTCACGCGGTGCGCCAATTGTCGCGCCGGGCCTACGGCGTCGCAGCGATGCGCTGGGGCCAGGCCGGTTTCCTGTCCGGTCCGCGCGGCCAGACGCCGCGCAATCTGATGGGCTTCAAGGACGGCACCAACAATCCGTCGACCGCGAAACCCGAGCTGATGAACCAGTTCGTGTGGGCCCGCGCCACCAACGACGCGCCGTGGATGGAAGGCGGCACCTACACGGTCGTGCGCCGCATCCGCATCACGCTCGAACACTGGGACAACACCGAGCTCGGCTTCCAGGAACAGGTGTTCGGCCGCCACAAGTACAGCGGCGCGCCGATCGGCAGCAAGAACGAGTTCGACGCGGTGGACCTGAAAGCCGAGGACAAGGACGGCGATCCGGTGATCCCGGAGAACTCGCACGTGCGTCTGTCGAATCAGGCGAGCAACAACGGCGCGCAGATTCTGCGGCGCTCGTATTCGTACAA
Organism: Paraburkholderia sp. BR10954; assembly: GCF_040965775.1. Classification (NCBI taxonomy): domain Bacteria; kingdom Pseudomonadati; phylum Pseudomonadota; class Betaproteobacteria; order Burkholderiales; family Burkholderiaceae; genus Paraburkholderia; species Paraburkholderia sp. BR10954. Next base: position 119,327 of record NZ_JBFRCK010000022.1, read on the forward strand.
CGAAGGCACGAACTTCTATATCGAGCGCTGGCCGCCGTGGCGTCAGGAAACCGAGTACGACGCGGGGCTGATTTTCATTGCGCATCAGAGCGACCCGCGCACCGGCTTCATCCCGATCAACGACCGTCTCGCGAAGTTCGACATGATGAACCAGTTCACGACCCACGTGGGCAGCGCGATCTTCGTCGTGCCGCCCGGGGCGAAGCAGGGTTCGTATGTCGGCGCGGGGCTGTTCGAAGCGTGATGAAGCACATGAAGCACGCCGGGCGCGCAGCGCCTCTCTCACTAAACACAATCTGAACGGACTTCTGCAACATGGCTCATTCCTGGTTTGCCTCCCGCCTGCGCGCACTCGGCAGCGTGGCCGCGCTGTCGCTCACCGCACTCGCGACGATGCCGTCGGCGGCCCATGCGGCATCGATCACGCTGTACAACGCGCAGCACGAGCAGGTCGTCAATCTGCTCGCGAAGGACTTCGAAAAGCAGTCGGGCATCTCGGTGAAAATCCGCAACGGCGAAGGCCCGGCGCTCGCCGCGCAGATCGTCGCGGAAGGCGCGGCCTCGCCCGCCGACGTGTACTTCACCGAGAACTCGCCGGAGCTGATGCTGCTGGAGGAAAAGGGTCTGCTCGCGAACGTCGACGCAGCGACGCTCGGCGCGGTGCCGGCGCGCTTCAATTCGCCGAGCGGCGTATGGGTCGCCGTGACCGCGCGCGAGAGCGTGCTCGCATACAACACGGCGAAGCTGCAACCGTCGCAACTGCCGCAATCGGTGTTCGACCTCGCGAAGCCTGAATGGAAAGGCAAGGTCGGCATCGCGCCGAGCGACGCCGACTTCCTGCCGCTCGTGAGCGCGGTGCTGGCACTGAAGGGCGAAGAGCAGACGCTCGCATGGCTGAAGGGCCTGAAAGCCAACTCGCAGATCTTCGACGACGACGAAGGCCTGGTCGCCGCGGTCAATCGCGGCGCGGTCGCGACTGGTCTGATCAACAACTACTACTGGTCGCGTCTGCATGCGGAAATCGGCGATGCGAAAACCCGCAGCGCGATCTACCACTTCAGCCACGGCGACGCCGGCGCGCTCGTCAACGTCTCGGGCGCGGGCGTGCTGAAGTCCGCGCACAACCCGGACGGCGCACAGAAGTTTCTCGCGTACCTGGTCAGCGAACGCGCGCAGCAGTTGATGGCCAATAGCCACGTGATGTTCGAGTACCCGCTGCATGCGGGTGTCGCGCCTGACCCGGTCCTCAAACCGTTTGCCGAACTGACTCCGCCCACGCTGACGATCCAGCAGCTCGGCGACGATAGCCAGGCGGGCAAACTGCTGCGTCGGGCAGGCCTGCTGTAAATGAGCGAAGCCCTGTCAGCCGGTCCACCGGCTGTACCCCCTGGCCCGGCGCGTGCACGCACGCGCGCGCCGCGCGGCCTGCTTGCGGCGGCGGCACTCAGCGCTTTGCTGGTGCTGCTGCCGATTGCGTTTACGTTCTGGCGCGCGGCGAGCTTCGGCATCGGCGACGCGCTCGATCTGATCTGGCGGCCGCTCGTCGGCGAGCTGCTCGTCAATACGGTGTTGATCGCCGTCACCACTACTCTCGTTTGCGCGGTGATCGGCACGGCCGCCGCATGGTTCGTCGAGCGCACGCATCTGCCGGGGCGGCGCGCGTGGGCCGTGCTGTGCGCCGCGCCGCTCGCGATGCCGGCTTTCATTTCGAGCTACGCGTGGGTGTCGTTGAGCGAGGACTTGCAGGATTTCAACGGCGCGCTGCTCGTCTTGACCTGCGCGTATTTTCCGCTCGTCTATCTGCCGGTCGCCGCCGCGCTGCGCGGCATGGACCCGGCACTCGAGGAAAGCGCCCGCGCGCTCGGCTGCAACCGCTGGACCAGCTTCGTGCGCGTCGTGCTGCCGCAACTGCGGCCGGCGCTGCTCGGCGGCATGCTGCTGGTCGCGCTCGGCGTGCTGTCGGAGTTCGGCGCGTTCACGCTGCTGCGTTTTCATACCTTCACCACGCAGATCTACGCGGAATTCCGCACCAGCTTCGACGCCGGCGGCGCATCGCTGCTCGCGTGTCTGCTGATCGTGATCTGCCTCGTCGTGCTTGCATTCGAGTTTCGCGTGCGCGGCGCGGCGCGCTACGAGCGCGTCGATCGCGGCACGCGCCGCGCGGTGTTGCGCTACGAGCTCGGTGGGTGGCGCTGGCTCGTCGTCGCAGGCTTTGCGCTGCTGACGCTCGCGACGCTCGGCGTGCCGCTCGGCATGATCGGCTTCTGGCTCACGCAGCCGGGCGCGGCCGCGGTGACGCCCGCCGATGTCTCGCCCGAATTGCTGTGGAACGCGACGATGTCTTCGCTCGGTTTCGGCCTCGCCGCCGCCGTGCTGACCACGTTGCTCGTGGTGCCGCTCGCATTTCTGCTGGTGCGTTACCCGACCCGTTTCGCGACGCTGTTCGAGCGCACCGTTTTTCTCGCGCAAGGCGTGCCGGGGCTCGTGATTGCGCTCGCGATCGTGTCGCTCGCGGTGCATGCGCTGCGGCCGCTTTATCAAAGCGCTACGCTGCTGATCGTCGCCTATGCGATTCTGTTCATGCCGGTCGCGCTGGTCAGCGTGCGCGCGGCGTTCGTGCAGGCGCAGCCGCGCCTCGAGGAAACCGCGCGCGCGCTCGGCCTGAACTGGACGCAGACGCTCGTGCGCGTCGTGCTCCCGCTCGCGGGCCCCGGGCTCGGCGCGGCCGCCGCGATGGTGTTCATCTCGGTCGTCACCGAGCTGAACGCGACGCTACTGCTGTCGCCGCTCGACACACAAACGCTCGCGACCCAGGTGTGGGCCGATACGTCGACGATGGCGTTCGCCGCCGCCGCGCCGTATGCGGCGCTGCTGACCGGCATCTCGCTGTGCGCGTCGGGGCTGCTGTTCGCGCTGCTCGGCCGCTCGGCGCTGCTCGGCGAGCGCGGCTGACCCGACACGCGTCGGCTTTTTCATCGCTGCTTTTTGTTCGACCTTCTTCGGGATTCCATGAGCGAACTTCGTATCCGCGGACTGCAGAAATCGTTCGACGGTCATCCCGTGCTGCACGGCATCGATCTTTCGGTCGAGCCCGGCACGCTGCTCGCGTTGCTGGGGCCCTCGGGCAGCGGCAAGACCACGCTGCTGCGGCTCTTGTGCGGCTTCGAGCGCGCGGACGGCGGCAGTGTCGAGATCGACGGCCGACGTGTCGTCGGCGACAACCTGCACGTGCCGTCGGAACAACGCCGCATCGGCTATGTGCCGCAGGAAGGCGCGCTGTTTCCGCATCTGTCGGTCGCGGACAACATCGTGTTCGGCCTGTCGCGCACGCAGCGTCGCGCGCGCCATCGGGTGGCCGAGTTGCTGGAGCTGGTGGGCCTGCCCGCGCATTTCGGCGAACGCGCGCCGCAGCAGTTGTCGGGCGGTCAGCAGCAGCGTGTTGCGCTCGCCCGCGCACTCGCACCCGCGCCGACGCTGGTCATGCTCGACGAGCCGTTCTCGTCGCTCGACGCCGCGTTGCGCGTCGAGACGCGCCTGGCGGTCGCGAATGCGCTGGCCGCGGCTGGCGCGACTGCCGTGCTGGTCACGCACGATCAGTCCGAGGCGTTGTCGCTCGGGCATGAGGTCGCGGTGCTGTGGAACGGAAGGCTGATCCAGACCGCGACGCCCGAAGCGCTGTACCGCCGTCCGGTGACGCGCGAGCTTGCGTCGTTCATCGGCGAGGCGGTGTTGTTGCCGGGCGTCGCGCATCAGGATCGCGCGAGCTGCGAGCTCGGCGAACTAGCACTGGCCGCGCCCGTCGGCAACGGCGCGGTCGACGTGATGCTGCGTCCCGAGCAGATCCGTCTGCTGCGCGCCGACGAAACCGCGCGCACGGGTGCCGCGCACGATGCGCTTGTCACCGATGTGATCTTCCAGGGGCAGGACGCGAGCGTCGCGCTGCAATTGCAGTCCGCCACGCGGACGATGGTGCGCGCACGCGTGCCCGGTTATCTGTGCCCGCGTCCGGGCGAGCGCGTGCGGCTAGCGGTCGAGGGTGAAGTGACCGCCTATACGCGGGCTTGAAGGGCGACCAGGGTTGGCAAGCTCGGCTACCGCAACGACAGATCCTGCACCATCTGCTGCGCCAGATAATCGCAGGTCGGCCGATCCGATTTCGCGCTGCGTGCGACGACAATTTCGAGCGGCGCGATTTTCGGCAGGCCTTGCGCGTCGCCGAGAATCGCGAGCCGCGGCGGCACGCTGCAACGCGTCAGCGCGATCACCGACAAACCGGCATCGACGGTCGCGACGAGTCCCATCAGGCTCGCGCTGCTGAACGCCGCGCGATAGCGGATGCGCGCGCCATCCAGCGCGGCGAGCGTATGCTGACGCGCGACGCAGCCAGGCTCGTACAACCCCACCGGCAACGGCGACGCCTTCAACACCGGCGTATCGACCGACGCCCCGACCCACACCATCGGCTCGCTGCGCACGAATTCGCCGCGCAGCTTGCGGTCGCGCGTGACGAATGCGAGGTCGATCTTGTTGTCGGCGAGCATCGGCGCAAGCGCCGTGCTCTGCGCGCAGACGATCTCGATCTCGACGCGCGGGTACAGCGTCGCGAAACGCCGCAACACCGGCGACAGCAGCGACGACACATAGTCGTCCGGCGCGCCGAGCACTACGCGCCCGGTCACCTCGGGCCGCACGATCGCCGACCACGCCTCCTCCTGCAACGCAAGCGCCCGCCGCGCGTATTCGAGCAGCGTGTTGCCGGGCCGTGTCAGTGACAGGTTGCGCGTGTTGCGGGCGAACAGCGTCGTGCCGAGCATCGTTTCGAGCCGCTTGATCTGCATGCTGACCGCCGCCTGCGAGCGATGCACGCTCGCCGCCGCCTTCGTGAAGCTGCCCGCCTCCACGACCGCGACGAAGCTGCGCAACAGATCGACGTCGAATTCAGGGTTCACGATTTATCAACCGGGCTTATGGAATTGCTCAATTTAATTCGTTTGTGATAAGCCCGCAAGCAGCGCAATACTCGCAGGCATGATCTAACGGAGTCGTTGCGCATGTCCCTCACCTCACGTCAACAAGGCGCGATCACGCTGGCGAGCGGCGGGCTGCTGATGGGCACGATCGGCGTTTTCGTCGAGGAGGCGCGGCTCGATGCGCTGACGCTCGTGTTCTTCCGCTGCCTGTTCGGCTTTCTGTCGCTCGCCGCCTATTGCGCGTGGAAGGGCTTTTTCACGCGCGCGCAGTTCACGCGCCGCACGCTCGCGCTCGCGCTGATTTCCGGCGTGCTGATGGTTACGCAATGGGTCGGCTTTTTCGACGCGATTCATCGCACCAGCATCGCGGTCGCGACCGTCGTGTTTCATGTGCAGCCGTTCTGGGTCGTGCTGATCGGTGCGGCGCTCTTTAACGAACGGCTCGGCGCGGACCGGCTCGGCTGGATCGCGACGGCGTTCGTCGGGCTCGTGCTCGCGTCGGGCGTCATCGCGGCCGGCAATCTGCAGGGCCACACCAGCTACCTGATCGGCTTGAGCGAAGCGCTGCTCGGCTCGCTGCTGTACGCGAGCGTCACGCTGATCGCGAAAAGCCTCGGCGACATGCGCCCGCATCTGCTGACGCTCATGCAATGCGCGGTCGGCGTGATCTGCCTGCCGCTGATCGCGCCGTTCATCGCGCCTTTGACGCTCACACATATCGGGCCGATGCAGTGGTTCTGGCTGATTGGCATGGGCGCGCTGCACACGGGATTGTCGTACGTGCTGATTTACGGCGCGCTGCCGAAGCTCAGCACGCCGGTGATCGCGGTGCTGCTGTTCGTTTATCCGCTGACCGCGATCGTCGTGGATGCGCTCGTGTATGGCCGGGCGCTGTCGCTGGCGCAACTGGCCGGCATGGCGCTGATCGTCGCCGCGAGTCTCGGCGTCAATCTCGGCTGGCCGTTGCTCACGCTGCTGCATCCGGCCGGGCGGGCGCGCAGTCACGCGCGCAGTCACGCGAAATAACGCGCGCCGCCCGCCTGGTGCTCACTGCGGCAGCGTCTCGCCCTTCGTCTCCGGCGCGAACGAAATCACGAACAGGCCGAGCACGAAGGCCAGCGCGGTCAACGCGACCGGCACACCGAGCGTCTGCATATGCAGCACCGCCGCGCCGAGCAGAAAGTTGACGCCCGCGCCGACGAAGCGTCCAAACGACGTGCAGAACGCAAACGCGGTCGCGCGTACGCGGGTTTCGAACTGCTCGGGCAGCCACAGGCTGAACAACGCGAAGTTGCCGCCGAAAAAGCCCAGCACGAACAGCCACGCGATGAACGGCGCGAGCCCGTTCGGCAGATAGAACGCCCAGCCGAAGCTCGCCGCGATCGACACCGCCATCCCCGCGAAGTACACCGCCAACGTCATCTTGCGGCCGATGCGCTCGGCCATCGGCGGCAGCGCGAGACAGCCGAGGATCGTGCCGATCGATAGCAAGCCAGTCGCGAGCGACGCCGTGCGAATCGAATCGCCCTTCGACATGCCGGCGCGCGCCGCGAGCTGGATCACCGCCGACGGCTCGTAGACCGCACCCGCCCACAGTCCGATGATCGCGATGGTGAGCAGAATGCACGCGACCCATGTGCGACGCCGGTAAGCCGGCCCCATGATCTCGCGCAGCGGCTTCACGCGCACTGTCTTGGCGTCGGCCTTCTGCCACTTCTCCGGCTCCTTCACGCGCAGCAGAATCAGAATCGCGACGACGACCGGCACCGCGCCTGTCAGGAACATCGCGCGCCAGCCGAAATGCACGCCGATCGTGTAATTGAGCGCGGCCGCGAGAAAGAAGCCCGCGTAGTAGCCGGTCTGCAGATAACCGGCGCCCATCTTGCGGCGATCCTCGGGCCACGCCTCGGCCACGTAGGTGCCCGCAAGCGCCCATTCCCCACCGATGCCGACGCCCGCGATGAAGCGATAAATACCGAGCTGCCACACATTGGTCGAGGTCGCGGCAAGCCCGGTGAAAATTGCGAACGTGAAGATCGTCGCGGCGAGCACCTTGGTGCGGCCGAAGCGATCGGCGAGCGGTCCCCAAATGAACGACAGCCCCCAACCGACCAGGAACAGCGCAAACAGGATCGATCCCGCAAGGCCGACATTCGACGGCGTGGCCGCGAAGCCCGAACGCGGCAGCAATTCGGTTAGCGCTGGCGTGAGCACCAGCGCGTAAATGAACGAGTCCATGCCGTCGAGCGTCCAGCCGGCCCACGCGCCCCAAAACCCTGCGATCTGCGAACGATTGAGCGGTGTGCGCTGACGCGCGACCGCTCGTCGGTCGGTCACTGTATTCATCTTGCTCCTCCAGCCTACGATGGTTGAACGTAACGAAAAACGACGGGCGCGCTTGGGGTTGGATCGACGACGTTGATTGATCGGCGATGTCCTCGTACAACTGATTCAGAGGACGGCGCGGGGAAATTGCCGGGATTGTGGGTGAAGACCCGTCCGGGTTTGCCCGCGCTGAAATACGCGTCTTTTTATATATAATATTTGATACTATGACCGACGCAACTGAAGGTTTTCCCCTGGACGCGCCCGTGCCCGGCTCGTTTCTTCCGGCCGCGGCACCCCGCGAAAGCACCTCGCACATGATTGCGGAGGCGCTGCGCGCGGCGATCGTCGACGGCACGCTCGCGCCCGGCGCACCATTGCGCCAGGACGCGATCGCCCGGCATTTCTCCGTCAGCGCGATTCCCGTGCGCGAGGCGCTGCGCCAGCTGGAAAGCGAGGGCTGGGCGCGCGCGGCGGTCCATAAAGGCGCGACCGTCGCGCCGCTGTCCGCCAACGAAGCGCGCGAGATCTACGAGATCCGCTCGGCGCTCGAAAGTCTCGCGCTCGGCCTCGCGATTCCGAATCACACCGCGGCGACGCTGCGCGAAGCCGCGCAGTTGTGCAGCGCCGCCGAGCGCGAAGAGGACCCGTCGCTATACGTGAAGCGCAATGCCGCGTTCCATATGTGTCTCTACGCGCCCGCCGGCCGGCCGCAGTTGCAGGACATGATCGGCTTGCTGCACCGGCGCGGCGAACGCTATCTGCGGTTGAAGTTCGGCTTGCCGTCGTACAAGGGCGAGTCCGACAGTGAGCACGCCGCGCTACTCGAAGCCATCGAGCGCCGCGATATCCCGACCGCGCAGTCGCTGGTGGTCGCGCATCTGCTCGGCACCGGCGAGCTTCTGCATCGTTTCCTGACCGAGCGCGCGCGCGAAGAAGCGCTGGCGCATCAACCGAAGCCGCGCGGCCGACGCCCGCGCGTCCACACCGGGAGCTGACTGAACCGATGAATGAGCCGATGACCGAGCCGATGAACCACCCCGCCGAAGCCGCCGCATCGCGGTCCACTGCCCGCTCGTGGACGACCCGACGCGACGAGAAGAACCGCCGCCTCGCGGCCATCGCGCCGTGGCTCGAAGACGGCGTGCTGCCCACGCACCGCATAATCGATGCGCTCGAAACGCTGATCCAGCCCGGCGAGCGCGTCGCGCTCGAAGGCGACAACCAGAAACAGGCCGACTTCCTGTCGCGCTCGCTCGCGAAGGTCGATCCGCAAAAGCTGCACGACGTGCATCTGCTGATTTCGAGCATCAGTCGTCCTGAACACTTGACGCTGTTCGAGCGCGGCATCGCGCACAAGGTCGATTTCTCGTTCGCGGGGCCGCAGAGTCTGCGCGTCGCGCAACTGCTCGAAGACGGCCAGCTGGAAATCGGCGCGATTTATACGTATGTCGAGCTGTACGCGCGCATGTTCGTCGACCTGACGCCGCACGTCGCGCTGCTGTGCGCGGACAAGGCCGACCGTCACGGCAATCTGTACACCGGCCCGAACACCGAGGATACGCCGACCATCGCCGAAGCCGCCGCGTTCCGTCACGGCATCGTGATCGTGCAGGTCAACGAGATCGTCGATGAGTTGCCGCGCGTCGACATTCCGGGTTCGTGGGTCGACGTGGTCGTGCAGGCGGACCGGCCGTTCGCGGTCGAGCCGCTGTTCACGCGCGATCCCCGTCATATCGGCGACTTGCAGGTGCTGACCGCGATGATGGTGATACGCGGGATCTACGAGCCGTATGGCGTCACGTCGCTCAATCACGGCATCGGCTTCGATACCGCCGCGATCGAACTGCTGCTGCCCACCTACGGCGAAGCGCTCGGCCTCAAAGGCAAGATCTGCCGCAACTGGACGCTCAACCCGCACCCTACGATGATCCCCGCGATCGAATCGGGCTGGGTCGACAGCATCCATTGCTTCGGCAGCGAGGTCGGTATGGAGGCGTATATCGAGGCGCGCCCCGATGTGTTCTTCACCGGCAACGACGGCAGCCTGCGCTCGAACCGCGTGCTGTGTCAGTTGGCCGGCCAATACGGCGTCGATCTGTTCATCGGTTCGACGCTGCAGATCGACGCGGACGCGAATTCGTCGACGGTCACGCGCGGACGGCTCGCCGGTTTCGGCGGAGCGCCGAACATGGGCCACGATCCGCGCGGCCGGCGTCATGCGAGCGAGGCGTGGCTGAAGCTGTTGAAGGGCGACGGCGCGGTGTCGCGCGGTCAGAAGCTCGTCGTGCAACTCGCGGAAACGTACAAGAAAGGCGGCGAGCCGACCTTCGTCGATGAACTCGACGCGATCGCCGTCGGCGCGAAAAACGGCATGCCGATCGCGCCGGTGATGATCTACGGCGACGACGTGAGCCATGTGGTCACCGAGGAAGGCATCGCGCATCTGCACAAGGCCGAAGGCATCGACGAGCGGCGCGCGGCGATCGCGGCGGTGGCCGGTGTCACGCCGATCGGCCTGCGCGCGAAGCCCGAGAAAACCGCCGAGTTGCGCCGGCGCGGCATCGTCGCGTATCCGGAAGATCTCAGCATCCGGCGCGGCGAAGCGAAGCGTTCGCTGCTCGCGGCGCGCAGCATCGACGATCTGGTCACGTGGTCGGGCGGACTGTACGCGCCGCCCGCGCGCTTCAGGAGCTGGTGACGATGGCGTCCGCTGCTGCTGTTCTCGAACGGTTGGACGCGCTATTTGCTCCAGTCCTGCGCAATGATGCGCGCGACACTTCACCGATCGCGCCGTTTTCCGACGCGCAACTCGCGCGCGACGCGATCACCGCGCTGATCGACGAGGCCGAGCTCACGCCGAAGCCCGCGCTCGTCGACCAGCGCGGCAGCGGCGCGCATCGCGACCTCGATCTGACGATCATGCGGCGCTCCGCGCACGCGCTCGAACCGACGTTCGCGGCGCTCGCGCGCACCGCGCGCCGTCGCGGCGAACCGTCGGCGCTGCTGCGCGCCGAACTCGCGCAGATCGGCCGCGCGGGCGAACAGGACATGATGCAGGCGACCGGCGGTTGCAACGCGCATCGCGGCGCGATCTGGATCATCGGCTTGCTCGTTGCGGGCGTCGCGCTCGAAACGTCTTCGAGCGCCTCGATGCGTACGCACGGACCTGGCGCGCCGAACCCTCTGGATACCTCGCGCGTGTGCACTTTGGCCGCGCAGATCGCCTGCTTCCCGGACCGCTTCGCCGCTTCGTCCGATAGCCACGGCGAACGCGCGCGTCGACGCTATCAGGTCGGCGGCGCGCGGCGCGAAGCGCAGGACGGCTTCCCGCACGCGCTCGACGTCGGCCTGCCCGCATTGCACGCGGCGCGCGCACGCGGCATCGACGAAAACACCGCGCGCATCGACGCCTTGCTCGCGATCATGAGCACGCTCGACGACACCTGCCTGCTGCATCGCGCGGGCCTCGCCGGCTTGCATGCGGGGCAGCGCGGCGCACGACGCGTGCTCGACGCGGGCGGCAGTTCGACAGCCGCGGGCCGCGTCGCGCTCGACGCGCTCGAACGCGAACTGCTGGCGCTGAACGCATCGCCTGGCGGCGCGGCCGATCTGCTCGCCGCCACCCTCTTTCTCGACATGCTGGCGCATCGCGACGCCAGCCGGAGCTGAGCCTCATGGAACATCTGACCTTCGACTATCCGGCGCGACGCGCCGTCACGACCCGCGCGCACGTCGGCGTAGTCGGCTCGGGCGATCTGGAAGTGCTGCTGTCGCCCGCCGCCGATGCAGGCGGCTCGGCGCTTGCTGCGCACGTGGTCGTGCGCACCAGCGTCGACGGCTACAGCCACATCTGGAAGAGCGTGCTCGACCGCTTCTTCACGCGCTACGACGGCGCTGCGAACATCGAGATCAACGACTTCGGCGCGACGCCGGGCGTGGTCGCGCTGCGGCTCGCGGAAGCGGTCGAAGCGGCCGAGGAAGGAGACAGCGTATGAGCACGCGCACCAGCATTCACCGCGCACCGCTGCTGCACGAGAGCTTCATCGAACTGCCCGCCCGCGAGCGCGCCCGTTCGCTGCTCGACGCGGGCAGCTTCCGCGAACTGCTCGGACCGTTCGACCGCATCGCGTCGCCGTGGCTGCCCATGCAGGGCATCGTCTGCCAGGCCGACGACGGCTGTGTGATCGCGCGCGGCACGATCGACGGCGAACCGGCTGTGGTCGCGGCGATCGAAGCGGCGTTCCAGGGCGGCAGCATCGGCGAAGTGTCGGGCAGCAAGATCGCCGCGGCGCTCGAGATGGCGCGGCGCGACTGCGAGCGCGGCAAGCTCGTGCGCCCGGTCGTGCTGTTCGAGACCGGCGGCGTGCGGTTGCAGGAAGCGAACCTCGGGCTCGCGGTGATCGCCGAGATTCAGGCGGCGATCGTCGCGCTGCGCCGGCACGTGCCGGTGGTCGGCGTGATCGCGGGGATGGTCGGCTGTTTTGGCGGCATGTCGCTCGCGGCCGCGCTGTGCTCGTATCTGATCGTGACCAGGCAGGGACGGCTCGGCATGAACGGACCCGAAGTGATCGAGCAGGAAGCCGGGATCGAGGAACTCGATGCGAGCGATCGCCGCCGCGTGTGGCAACTGATCGGCGGCGAGCAGCGCGTCGCGAGCGCGCTCGCCGATACCCTGGTTGATGACGATGCCGACGCGGTGCGCGCCGCGGTGCTCGCCGCGTTCGCGCAGGGCGTGCCGGCCGCGCATCGCAGCGAGCGGGTCGACACGTTCCTGCGACGGCTCGGGCGGATCGATCCGGCGAGCGTCACGCCCGAGACAATGCGTGATGTGGACAACCCGCAAGCGGGCGATGCATCGAACAAGGAGCAGGCATGAGCGACACGACACTCACGCGCGGCGCGCGCTGGTTCAACGCACTGGCCGGCGAATCTTTGAGCGCCGCGCCCGTCTGGAGCAGCGATGCGCAGCTCGGCGGCGACACCGCGCGCTTTATCGCGGTCGTGCCCGATGCCGCGAACCGCTTTCCACGCGCGACCAGCAACGTGGTCGGACTTGAACAGGGCTGGCAACTCGCGCGCGCGGTGCGCGAAGTCATGGAGGCGGATCGAGGCGCCAGCACACGCCGCCCGATCGTCGCGATCGTCGATGTGAAAAGCCAGGCGTATGGCTATCGCGAGGAAATGCTCGGCATCCACCTCGCCTGCGCGGCCGCGGTCGACGCCTACGCGAGCGCACGCGACGCCGGCCATCCGGTGATCGCGCTGATCGTCGGTCCGGCGATGTCCGGCGCGTTCCTCGCGCACGGGTATCAGGCGAACCGCATCGTCGCGCTCGACGTGCCCGGCACGATGGTCCACGCGATGGGCAAGGAAGCAGCCGCGCGCGTCACGCGCCGCACGGTCGAAGAACTCGACGAACTCGGCGAGACGATCGTGCCGATGTCGTATTCGATGGCCTCGTTCGCGAAGCTGGGGCTGCTCGATCGGCTGATCGACGGCGTCGACGCGGATGCGCCCGACGCGGCGCAGATCGAGCGCGTGCGCACCGTGCTGGTCGAACAGATTGGCAGCGCGCGCAACGGGGATCGGACGCTCGCGCGTCGGCTGGAATCGGTGGCGGCGCGGCAGACTCGCGCCGCGTCGATCGAGGTGCAGCGGCGTCTTGCCGAACAGTGGGACGCCGTGTGATGCGCGTGTGTGCGGCTGCTCCCTTTCCGACCGCTTGCGCCACGTCGTGCGATGCGCGCTGGCGGCCGCATGATCTGCTGCGCTTGCGACGACTCGATGCGCTCGATGACGAACCCGCGTGGGTCTGCGCTGCGTTCGAACGCGCACCGTACGCGGTCGTGCGACGCGCGCTCGCCGCCGAAGATTTCGTTGCGATCGGCGTGCGCGGCGCAGAGCGAGCGCAGCGTTACGGCACGTGGGCGCATGCGGACGATATCGTCGGCGTCGTAGCGCCGGAGTCCCTGGCGCAGGCGCGACCCGGTCCCGAACGTGATGCATTGCCTTCCTTCGTTGCGCTGAATTCGTTGCAACGTGACCGGAGCGGTCCGCTTTCTGGATTCGCTTGGGGTCCTTCTGGTAGCGCGGGATTCGAACTGGCGACGCATGCTTCCACCGTGAACGAAGCCAGCGATCTCGATCTGTTGATCCGCGTGCCCGAACCGCTGGCGTTGAAGGTCGCGAGTGCTTTGCTCGAGCAACTTCAAACGCTCTCGGCTCGTATCGGTGTGCGCATCGATGCACAACTCGAAACGCCCGCGGGCGGCGTCGCGCTCGCGGAGTGGGCTGCGGGCAAGGCGCGCGTGCTGGCCCGCCACGCGAGCGGTCCCCGCTTGATCGCCAATCCGTGGGCCGAGGTCGCTCAGGATGGCGCTACCTGATGTTCGCGCTTATCTTCCCCGGTCAGGGTGCGCAAAGCGAAGGCTTTCTGAATCGACTGCCGCGGCATCGCGCGGTACAGGACACGTTCGCTGAAGCATCGGACACGCTCGGCGTCGACGTGCTGACGCTCGACTCGCCCGACGCTCTGGACTCGACCGTCGCCGTGCAACTGGGCCTCACGATCGCGGGCGTCGCGATCACGCGCGCGCTCGCCGCTGAAGGTTTGGTGGCGGAAATCAGCGCGGGGCTGTCGGTCGGCGCATATTCGGCAGCGGTCAGTAGCGGCGCCGTCCCGTTTCGCGATGCCTTGATGATGGTGCGGCGGCGCGCCGAATTGATGGAAACCGCTTACCCGTCGGGCTATGGTCTGGCGGCCGTATCCGGCTTGAACGAGCAGCAGGTGGAAACGCTCGTCGCGCAGCAGGCGCAAGAGCAGCGGCAACCCGTTTATATCGGCAACGTCAATGCGCCGCGCCAGATCGTGATGGCCGGCGCGAACGATGCACTCGACCTGTTCATCGAACGGGCACTTGCGGCCGGCGCGCGCAAGGCCACCCGGCTCGCGGTCAGCGTGCCCTCGCATTGCGAGTTGCTCGCGCACGCGAGCGACGAACTGCTGGCGTACTCGCGCGAGTTGCGTTTCGAAACACCGCGCGGCATCTATATCGGCAATCGCGGTGGACGGCCGTTGTATACGGCCGACGCGATCCGCGAAGATCTTGCGACGAACATGCGCTACACCGTGCGCTGGTTCGATGCGCTCACCGTGATGCAGGAAATGGGCGCGCATGTGCTGGTCGAGGCGCCGCCGGGGCAGGTGTTGACGGATATCGTGAGGGAGTATTTTTCGGAGACTAGCGCGCTGGCTGCCAGTGCATGGCCGTTCGACAGACTGGTCGGGACGGTGCGCAGGCGCCTCGAGCGCGGAGCATAAGCGTTTCATATAAATCTTCCGGTTGACCCTGAATGTGTCGGCCGCTGAACAACGCGAGATTCGCCCAGGTGTCTGCCCTAACGCAACGCTGCCACGCCCGAATCGATTTCTCCGCCCGGATATTTCATTTGCATACCTTGCAGAGCCCACTTCGAGCCGGCGGGACGGGTCTCGACCGCATCACCGGGAGCCGAGGGCGCAAAACCATCACAATAAGGCGCGAAACGTGGAGATTCCTGGCCAAATGCGGGGGGACCAACTGCTATCCTTGAAAGAAGTCGACCCGTTCTCGAGCGCACTCCCATGCGCGCGCACTCGGAAAGAGGGATCCATGAGTTGTCCCGCACTATCGCGACATTTTTTGCCCCGTCGTTCCATTGCCGGGCCGCCTGCGACATATGTCGCGTGCACCGCCCTCGAGCGATTGTCCGGCTGCACAGAGCCTTACACAAAACCTGAACCGCAACGCAGTTGAAGCAGCAGGTTCAAATTCAGACTGATCAACTTCCCGCGAATTTATCGGTCTGATGTCACACGTGTAGCAACAGCCGGCATTCTGGAAACGATTTGCGCAGAACTCCGCCTTCGCACCGATATGAGGGAGATATGCATAGACCCATCGACACCGAAACGATTCCGAGCAATGAATTGCAGCAGGTCAAGACGACTTATGCCAAGCTTTGCGAGGACTACCTTGCGCATCGCGCCGATGGTGAATACCGGGACTATGTGCAATCGGTCATTGCCAACGACGCCAGTCTCGATCGTCATGTGCGCGCGTTCGAAATTTATGCCCCGTATATCAAGCGTGGAATGAAAGTGCTCGACTGGGGATGCCGTCACGCCCCAGATTCGTGCATGCTTCGTACGCTCTTCCGGGACATCGAGATTTATGGCTGCGACCTATGCAATGATGGGCAATTCGCGGAATTCCATCAGTACGCCGGGTTATCTTTCGCTGCGCTCGATCATGAATTTCTGCTGCCGTACGAAGACAATCAATTCGATGTGGTGATTGGAAGCGGTGTTCTCGAGCACGTGGCTCGCGAACAAAAAAGCATCGACGAGCTATGGCGCGTGCTGAAAGACAATGGTTTGCTGATAATCACATTTCTACCTAACCGCTTATCGGCAACTGAAAACGCCTGCAGAGTGATGAAGAAGTACACGGGCCATAATCGTCTATACAGTCTCAGCGACGCGAAGCGCCTGTTTCTCAGGTCGGGATTCGTGCTAGAAGAATGCGGCTATCACCAGGTCTTTCCGACTTTCGCAAAAGGCATCAAGGGCGGCGGAGCGCTCAATGCACTGGCCAATATCGGCATGAAGCTGAACCGGCCTTTCGAGCGGATACCGATCGTCAATGCGGTCTCGGCAAATCTGTATTTCATCCTCCGCCGCGTTCATGAGATGTAGCGGTAGGCCGCCGAGCCGACCTACCCCGCCGGATCATTGCGCAACGCCGCGCCGCCCTCCTGTTGCGAAGTCACGAATCCTCGCAGTGCGGGGGTGAGTCGGAAAACGAGCTTCTCGAGTTCCACCACGAGGAAGAACAGGACGCCACCAACAAAGAGCCACCCCCACGCCGACAACGGCAAAGCCTCGGTGTGGAAAACGGCCTGGAACGGGAACGTGTAGGTGAACAGAAGCTGCAACACCACGACCCCGGCGATCCCGTACCACAGATGACGATTGCCCATGTGCGCGCGCACGGTCAGTGACGAATCGAGCAGATACCGGATGTTGAGCAGATAGAACACCTGGCCCAGCGTAATCGCGTTGACCGCGGCCGTGCGCGCCAAATCATCCGACGCCCCGTGCGACTTCATCCAGAAGAAGGTCGATAGCGTATAGAGCACGAGCGCCGCGCCGACGAACAGGATGCGCCAGATGCCGAAACGCGTGACGATCGGGCGGTCGATTGCGCGCGGCGAGCGGCGCATCACGTCGGCCTCGTGCGGCTCGAAAGAAATGGTCAGGCCGAGCGCGACCGAAGTCACCATGTTGACCCACAGGATCTGCGGCGCCGTGATCGGCAGCGTGAAGGCGAACAGGATCGCCACCGCGATCACCGCGCCTTGCGCGATATTGGTCGGCAGCATGAACAGCATCGCCTTCTCGATGTTGTTGTAGACCGTGCGCCCCTCCTTCACAGCCGCGGAAATCGACGCGAAATTGTCGTCGGCGAGGATCATTCCAGCCGCCTCTTTCGTCACCTCGGTGCCCTTGATCCCCATCGCGACGCCGATGTCGGCCTTCTTCAGCGCGGGCGCATCGTTGACGCCGTCGCCCGTCATCGCGACGATCTGCCGATTCGCCTGGATCGCCTTGACGAGCCGCAGCTTGTGCTCGGGACTCGCGCGCGCGAACACGTCGACGCTGCGCACGCATTCCTGCAGCGCCGCGTCGTTCATCGCCTCGATCTCGGCGCCGGACACGGCCGTCTTGCCGTCGCCGATGCCCAGCATTCTTGCGATTGCCGCCGCCGTGATCTTGTGGTCGCCCGTGATCATCGTCACGCGGATGCCCCCGCCGTGGCATTCGCGCACGGCCTCGATCGCCTCTTTGCGCGGCGGGTCCATCAGGCCCACGAGGCCGAGCAATACGAGATTACGCGGCAGGTCCTGCGGCCCGAGTGTCCCTGTGCGCAGACCCGGCTCAGGCAGCCACGCCAGCCCGAGCACGCGCTCGCCTTGCGCGGCGAGCCGATCGCCCTCTCTTGCGAAATGCTCGCGATCGAGCGGGACCGGGCCTTGCGCCGTCTGCTGCCGGTCGCAATGATCGATGATGACCTCTGGCGCGCCCTTGACCAGCAGCATCTCGCCGTCGACCGAGCGGTTCAGCGTCGCCATGAACTTGTGCTCGGACTCGAACGGAATCACGTTGATCCTCGGCGCGGCCGCGGTCTCGGCGGGACGGTCCATGCCCAGCTTGGAAGCGAACGGATAGAGCGCGCCCTCGGTCGGGTCACCCTCTACTTTCCATTTCCCTTCTTCCTCGAAGAGCTCGGCGTCGTTGCACAACAGCGACACACGGCCCATCAGCTTCAGCACGTCCGGCGCGGCGCCGAGCGGCTTGCCATCGGCGCTGACCTCTCCTTCGCTGGCGTAGCCGTCGCCGGTAACGGAATAGCCGGCTTCCGCCGTCACGGCGGATGTCACCATCATCTCCATCAGGGTCAGCGTGCCCGTCTTGTCCGAGCAGATGCGCGAGACGGCGCCCAGCGTTTCGACCGCCGGCAGGCGGCGAATGATGGCGTTGCGCTGCGCCATCCGCTGCACGCCGATGGCGAGCGTGATGGTGATCAGCGCCGGCAGGCCTTCCGGGATCACCGACACCGCAATCCCCACGATGGCCTGGAACAGCTCGACGAACGTCATGTGTCCGAGCCAATGCCCATAGGAGAACAGCAGCACGCTGACAACGGCGATAACCGCCGTGATGACATAGCCGAATTTCTTGATCTGGCGCAGCAGCGGCGTCTCGAGCGCGCTGACTTCGGCGAGCATCTGGTTGATCCGGCCGAGCTCCGTCTGGCTGCCGGTCGTCACCACGACACCGGTTGCCCGGCCCGACAGGACCATCGTGCCGCAGAACGCCATGTTCTCGCGGTCGCCGACCGTCGCTTTGGCGGGCACCGGCGCGGTGCTCTTCTCGGCCGGGAGGGATTCGCCCGTGAGAGCCGCTTCTTCCGTGTGCAGATTCCTCGCGTCGACGAGACGCATGTCCGCCGGGATTTTGTCACCCGATTCCAGTAGCACGATGTCGCCAGGAACGAGTTCATCGGCGGGGATCAAGCGAACCGCTCCACCACGCATCACGCGCGCCTCGGCGGACAGCATGTTGCGAATCGAATCGAGCGCCTTCTCGGCGCGTCCTTCCTGAATGAAGCCGAGCAGCGAGTTGAGAATCACGACGGCAAGAATGACCGTGCCATCGAGCCAAAGGCCCATCATGAACTTGATGAAACCGGCCACGAGCAGCACGTAGATCAGAATGTTGTGGAACTGCATCAGGAAGCGTGCGACCGGCCCTCTCTTCTTGCCCTGCGGCAGGCGGTTCGGCCCATAGGTGGCGAGCCGCCCGGCCGCTTCCGCGGCATCGAGGCCCTGCGCGGGGTCGACGTTGAACTGCCGTTCGATGTCACCGGCCGGCATCGCATGCCACGGCGTCGCACTCTCAACTGAGCTCATCCTCGTGTCTCCCGGTTCCAGTGATTTCGGGTCAGGGGGCCGCTCTCAATGATCCGGATCGTCCCCGGGTTGATCGGGTCACGTCTCGTCCACCGCTTCAGCGTCGAGCTCCTCCCTCGCGGCGGCGAGATCCTTCATCTGCTCTGGCGTCGCTTTCGGATATGCGAGGTCGAGCTTCTCGACGGCCTCGACGATCGCCGCCGCGACGATGAGGCGCGTGAAAGGCTTGTTGTCGGCAGGCACGACGTACCACGGAGCCGCTTCGGAGGCCGTCGCGCGGATCGCCTCTTCATAGGCGTGCATATAGTGGTTCCAGTAGCGACGCTCGCGAACGTCGGATGCGGAAAACTTCCAGTTCTTGTCGGGATTGTCGAGGCGTTCCATGAACCGCTTCTTCTGCTCCCCATACGACAGGTTCAGATAGAACTTGACTATGACCACGCCCTGGCGCGTCAGATACTCTTCGAAGCGCGCGATGTCGGCGAGCCGTTCGTCCCATATGTTGTTGCCGACCCGTACCGGCGGAATCTTCTGCGCACGGAGCAGGTGCTGATGCACGCGCACCACCAGCGCCTCTTCATAGTACGAGCGGTTGAAAATACCGATGTGCCCGCGCTTAGGCACTTTCCTCGAATAGCGCCAAAGGAAGTCGTGCGAGAGTTCCTCATCCGACGGCTGCTTGAACGAGATGACATCGCACCCTTGCGGATTGACGCGCGACATCACGTGCTTGATCGTCCCATCCTTTCCCGCGGCGTCCATGGCCTGGAATACCAGCAGCACGGCCCAGGAATCCTGCGCGTAGAGGATCTCCTGCTCCATCGCGAGCCATTTCGATCCGCGCTGGAGCAGTTGCTGCGCCTCTCCCTTATGCATTTTGAGTCCCAGCGTCTCGCCGGGATCGAAATTCTTCAGGAAGAAATCTTTGCCGCTCGTGACGCGGAACGGATCGGTGTATGCCCGCAGCGCGTTGAGTATTTCCGTGCGAACCATCGCTTGTTTCCCCACGACATCTGCAATCAGTTGCCTCGCAACCGCGGTCGTACTGGTCACAACTCTTTCAGATAATAGGTCACACAAACGGAAACGTGCTCATCGGCAACGTCGCTGCGCACCGGCGTAGCGACGGAAACGGCGAGCTGACGACGACGCCAGCGCCGTCGGCGGCTGCCTCGAGCGCGGTCATCGCGGGTGAGAAATGGTGGCCGGGCGATTCGTCGGGGACCGGCATCCTCGCGAATTCGGCACACTTGTGCCAATACGACAGACCGGCATGGACGATGCCGCGATCGCCGTGCACCGAAGGCAGCGACGCGACCGAATCGAGTCGTTAGCGACTGATGGAAAAGCGGCGCCCCGAAGAACGGGGCGCCGCCGTATGACGCGCTGGAAGACCGCGCCCTAGCCCGGCGCGCGCCCCAACACCTGCGAATCCGACGACGCCGCCGTCGTCGACGGCTCGTCATGCCCGTGCCCATGCCCGGTGGTCGTGACCGCATTGGTGCCGCCGGGCCGACGCACGGACTTCGCATGCCGCTCGATCAAGCGTTGCAGCAAACAGAACGCGCACAGCAGCGCGCCGATCACGATCCGCGTCCACCACGAACTGAGCGTGCCGTCGAACGTAATCAGCGTCTGGATCGTGCCGAGAATGCCGACGCCAAACAGCGAGCCGACCACATAACCGACGCCACCGGTCAGCAGTGTGCCGCCGATCACCGTCGCTGCAATCGCATCCAGCTCCATGCCCTGCCCTTGCAGCCCATAACCCGACAGCACATAGAACGTGAACACGGCGCCGCCGAGCGCCGAACAGAAGCCGCTCAGCGCATACACGCCGACCCGCGTGCGCGCGACCGGCAGCCCCATCAGCAGCGCCGAGCGCGGATTGCCGCCGACCGCATATACGTTGCGTCCGAAGCGCGTGAAATGGGCGACATAGATCGCGGCCGCCAGCGCCACGAGCGCGATCAGCACGTTCGCCGATACCGAACCGACGCCAACATTGAGACGGAACGCGGAGATCGCCTTGAACGTCGGATCGGTGATCGTGATCGACTGCGTCGTGATCAGAAAGCACAGGCCACGCGCGAAGAACATCCCCGCCAGCGTCACGATGAACGCCTGCAGGCGGAAATAGTGAATCAGCGCGCCCTGCACCGCGCCGAACACCGTGCCCATCAACAGCACGATCGGAATGATCAGCCACACCGACACGTGCATGTGCTCGGACAGCACGGCTGCGACGATCGTCGTCAGCGCGACGATCGAGCCCACCGACAGATCAATGCCGCCCGACACGATCACGAACGTCATGCCGATCGCGACGATCAGCAGGAACGCGTTATCGACGAGCAGATCGAGCAGCACCTGCCATGAGAAGAAGCCGGTGTACATCACCGAACCAAAGCCGAATAGCGCGCAGAACAGCAGGACCGTCACCGCGATCGGCAGTGTGCGCGGATCGATCACGCGGGCGAGTGCTTCGAGAAAGCGCGTCATCGTGCCACCCCGCGCGATTTGATGAGCGACGCGCCGAACGACACCGCGAGCGCGCGCGCCGCAGGCGACTGGATCACGCTGACCGCGAGCACGACGGCCGCCTTGACGACGAGCGTCGCTTCCGGCGGCACGCCGATCGAATAGGTCGTGTACGTGAGCGTCTGGATGATCAGCGCACCGAGCACCGTGCCCGCGAAGCTGAAGCGGCCGCCGAGCAGCGACGTGCCGCCGAGCGTCACGGCAAGAATCGCGTCGAGTTCGAGCAGCAGGCCAGCGTTGTTGCCGTCCGCGCTGCGCACGTTCGAGCTGATCAGGATGCCGGCCAGCGCCGCGGTCAAGCCCGAGAAGCTATACACCGCGAACACGATCGCCTTCGAGCGCAAGCCGACGAGTCGGGTCGCGACCGGGTTCACGCCGATCGCCCGAATGAACAGGCCAAGCGCCGTGCCCTCCACCAAAGCGGCGGTCGCCAGCACCGCTACGGTCGCGATCCATACCGAGCACGGCACGCCGAGCCAGTAGCCGCCGCCGACGAACAGATAGCCGGGCGCACCGATCGGGATGATCTGCCCGGCGGTCAGCAGTTGCGCGATGCCGCGGCCGGCGACCATCAGAATCAGCGTCGCGATGATCGGCTGCATGCCGACGAACGCGACGAGCAGCCCGTTCCACATGCCGCTCAAGATGCCGACGACGAGCGCGGCCACGAGCGCCTGCACGATCAGCGCACCGCTCGGCACGGCCTGAGTCGCGAGTATCGTCGCGGCCGCGGCGCCCGCGATCGCGACCACCGCGCCGACCGAGATGTCGATGCCGCGCGTCGCGATCACGAGCGTCATGCCGATCGCGACCAGCACCAGCGGCGCCGCGCGATTCAGAATGTCGATCGGCGCGCCGAACAGGTGACCGTCGAGCGTGCGCAGCGCGAGAAAATGCGGATTGACCAGCAGGTTCAGTCCGCACAGCAACACCAGCGTCACGCATGGCCACAGCAGCGGCCGCTCGACGCCGTCGCGCGCGAACCAGTTCGATAGCTTCATTCGCCGCTCCCTGCGATGAGTCGGTAGATGTTGTCCTCGTTCGATGCCTTGCCGGCCACCTCGGCGATCTTGCGGCGATCGCGCAGCACTGCGACGCGATGGCTGACGCGCAGCACCTCGCTGATCTCCGACGAGATGAACAGGATGGACAGGCCGTTCGCGCACAGCGCGAGCAGCCGGTCCATGATGTCGAACTTCGCGGCGACGTCGATGCCGCGGGTCGGCTCGTCGAGGATCAGCAGTTTCGGATCGGTTGCCAGCCAGCGCGCGAGCAGCGCCTTCTGCTGGTTGCCGCCGGACAGGAGCGCGATCGGCTGCTCGGCGTCGGACGCCTTGATGCCGAGCCGCTCGATCCACGTATCGGCGAGTTCGCGCGCGCGTTGCCGGCTGATCTTGCGCCACCAGCCGCGCCGCGCCTGCAACGCGAGCATGATGTTTTCACGAATCGACAGCTCGGCGACGATGCCCTCCTTCTTGCGGTCTTCCGCGCAATAGCCGATGCCGTGGCGCACCGCGTCGTGCGGCGTGCGCAACCGCACGGGACGCCCTTCGACGAGGATCGTGCCGCTGTCCGCGCGATCCGCGCCGAACAGCAGACGTGCGGTTTCGGTGCGCCCCGAGCCGAGCAGTCCCGCGAGGCCGAGTATCTTGCCGGCGTGCACTTCGAGATCGATCGGCTGTAGCGTGCCGCGACGGCCGACGCCGCGCAGTTCGATGAACGGCTGCTTGGCCGTTGCTTGCTCCGGGTGATCGTGCGCGATCTCCTGCAGATCGTCGGCGGCCTGACCTTCGTGTGCCGCTTCGCGCAGACGCGCGCTCATGCGCTCGTGGCCGACCATCTTCGCGACCAGTTGATCCGCGGACAGATCGCGTGCCAGATATTCACCTTCGCGCTCGCCGTTGCGCATCACCGTGATGCGATCGGAGATCGCGTAGGTCTGCTCGATGAAATGCGTGACGAACAGGATCGCGATGCCCGATTGCTTGAGATGGCGAAGGATTTTGAAAAGCTGCGCGACTTCGCTGTCGTCGAGGCTCGAAGTCGGCTCGTCGAGAATCAGCACGCGCGCATCGACGGACAACGCTCGCGCGATCGCGACCATCTGCTGCACGGCGATCGGATAGGCGTCGAGCGAGCGCGTGACGTCGAGCGACACGTCGAGGCGCGCGAGCGCTTCCTGCGCGCGCCGCTTGATGTCGGGCCAGTCGATCGCGCCGAAGCGACGCGGCTGCCGGCCCGCGAAGATGTTCTCCGCGACCGACAGATTCGGACACAGGTTCACCTCCTGGTACAGCGTGCGCACGCCGGCCGCCTCGGCTTCCTGCGGCGACGCGAACGCGACCACCTTGCCGCCCAGGCGGATCGTGCCGGCATCGGGTGCGAGCACGCCGGTGAGCACGTTGATCAACGTGGATTTGCCGGCGCCGTTCTGGCCCATCAGCGTATGGACCTCGCCGGGAAACAGGCGGAAGTCCACGTGTTGCAGCGCCTTCACGCCCGGAAATGTCTTGCTGACGCCGGAGGTCGCCAGGATCGGTTCGCGCGCGCTCGTGTCATTCTGTTGGCTTCGCGCACCCGGCGACGTGCCGCGCTGCGGCCGGTCCGGCTGAGTCGGTTCGGTAGCGGATTGGGTCATGGACCTCGCTCGATCGGCTATGCATGGTTCGGCAGGCCCCAGCGGCATGCTCCCGCGGACGCAGGCTCCTGAAAAGAGACCGCCCGCTGCAGAAGGAAGCAGCCCGGGCGGTCAGGCACCACTGGAGAAACCTGTTCGATGCGTCCGTACTGCACATCTCCTTCGCGCCGTGGGCCGCGTCGGCCCGGGCGCCTGAACACCGCACACGCCGCGGCACTCGCGCGAGCGATGCCGCGGCGACGTTGCGCGCCGCGTCAGTACTTACGCGACGGCAAAGTTTGCGCAGCGACGCTCATCGGGAAGACAGTCTCCTGAGTCAGGATGCGCTTCGGCAGCGGCTTGCCAGCCACCACGTCTTTCACCGCCGTCATCAGCTGCGGTCCGAGCAGCGGGCTGCACTCGACGTCGACGTTGATCTTGCCGGCGGCCATCGCCTGGAAGCCGCCCTTGGTTGCGTCGAACGAAACCACCACGACGTCCTTGCCCGGATGCATGCCGGCTTCTTCCATCGCCTGGATCGCGCCGAGCGCCATGTCGTCGTTATGAGCATAGACAACGTTGATCTTGTTGCCGTAGGTCTTGATGAACGCTTCCATCACCTGCTTGCCGCCGGCAAGCGTGAAGTCGCCGCTTTGCGACGCGATGATCTTGAACTTCGGATCGCTCTTGATCACTTCGATCAGACCCGAGTGGCGGTCATTCGCCGGCGCGGAGCCGACCGTGCCTTGCAGCTCGGCGATGTTGATCGGACCTTTATCGTTCTTGTAGTTCTCCTCGAGCCACTTGCCGCCGCGTCGTCCTTCTTCGAGGAAGTCCGAGCCGATCATCGTCACGTACAGCGACGGATCCTTTACGTCGATGTTGCGGTCGGTCAGGATCACCGGAATCTTCGCGGCCTTGGCTTCGAGCAGCACCGGTTCCCAGCCCGATTCGACAACCGGCGAGAACGCGATTACGTCGACCTTCTGCGCGATATACGAGCGGATCGCCTTGATCTGGTTTTCCTGCTTCTGCTGCCCGTCGGAGAATTTGAGGTTGATACCGGCTTCCGTCGCTGCCGACTTTACCGATTCGGTATTCGCGGTGCGCCATGCACTTTCCGCACCGACTTGCGCAAAACCGAGCGTTATTTTCTTGTCTTCGGCATGCGCGCCTGGCGTGGCCAGCGTTAGCACTCCGAGACTCGCGGAAAGCGCGAGCGCGCCCAGAGCGCGACACGCGGCACGTCGTGTATTCGCCATGACAGTCTCCAATCGTTGTTGTGTAGACGACCCAGCGGTCAGCCCGGCCCTCGTGGCCCTCACGGCGCATGGATCGTGATGTAGCGTACTGTGCGACGCGTTAACCGTCCAATCATATGATTCGCGCCCTCGATATCAATTTTGGTATAGCGCGCCGATCAGAGCATTGCCGCTCGCTGATTCAGGTCTGCGTGACTCTCGGGGTGACCCAGCGAAACGTCAGATTGATGCGCTCGCCGCTCACGCGCGGCTCCTTCGGCACCCGATGACGCCACTGCGCCTGGGTGTCGCCCTTCATCACGAGCAGGCTGCCGCCCTTCAGCGAGAACGATTGCACGACGCCACTGCGGTTGTGTTGCAGATCGAACCTGCGCGCGACGCCGAGACTTACCGACGCGATCACCGGTTGCTTGCCGAGTTCGGGCTCGCGGTCCGCATGCCACCCCATGCTGTCGGCGCCGCTGCGGTAGCGATTTAGCAGCACGCTGTTAAAACGCGCGCCACTGGTCGCCTCTGCGGCGGCCTTCAGTTCAGCGACGGCGGGCGTCCACGCTTGCGGCACGTTGCGGATGCCCGAGTACACATACACCGCGTCCGGCTCGCCCTGCCAGGCGGTCAGACGCGGCAGTGCAACACGGCCGCCAGGCGTGCCCATGATGTCCTGGCGCCATTGCACTTCGTCGATCAGGCGGGCGAGCAGGCGTTCGGCGTCGGCCGGTGCGAGCCAGTCGGGATACCAGTCGACGTCGGGGGTCGGCAGGTCGTTGAAAAGATCGGTGTTCATCGGAATGCCGGGATGCAAGCGGACGAGTAAGTACCTTGGCTATTATGGCGACGACGGCTCACGCGCTGATTCACCCGCCTTGCTGTTTCATTCGACGCGGCTCTGCGCGTTCCCTCTATTCTTTCGCACGGGTCGCTTCCATGACACTTTCCGATCAGGCGCTCGCGCAGCTCTTTCGCGACGCGCGCACGCACAACGGCTGGCAGAACAAACCGATCGACGACGCCGTGCTGCGCGAGTTGATGGAGCTCGTCCTGCTCGGCCCGACCTCGGCCAATTCGAGTCCAGGCCGCTTCGTGTTCGTCAGGACGCCGGAGGGCAAGGAGAAACTGCGCCCGGCGTTGTCGGCCGGCAATCTCGAGAAAACGATGGCCGCGCCCGTCACGGTGATCGTCGCCATGGACATGGCTTTCTACGAGCAGCTGCCGAAACTGTTTCCGCATGCCGATGCGCGCAGCTGGTTCGTCGGCAACGAGCGGTTGATCGCGAACACGGCGTTTCGCAATTCGACGCTGCAAGGCGGCTATCTGATTCTCGCCGCGCGTGCGCTCGGTCTCGACACCGGGCCGATGTCGGGCTTCGATCAGGCCAAGGTCGACGACGCGTTCTTTGCGGGCACGACGGTGAAGTCGAACTTCCTGATCAATCTTGGCTATGGCGATCCGTCCAGGCTGTTTCCTCGCAGCCCGCGTTTTTCGTTCGACGAAGCGG
Organism: Paraburkholderia sp. BR10954; assembly: GCF_040965775.1. Lineage (NCBI taxonomy): Bacteria > Pseudomonadati > Pseudomonadota > Betaproteobacteria > Burkholderiales > Burkholderiaceae > Paraburkholderia > Paraburkholderia sp. BR10954. Next base: position 146,054 of record NZ_JBFRCK010000022.1, read on the forward strand.
CGCGGATAGTGTGACGGTGCGATGATGATGGATGGCGCGGCGGGTGTCGCGCCTCGCGTTGAATCGAATCTCGTCAGGTTAGCAGCGCGATATAAAACACCACGGTGCCGATCAACGCGCCGACGAAGCAGAAGCCCTCATCGGCTTCGTCGCCATTCGAGCGCAGCCACGCGCCGACCGCGCCGAACAGGCCCGCGATGCCGAGCGCGACACACACCATCACGACGTCGAACAGCGCGCTTTTGCCGAGTTCGGAGAAATCGATGCCGCGCACGCCGATGTAAAGCGCAATCGCCATCAGCGAAATGCCGACGAGCGGCAGCATCACATGGCTACCCTCGTATCCGACATGATGCGCATGATGAGCATGATGCACGTCGTCCGCGTGATGCCACAGGTGGCCCGGTTTGAGCAGCTTCATGGTGTGCCTCCCCCCCGCCGGTCTTCTCCGGCGACAGAACCAGTCATGGCCGAAGCGCGCTGCGCTGCCCCGGCAACAAGCTGGTTGGTTTCAAGCATACTCCACGCATGAATACCATTCAAAGCCCATTTAATTCGTTTGCGTAGGCATTAAATACGTCGCGCGTGCCCTTGTAAGTATGTGCTGAGCACGGAATGCGCGTGCCCCCGGCGAAGCGCTGTCGTGGCGCGTCCCGGCGCCTTCCGGCGGGCGTCTCGTGCGGTGCGGGAGCATGAATATTGCGGCCACGGCAAGGGACCCAACATGTCGGTAGAATGATTTGCCGCGTTCGCTAACCGTCGCGCACGCAAGCACTGCCCGCCAACGGATCGCCGCCGCGCTGTCCCTGTCATGCCGGCCCCTTTGGCCCCCTTCCCGTCCTGATCATCTTTATGCGACGTTCATCGTTTCTTGTCCGCATCATCCTGATTGGCATCCTGCTGCATATCTACGTTGGTTTGCGCCTGATTCCCGACATGCCGATCGACTCGGCCGGCCGCGGACTGTGCGTGCTGTGGCTCCTGCTGTCGATCTACCTGATCCCGGTCGGCATGATGGCGCGCGGCTTCAAGCGCCAGCCGCTCGGCGACCGGCTCGCGTGGGTTGGCCTGCTCGCGATGGGCTTCTTCTCGTCGCTGCTGGTACTGACGTTCGCGCGCGATCTGATGCTGGCGTCGCTGCTGACGATCGACGCGATCTGGCCGAACACCCTCACGATCGCGCATTGGCGCACCGGCTCGGCCGCGGCGGTGCCGCTGCTCGCGCTGCTGTCGACGCTGATCGGCCTCGTCAACGCGCGCCGTCGCGCGCATGTCGTCACGATCGAAGTACCGATCGACGATCTGCCCGCCGAGCTCGACGGCTTCACGATCGTGCAGATCAGCGATATCCACGTCGGCCCGACGATCAAGGGCCGCTATGTCGACGCGATCGTCGACGCGGTGAACCGGCTCGAGCCGGATCTGATCGCGGTGACGGGCGATGTCGTCGACGGCAGCGTGCCGCAGTTGAGCCGGCATACGCAGCCGCTGTCGCGGCTCGCCGCGCGGCACGGCGCGTTTCTCGTGACCGGCAATCACGAGTACTACTCCGGCGCGAACTCGTGGATCGCTGAATTCCGCCGGCTCGGCTTGCGGGTGCTGCTGAACGAACACGTGATCGTCGATCATGACGGCGCGCGCGCCGTGATCGCCGGCGTCACCGATTACTCGGCGGGTCATCACGACCCCGCGCATCGCAGCGACCCGGTCGCGGCGCTCGCCGGCGCGCCGGGGGACGTGCTGATCAGGGTGCTGCTCGCGCATCAGCCGCGCTCGGCCGAAGCGGCCGCGGCGGCCGGCTTCACGCTGCAGTTGTCGGGTCATACGCACGGTGGTCAGTTCTTTCCGTGGAATTTCTTCGTGCGGCTGCAGCAGCCGTTTACGGCGGGCCTCGCGCGTCTGGACGGACTATGGGTTTATACGAGTCGCGGCACGGGCTATTGGGGTCCGCCCAAACGACTCGGCGCGCCTTCGGAGATCACACGGTTGAGACTCGTACCGGGCGAACCCGATTGAACTCAACATTCGCAGTCCGGAGCAATTAATTGCAGTCTTTCAGCATTAGGGCTATGGCAACACTAAATGCACACTCCGTACCGCTCGCGGCTTGACTGATCTTTGCGCAGCCCCCTAAAATTCGCGCAATTCTTCTAACCGGAATCACGATCTTGGACAGTAGCAGTTGTACGAGCCGAGTATCGATTTGCCCGCTCGCCTGAGTCGCAGGATTTCCGCGTCAGTCTTTTCTGTCGCCGTCCTGCCCTCAGGCTCGATGGCGCACGTCGCTCTCATTTCATTGTCATTCGCGTACTGTCGGTAAAGCACGGCGTGGCTCGATGCCATGCCGATACCGCACGCTCCGGCCGCTGCACTTGTGTGCGCGTACTTCGTCCCGCCGCATGCATTTGCCGTGCACGAGGTAGACGATCTGGTGTTCTCACGCGTAGGCTTCACACTGCGACAGCGCGCACGCCAACCTTTCTGAACGATGACACTCGAATTCTTCCTGCGGCTTCTGACCGCTTTTGCTTGCGGCGTCGCAATCGGCCTCGAACGACAGATGCGCCAGCGCACCGCCGGCCTGCGCACGATCACGCTCGTGGCGAGCGGCGCGTGCCTGTTCGTCACGCTCGGCGTGCTGACCGGCAACGGCGTCAGCGGCATTACGCAGATTGCGGCCTATGTGGTGTCCGGCGTCGGCTTTCTAGGCGGCGGCGTCATCATGCGCGACAAGGGTTCGATCCAGGGGATCAACACCGCGGCGACGCTGTGGTGCTCGGCGGCCGTCGGCGTATTGAGCGGCGCGGGACATTACGGACCGGCGTTCGCCGGCACCGCGGTCGTGCTGCTGGCCAACACCGTACTGCGCGAAGTGAGCCGGATGATCAACCAGACACCGGTTTCAAACGCCGACCTCGTGCGCGAGTACGTGCTGACGATCGTCTGCCGCGAAGCCGACGAGATCCACATTCGCACCGCGATTTCCAACTCGATGTACTCGGCGCCGCTGTCGTTCCAGAGCCTGACCAGCGAGGATGTCGAGGACGAGCCGGCGCGCATTCGCGTGACGGCGACGCTGACGATGCATCCGAAGGATCAATCGAAGCTCGAACAGATGGCCAGCCGCCTGAGCATGGAAAAGAGCGTCTCCAGCGTCAGTTGGACCGCGCGGGAAGCGGAACCGACACCGGAGTGAAGCGCTGTGCACAAGTCTCCTCTGTTCGCGCGCATCGTCTACACTTAGCTTGCAGCAGATTCAGATAGTGTTAATTCCGCGTCCCGAACGTGGACCGTCCCATAACCTTCGACTAAGCTCTGTCACCGTGATTTGTTCACACTCAACCAGGGAGTCTCGAATATGGAACACGGCATCATTGCATGGCTCATCATCGGCGCGATTGCTGGCTGGCTCGCGGGCGTATTGGTCAAGGGTGGCGGCTTCGGCCTGATCGTCGACATCATCGTCGGGATCATCGGGGCGTTCATCGGCGGTTGGCTCGCGGGCGTGCTGCATATCTCGATCGGCAGCGGCTGGATTGCCTCGATCATCACCGCGGTGATCGGCGCGGTCATTCTGCTGTTTATTATCCGGCTCGTGCGACGAGGCTCCTGAGCACAGCATTCGATTTCATCAAGCGCCAGCGGGCTCGTGCCACTGGCGCTTTTTTTATTGCCTGTTTCTGCTGCTTTTATCGCGGCGATTGTGGGCGCTGCGGCCGTTGCGGATCAGGCCGGCAGCATCGAGCCGGTATCGCGCAGCCGCGTATGCCATGCAAACGCCTGATCGAGGCAATGCGGCGTCTGCCCTCCCCAACGCAACGCATCGCGGTAGTAGTCGCGCAACAGTTCGCGATACCGCGGGTGTACGCAATGCTCGATGATCAGCGTCGCACGTTCGCGCGGTGCGAGGCCGCGCAGGTCGGCGAGACCTTGCTCGGTGACGACGACGTCGACGTCGTGTTCGTTGTGGTCGCAATGCGGCACCATCGGCACGATGCTCGAGATGCGGTCGTCCTTCGCGGTCGACTTGGTCGCGAACACCGCGCACGACGCATTGCGCGCAAAGTCGCCCGAGCCGCCGATGCCGTTCATCATGTGCGTGCCGCCGACATGCGTCGAATTGACGTTACCGTAGATATCGAATTCGAGCGCGGTATTGAGCGCGATCAGACCGAGCCGCCGAATCACCTCGGGATGGTTGCTGACTTCCTGCGGACGCAGCACGAGCCGGTCGCGATAGCGCTCGATATCGCCGAACACCTGCGCCTGCCGTGCGGCCGACAACGTGATCGACGCGCCGGACGCGAACGCGACCTTGCCGGCATCCATCAGATCGAACGTCGAATCCTGCAAGACTTCTGAATAGATTTCGAACACATCGAAAGGCGAATCGACGAAGCCCGCCAGCACCGCGTTGGCGATCGTACCGATGCCAGCCTGCAACGGCGGCAACTGCTTCGGCATGCGGCCACGCGTGACTTCGTGCTGGAAAAATTCGATCAAGTGGCCGGCGATCAACGCGGTTTCGCGATCCGCGGGCAGCACGGTGGACGGGCTGTCGGCCATGTCAGTGATCACGATCGCCGCGATTTTCTCCGGCGGAATCTCGATAGCGGGTGTGCCGACGCGATCCTGCGCGCGCACGATCGGCAGCGGCTCGCGATGCGGCCGGCGCCCCGGAATCCAGATGTCGTGCAGGCCTTCGAGCTCGAGTGGCTGCGCAAGATTGATCTCGACGATGACCTTGTCCGCGAGAATCGCGAAGCTCGCCGAATTGCCGACTGAAGTTGTCGGCACGATACCGCCGCTTTCCGTGATCGCGGCGGCCTCGATGATCGCGACATCGAGCTTGCCGAGCTGGTTCGCGCGCAGCATCTCGACGGTCTCGGACAGATGCTGATCGACGAACATCACTTCGCCGCGATTGATTGCGTCGCGCAGCGTCTTGTCCACCTGAAACGGCAAACGGCGCGCGAGCACGTGCGCTTCGGTCAGCATGCGGTCGACGTCATGACCGAGCGAGGCGCCCGTCATCAGCGTGATGCGCAGCGGCTCGCCCAACTGGCGCGCACGCTCGGCAAGCGCGACCGGCACCGCTTTCGCGTCGCCCGCGCGCGTGAAACCGCTTGCGCCAACGCGCATGCCGTCGTGAATCAGAAGCGCCGCGTCGGCGGCCGTGGTGATTTTTCCGCGCAGGGCGGTGCAGCGAATTCGGTCTTCGTACATGAAAGGGAGTCTCTCCATAGTCGCCAGCTCCGTCTACTGGTGCGCACGTCTGCGGTGTGCTTCGCTCAATAGGCGGTAGCCGCACCCGCTGCGGCGTCTCGATCGGACGGCGTCACGAGCAGGTGGTGTGTCGCGTTACAGGTCCGCGACAGGTGTTGCGCGTGAAGCAGCCGGACTCAGCTGCCGAAGAAGATGTTGCAGAAGCTCATCGGGCCAACGCATTCGTCGGCTTTCGCTTTCGGCGCTTGCGCATGCTTGCGCGCGGCACTCTTATCGGCGCGCTGGCTATCCGCTTGCGCAACCGGCTGGTCCGGCGCGGCCGGCGCCGTCTGTGCATAGGCGGCAGCAGCGGTAGACAAAGAACAGGCGATCAGGACCAACTTCAAGACTTTCATCTCATTCTCCAGTGCTTACAACTACTGCGACGCCTACTGCGAGGCAGTGACGGCACTATATGACCGGCATCGACGCTGATTAACGGGGCCGCCCGGAAGAGATCTTTCCATATGGCAGAAGAATTTACGAAGCATTGCTCAGCGACGATTGAACGGCGCGTCTTTGTCGAGCAACGCGCTACGAATGAAGTGCAGACAGCTCAGGATGCGCTGCAGATCGTGACGCCGGTCGCGCTCGGCATGCACGGTCCGCAGCATGTCTTGCGCGAGCCAGGTGGCCGAGCGCACGGTGACGAGTGCGCGTTCGAGCGAGCCCGGACCGGGGCGTTCGAAGAGCCGGGCGAGATCGTCGCAGGTGTGTTCGATCACGCTGCGCCAGCGCGGCTGAAGGATGTCGGCATAATCGGCGCGCGCGGCTTCGTTGCGCAGATCGATGACGGCGTGACCCACTTCGATCGTCGCGAGCATCCAGCGAAGTGCGTCGCGCCGTCGTCGCGAACGACGTGTCAGCAGCACGCGCAGTTGTGAAGTCAGATCGTGCGTGCCCGCCTGGAAACGTCGGTTCAGTCCCGGCAGAGCCTCCTTGCATGCCGATACCGTTTGCGCCCGCAGGTCGCCCATGATCCGGTCGATCAGCCAGCGCATATCGGCGGGAAAGACCACCGCGAATGCAACAGCCGCGAGCAGCATCGACGCGGTCAGCGCAATGCCGTTGTTGATCAGCAGATCAGGCACGTAGCTGACGACGTTATCCGGTCCGGCCAGCAGACAGAAGAACACCGAAAAGCCGATGCCAAACCCCGCTGCGCCGCGACGTGTCGCGATGAATGCGCCGAGTGCGAGCACCGGCGCGAGTGCCGCGCAAAGCAGCGGGAAACCATCGATGTTGGGATACACGTAGCATATGAACACGTAGCCGGTCAGCGTCGCGAGCACCGCGCCGATCGCCATCTGCATGGCCATCCTGGTAGCGCTCGGCGCGGTGGACGTCAACGCACAGACCAGCGTTGCGCCGATCACGGCAAGGCCGCCGCTCGGCCAGTTGGTCACGATCCAGAACGCGCCGGCAATCCCGATGACGACAGCCGAGCGCAGAAACGTGAACAATACGGCGAAGTGGTTTGTGTGGCTGATCGGTCTGCTCGTGCAGTCGCTCTTTTTTGGGCTCGATCCGCGTCGCAGGCTTTGCTGCCGGCTTTCTGATTTGCGCCACAAGCTTGCATAGGTTTGCGAATAATTCATCCATTCGCCCACGAATCGATACAGCAATTCGGCTGCCGTGTCGAAGTCCGCAAGCGATTCCGCGGACGCGGCTTCGAGTGGCCGCCTCGTTTCGCGTACCCGGCGTGGCAGGTTTGCTCGAAAGAGGCGCAGATCGGCTGCTGCGTGCGAGGCTTCGACGTCTGCTTCAACTGGTGCTTGTGCTTCGAACAAGGCTCCCAGTTCGTCGAGGTATGGACCGATGGCCGCGAGTATCGACACTGCTCCGCTCGCGCGCAACCGTTTGAGCAACTGATTCAGCGCATGCAGACGCGCGCATGCATCCATGAATTCGCTATTCAGGCGCGCCAGATGCGCACTGCGCGAGCGCATCGCCGGGTCTTCGAATCCGACGAACGTACGCGTTGCTTCGAAGCCAGCGATTTCGTCGACGAAATCCGCGAACCGCCGTTCGAACTGATGGCGCTCGAGCCCGCGCGCGAGCACATCGACAGCACAGGCAGTAAAATCCGCGTACCTGATCTGAAGGTTACGTCGCAGCGCCAGGCTTGAGCGTTGCGGCAGCAGCAATGCGCTGACCGCGCTCGAACACACGATGCCAACCGCCACTTCCGCCGCGCGCGCGAGTGCTGCGAGGAACAGTCCCTCGGGCGTCGTCACGTTCGGAATGCCGATCAGCGCGGCGGTGTAACCCGCGAGCACGAAACCGTACCATCTGAAATGCCGATACCGGACCGCCGCAGCAATACAGGCGCTCACCCACGCGATCATGCCGAGCATGTACAGTTCCGGCTGCTGGGCGAACAGCCCGACGAGCACGAGCGCGGCCGCGGTCCCTACCGCCGTTCCGAGAATCCGGTAGAAGCTCTTCGCGAGCACCATGCCGCTGAACGGTTGCATCAACACAAAGACCGTCGTCATCGCAATGCGCGGCTGCTGCAAATCGAGCAGCATCGCGATGCCCAGCGCCAGCAGCCCGGCGGTTACCGTCTTCAGCAGATGAAGCCAGGTCAGACCGTCGCTGCTGGCCCAGTCACGCAAGACCCGATTGAGTTTGGCTCGACCGAGTCGTCGCCGCATGACACCGCGCGGACCGAAGAAATCCGACGACGGTTCGATCGCATGATCGGGTTTCATCTGAAAACAGTGCACCCCACGTGGTCGCTGAGAGAGCCTCCGGGCAGAATCGCTGACACCGACAGGCGAGGCGCCGATTGTAGGAGTCACCGTTGCACGCATTAAGACGACGAGTGCAGAACATCTGTTCCAAAACAGACAACAATAGTGCCCCGGGACTGACGGAAAATATGATCCTGGTCATGAAACAGAAGGTTTGATGGACACGCTACAAAATATGCGAGTGTTCGTGCGCGTGGTTGAAGCCGGCAGCTTCACCGCGGCCGCGCAATCGCTCAATTCAACGACCGGCGCGATGTCTCGCGCGGTCTCGGAACTTGAAGCACACCTGCGCACGCGCCTGCTAAATCGATCGACTCGTCGGCTTGCGTTGACCACCGCCGGCGAGCGCTATCTGAAGCGATCGCAGCAGATTCTCGCGGATGTCGATATCGCGGAAGAAGAAGCCAGTTGCGCACACGAGCGACCAACCGGCGCGCTGCGCATGCATAGCTTTGCGAGCATCGGCCAGCACTACGTCCTGCCGGCTATTTCGCGTTATCGCGAGCTTTATCCTGATGTGACTGTCGAGTTGACGCTGTCACAGCGCATGCCCGATCTGTTCGAGGGCAGCGCCGATGTGGCCGTGATCGGCGCGTCGATGCTGCCGAATTCGGACCTCATATCGTTTCCGCTGGGGACGACGTTCAGCATTCTGTGCGCATCGCCGGCTTACGTGCGCGCGCACGGCGCGCCGCAAGAACCGGCTGACCTTGCGCATCACGAGTGTCTGATCCTTCATACGCCGGCGTTCCCGCCACATGAATGGACGCTCGACGGCCCGAACGGCAGTGAGTTGATGGAAGTCGACGGACCCGTGCATGTGAACATCGCGGAATCACTGATCGTGGCGATCCGCGAAGGCATGGGCATCGGCATGGTGCCGCTCTACGCGGCCATTTCCGGGTTGCGCGATGGTACGCTGGTTCGCGTGTTGCCAGAATATACGCTGCAGAAGACGACTGTTTATGCGCTCTATCCGTCGCGCAAATTCATCGATGCAAAGACGCGCACGTGGGTCGAATTCTTGCGCTCGCATCTGCCCAAAGTGATTGCGCGCGACGAAGCGTTGCTTGCCGAGGTGGCGCAAATGGGATGCGTAGATGACTCAGTGCAGATGGGCGGAGTTGTCGTCCCTTTCACTCAGGACATGCGGACACCGGTAGGTCTATGAACTCGCTGCAGCACGCCTGAACTCGCGCGGCGAGCGGATTTCAGGGCTTTATGCGGGTGGCGCTCATTGAAGTGTTCAATACACGAGAGCGCCGTTGGCGCGTCAGGCTTGGCCATATGCGCGACGTAGTTGCCGTCGAAAACTGGCTACTTTCGCCAGTGGCTGGCAACGCCGTCCGGCCACGCGTATTGTTTGCCCTCGGTCGAGCATCTTGCTTTTGATTTCGACGCGTAAACGCAAAAACCCCACCGCTGGGCGGTGGGGTTTCTGGCTTTTGGGGGAGCCTGACGATTACCTACTTTCACACGGGCAATCCGCACTATCATCGGCGTGGAGTCGTTTCACGGTCCTGTT
>NZ_JBFRCK010000023.1:0-144555 GCF_040965775.1 Paraburkholderia sp. BR10954
CGTGAGTTTCATTTGAAGCCTCCGGTTGGTTTGGCCTATGAACCCTCATGATCCGCCAGATGAGAATCCGCCGTCCTTCTTTGTTTCCACCGCCATCTCCGGCGGGAGGCGTTCATTCCATTTTCCGTGTCAATCGCGATCGGTTCTCGGTTTTGGTTCATCTGAAATTTCCTGAGGGCGACGTAGCAGTACGTCTCGACGGTGGGTCACACTGATATCCGCGGGTTGGTTACCGCATTACTGTGGTCCGCCCTATGAGCCTGCCGCTGCCTCAAGTCGTAAATCGCATTAGATGTGTTGCATAATCCGCTCGCGGGTTACTCGGGTGCCGGGCTACGCCGCCTTCAGGAAACTCTCAGTGCCCTCAGTGCCCTCGTTAAGATGATGGAGTGTCAGACCGGCCTGGCATCTTTCGGTATGCCGAGGGACATCGCCAGTCTGCTGATGTCCCAGATGAACCCTGAGAGTTCTCGCGCAACGGCAACCACACTGGTGTTTACATTCTTGCCGCGCGCTGCGAGCTTGCGATATCGCCGGCATAGCCGCAGTTGGGCATCCCATGCGCGGTCAATGATCGGTTTCGGGATTCCTTCATGGCGGCGTTGAATGTCCGGGCTCACCCGAGCGGGGTATCTGTAACTCCACGCAGCCTCCACGAGCAGCTTTCTTGCATAGCTGTTCCCGTTTTTTGTAATGCTGCCTTGACGGCGCCGGTCTCCTGAAGAGTGTTCGGAGGGCGTCACCCCGAGCCAGGCCATCAGCTGACGCGGATGCTCGAATCGCGACAGGTCGCCGAGTTCGGCGAGCATGCCTACGGCCGTGGTGAACTGAATGCCCCGCATTGCCTGCAGGCCCAGTACCGCCGGATAGAAGCGCCAGTTGACGACAGCCTCGCGTAGTGCTGCCTCGAGGCGGTCGCATTGTGCGAGTCTGTCTTCGATGGCACGGCGGCACTCGTCAAAGGCCAGTTGTTGCCAGTGGTTGGGGAACGCAAAGGTGCTGATCCGCCTTCGATGTGCCGGACCCCAGTTGGCGCTGCCGGTGTAACGAACACCGTGGGAGAGCAGAAAGGACTTGACCCGCTGACGCGCGTGTTTGAGATCCGCTTTGGCTGTAGCCCACGCCCGGGCCAGATCCCGGAATGCCTCATCTTCGACGCCCGGCACGTAGACTGACGAGAGATCACCTGCGCGCAGCGAGCGCACGAGTTTGAGGGCGTCGCGGCGGTCGGTCTTGACCCGCTCGCCTGGTTTCCTCGGAATCAGCGACGGGGCACATACCATGCAGTCGAATCCCTTCTGCACCAGTTGCCGGTATAGACCATAGCCGCATGGCCCTGCTTCGTAGACGATGCGAACGTGAGTCGCCTTGGACTGCATGCGCTGGCACAGGCGGTCGATGTCAGTCTTCAAAGTGCCGATCTTGCCCAGCAATTCCACCGCGCCTATCCCGACGGCGTAGGCTGCCGTGATGGATTCCTTGTGGACATCCAGACCGACGTACACCGTGCTATCGTGTCCCATGCTGGCCTCCGTGCTGGAAATCGCCGGGTGTCGCCCTCGTGCACACCATGCGGCTCTGGCAGCAATGCTAACCCGCGTCTGGTTTCTCACGGCGGGCCAGCCACCACCTCACGGAAAGTCATACTGCCTCAACCGGTCGAATGACCTTGTGACGGCGATGGCGAATGGCGGCAACTGGCCGCACCAAGCCCCACAGCGTCCGCCTCGATCCGACCTTGAACGTCCGGTTGCCGATACCTGGCGTGGGAGCCATATCAAGTCTTCAAGCCATGCGCACCGCTAGTGCTGATGCCGATGATGAATATCGGGGAAATGCGCGTGCGAATGGGTAACAGGCAGATGCACGTGAGGGTGCGTGTGCGGCTCGTCACCGGCATAAGGAAAATCATGCTCGTGCTGATGATGCTCGTCATGACGATGCCGGTGCGTGTGTGCGAGAAACTCATGACTGTGCTCATGCTCATGCCGCTCGCGCACATGCAGCCAGATACCCAGCGCCATCAGGGCCGCGGCAATCCAGAAAGACAGGTTGGGCAGGGCGGGCCATATGATCAGCGAAAGGATCACACCGAAAAGCGGCGCTACAGAAAAGTACGCGCCTGTACGCGCCGTACCGAGATGCCGAAGCGCGATAACGAACAGGACGAGGCTGATGCCGTAACCGCTGAGCCCGGTCAGCATCGCCGCCGCCATGGTTCCTGCTGAAGGAAGCGAAGCGCCAGCCGCGAGCGCGATGCCGAGATTCACGGGACCGGCCACCAACCCTTTGAGACACGCGATCACCATCGCGTCGTTCGCAGAGACCTTGCGCGTCAGATTGTTGTCGATTGCCCAGCACAGACACGCGCCGACGATCAGTAACGCACCTACCGGCACGCCTGTCTGGCCCGGATGCCACGACAGAAGCACGCCGCCCGCAACGATCGCCACCATCCCGAGAAAAACCTGAATATCGACATTTTCCCGGAAGACCACCCAGGCAATCACTGCGGTCAACACGCCCTCGAGGTTGAGCAATAACGAACTCGTTGCCGCTGGTGTGGTGGACAGGCCCAGCATCAGGAATGCGGGCCCGGCGACGCCGCCCATCGCTATTGCCCCGATCAGCCAGGGTAGCTCGCCTTTGATGATGCGGTGGTGCGCGCCGGACTGACGCCCGCGCGATCGGAAGGTGCGCCACGCGATGCCGACGCCAAGCCCCAGGCCGCTACCGAGATAAAACAGGCCTGCGAGCATGAACGGGCTGACCGAGCCGAGCAGCGCCTTGGCCAACGGTGTCGCGGCGCCGAACAGCGCCGCGGCGGCCAATGCGGTGAATATCGCGGCGTATCCTGATTTCACAACTTCAACCTCATGTTCGCAGCAGAAGGGACAGTTTACAGACCATTGCTGGGGTGACGGATCAAACTCGCAGCAGGCAGCCAAAAGCGTGCTTGTAGGAATCGTTACTGCGACGTAACGTAATCTACATGAGCACGCTTTCAACCTGGTTGCTACTGGTGCTGACTCTTCCGACAGAGAACGCCACCGCGCGGATGCGTGAGGCGTGCCGAGGCCGCCTGGCAGGATTTTCTCGCGCACGTCGACACGGTGCTGTCGCCTGGCGAGCCACACGCGGCAACCCGCGCAATCCGCTCGCTTTCTGTCGAGGACTATCAAGGACGGAGTTGGGCGACCCGGCGACGCATGTGGGTCGACCGTGTGGCGAGCGCATGGCTGATCCGCCGTTTCATCGACCGCGACGCGCGTTTGATCTGGTTACCGTCACCCGAAGCCTGTCCGCCAGACGCGCTCGGTTTCGATTTCGATGGCGCCGCCATTACCCATGCCGGAGAACGCGTCACGTTCGAAGTACTGCTGGCGAGCTTCGGTCTGGACAAGAATCCGGCGCTCGTGCGGCTCGGCGCAATGGTTCACGCACTCGACGTCGGCGGTGTGAGCGTGCCGGAAGCCATCGGGTTCGAAGCGATCATGGTCGGCTCGCGCGAGCGCACGGCTGACGACGACCAGTTGCTCACCGCGATGAGCCTGGTGCTCGACGCGATGTACACGCATTTCGCGGCCAGTGAAAAAGGCAGCGATACGGGAAGGCGCCCATGAGCACGACGACGAGCGCACACGTGCCCGGCTATACGCGTGGTCAGATGGCCAGTACGTCAGCCAGCTTTTCAACATCACCAACTGGGAACGCGGCTTCGCGGCTAAAGGCAGCGACGCGCGCATAGCACTGTCATGCGATGCAACGTCTCATCGGCGACGCTTCACTCCCGGCTCTCCAGTCTGGTTCTGCCGGGCGGCGTGGAAGGTGGCGCGTTGACACTGCTTGCGGCTCGCGGTTTGCGGGGTATCTGCGATGGATTCGTCGCGGTGCTGCTGCCTGTCTATCTTCTCCGGCTCGGATTCGGCCAACTGACTGTCGGGTTGATCAGCACCACAACGCTATTCGGTTCTGCTCTGGCCACGGTTCTGATCGGCTTTGTCGGCAATCGCGTCGCCCTGCGCTTGTTGCTGCTGTTTGCCGCGGCGCTGATGACAGGTACAGGTCTCGCGTTCGCCAGCCTTTCTTCGCTGTGGCCGCTGCTGGTCGTCGCTTTTATCGGAACCTTGAATCCGGGTTCCGGTGACGTAAGCCTGTTCCTTCCACTGGAACATGCACGGCTCGCGGAATCCGCTAGTGGCGACGCGCGTACTTCGCTCTTTGCACGCTATAGCCTGATCGGCGCATTGTCGGCGGCGGTGGGCGCGCTCGCTGCCGCACTGCCGGACAGGATCGCTACGGGTCTGGCCGTCTCGTCACTGTCCGCGACGCGAGCCATGTTCGTGGTCTATGCGCTGATGGGGTTTGCCATCTGGCTTCTCTACCTGCGCTTGCCCGCTCGCGTGCCGCAGGCGCGTGTTGTGCGTGCGCCGCTCGGACCGTCACGGGGGATCGTGATTCGCCTCGCACTGCTGTTCAGTGTCGACGCGTTCGCGGGCGGTCTTCTCGTCAACTCGCTGCTCGCGCTGTGGCTGATCCAGCGGTTCCGGCTTTCGCCCGGCGCAGTGGGCCAGTTCTTCTTCTGGGCAGGCATGTTGAGCGCTGCGTCCCAACTCGTCGCGGCGCCGCTTTCGCGAAGGATTGGTCTGCTGAACACGATGGTGTTCACGCATATGCCATCCAGCGTCTGCCTGATCGCGGCCGCGTTCTCGCCGTCGCTCCCACTGACTCTGGCGCTGCTTCTCGCGAGAAGTGCGCTGTCGCAGATGGACGTGCCGACCCGCAGCGCCTATGTGATGTCGGTAGTGACGCCCATGGAACGTCCTGCCGCCGCGAGTTTCACCGCCGTCCCGCGAAGTCTTGCGGCAGCGCTCGCGCCTGTGCTGTCGGGTACGTTGCTCGGCTTCGGATGGCTGGGCGCTCCGCTTGTCGCTTGCGGCGTGCTCAAGATCGCCTACGATCTTTCGCTGCTCGCAGCGTTTCGCCACATCGAACCGGAAGGAGGGTCGCCATGACGCGCACGCGCCCCTGCGGGCCCCCAGCCCTATCGCTTTACGTCATCCTGCTCGTGGTGTCGGCGGCGGCAGGCATTCTGCTACACGTCATTTCACCAGCGCGCGCCGCGCAGTCGGAGGCCCGCCTGCCGCTCGATCACATCGCCGACGTCCCGTTGCCGGGCCGCGCCACGCGTCTGGACTACGTAAGCCATGACGCTGACCGGCACCTGCTGTTCATCGCTCATCTTGGCGACAGTGAAGTCGTGGTCTTCGATATGCTCAAGTCGAGCGTTGTTTCCCGCGTCGCCGACATTGCGTCAGTACATGGGGTACTGGCCGTGCCGGAACTCGGGCGGGTGTATGCATCGGCGACCGGCACCAACGAGGTCGTCGCGATCGACGAGGCCAGCATGCATGTGGTGGCGCGTGTGCCGGGCGGTGTCTACCCCGACGGCATCGCATATGAGCCCAACTTCCAGAAACTTTATGTGTCGGATGAGACGGGCGGCACGGTAACCGTGATCGATACGCACACCAACCAGCGAAAGAGCACGATCCAGTTGGGTGGAGAAGCGGGCAACACGCAGTACGACCCCGACTCGCACCATGTCTTCGTCAATGTGCAGACGCGGCGGCAGCTCGTCGAAATAGAGCCGTCGACCGACACGATTATCAGCCGGATCGATCTGCCTGGTGCGAAAGGCAACCACGGCCTCGCCATCGTCCCTCGATTGCATCTCGCGTTCGTCGCGTGTGAAGACAACGACAAGCTGATCGTGCTCGACCTGCTGACGAGGCGCGTCACTCAGACTTTCGACGTCGGCGGCGGGCCCGACGTGCTCGCTTACGATCCGGGCGCGCATCTGCTTTACGTGGCCGGCGAAGCCGGCATCGTGTCGATGTTCCGCGTCTCGGGGTCTGCCGTATCGAAAGCAGGTGAGGGCAGGGTAGGACCCAACGCCCATGTCGTCGGCGTCGATCCCGCGACACACCGCACTTACTTCCCGCTGAAGAACGTCGATGGTCGGCCCGTGCTTCGCATCATGGCGCTTGCATCCACGGGATCGCGGTAGCTGTGCTTGGGTCGGCGCTCCTCGAAGCTCATTTCGGTGGCGCGTGGATCAATCTGATCGTACGCGATCTCGCGAGCGAGGGCATGACGATGCTGCTCGCGATCCATGAAATGGGCTTCGCGCGAGGTTTCATCAAAGGTTGGTTTTCTGTGCGACGGCTCGGTTACGACTTGCTCGCCGCACGCAGTGCCGCTCTCATGCTCATTTCTATGTCGAGAAGTCTTGCGCCGAGCTCCACGAAGCTGCTGCGCCCCTCGCCGAAGACCTCGCCGTTCATGTAGATCGTCGGCACGACGCTAATTTCACGCGCGGACAGCTCACTTTGAAAAATTCCGCCGTCGATCGTAACGTTGTGAATCCGTGGATTGATCACCGCCATCATGTTCAGCGCTTGCACAACGTCCACACAGCTTCCGCACGACAACGAAATATAGGTTTCGAAATAATAGTCACGTTCCAGTGTTCGAATCCGTTCGATGGTCGTACTGTCGGCTACGACGGGATGCCCTCCAACCTGGAGTATTGCAAGGACAAGGGACGAAAATTCAGGCCCTGTTGGGGTGGCGGCAAACTGAATGCAGGCATCTGCTCCCACCTGCCTGATTGAAAACGATGGCTTGCGCTCGTCGCCGTGCTGCTCTTCGACGACCGTGACCAGGTCGGTCAACGACGCAATTTCGTTCAGCATCGCCAGCATTTCGTGCGATGTTTGACTACCGCCCGGCGACACGATTAATTCGACGGGTCTGCGAAGGTTTCGCAAATACGTCTGCAGTTGTGACCTGAGATCGATGTTCAGCATTTGAATTTCGATTCCGTAGCAACCTGCACAGGGTTATGTGAGGAGCCTAACGCCACAACAACACGCGAGTGCCCACAACCGGCGGCGCCGGTCGGTGGGTAGAGGGTGCCTCGCAATGCTCCCCCCGAATGTCGGGACGATTTGGTGCGCTATCGCACACATTCAAAGCGTTCGCGAATTACCTCCAATGCTTGTCACCGTGCCTGCTTCGGCGGCAATTTCGGCCAGCGTCGAGAGTGACAATGCCACCGAAGCGTCCGAAGCGCAACTGATCTTCAAAGCTCGATGACGTATGACTGGCCGGGTTCCAGTGCGCAAATTGTCAGAAAGCGAAGTGGACGTTCCGGGTCGCAGCTGCGAAAAAGCCCAATCGACGCCGCCTGACAGTGAGGCCGCCCGACCGCGTCAACAAGACGGCGTTCATCAGCCATCCGTCGAAACGCTGATAGCCTCCCACGCACCGATTTCCGCGTTCAACGCCGACAACTTGTCTCGAACGAGACCGAGTGCGTCGCTACCGAGCAAAAGATGCGCGGGCGGATGTTCCGCTGCGATGGCGGCCAGCATTGCGCGCGCCGCTTTGCTGGGATCTCCCAATTGCTTGCCGCTTTTTTCCTCGCGGGCACGGCGGATGGGATCGAAAATATCGTCGTAATCCGGAATCGAGCGGGGTGTCCGCGTCATCGAGCGACCCGCCCAGTCTGTGCGAAACGAGCCCGGAGCCACCGCCGTCACGGCAATACCGAACGGCTTGACCTCTTTGCCGAGCGCCTCGGAGATACCCTCCAACGCAAACTTGCTGCCGCAGTAATAGGTGATTCCCGGCATCGTGATGTAACCGCCCATCGATGTGAGATTCACAATGTGACCGCGGCGGCGCTCACGCATGAATGGCAGGACGGCCTTCATCATCGCGACCGCACCAAATACGTTCACATCGAACTGTCGGCGCATCTCCGGGAGCGGCGATTCCTCCATGATGCCCTCGTGACCGTAGCCGGCATTGTTGACCAGCACATCGATGGGTCCGACGCTGGCCTCGATTTCCGCCACCACGCCGTCGATCGCGTCGAAGTCGGTCACGTCGAGCACACGTCCCCAAGCGGCGTTCGCGGACAGGGACTCGAATTCGCGCTTGGCCTGGGCAGTTCTCACCGTACCGACGACCTTGTGACCCGTCGCCAGCGCTTCCTGTGCGAGCGCGCGGCCAAAACCGCTGCTGACGCCGGTGATGAGCAGAGTTTTGCTGGATGCCATTTGAAGCTTCTCCCGAATGTCGATTGGAGAGTGCATAGTATTCTGACAAAGGAGCCAAAATAAGCCGCATTCCGCTGAGTTTCTTGCACAAAACTATGAGCACACTACGCGCTTCGACCCAGCACCCAGCTCTATCCTCGCGCAGCCAGAAACGCATGGTTGCGCTGCTGCGCACGTTGGCGCCCAACGAGGGCTACAACCTGACGGCGCTGCCGAGCGTCCGCATCTTGCGGTCGAACCGGGCGCTATCGCGCACGCCCGTTCTGTACGACCCCGGTATCGTGATCGTCTGCCAGGGCCGCAAGCGAGGCTATTTCGGCGACCAGCTGTACCTGTACGACGAGCATCACTATCTGGCCGTGTCCGTGCCAGTGCCATTCAGCATGGAGACCGACGCAACCGAGGAGCGACCACTGCTCGCGCTGTATCTGCACCTCGATTTCGCCTTGGCCGCCGAACTTGCTGAGCGGATCGACCGCGAAGGGGTGGCTGAGCGCACACCAGCACCTCGGAGCATGATGTCGACGCCGATGGATGACGCGATGCAAGCGTCCGTGCTGCGCTTTCTCGAGGCGATGCATCGGCCACTCGAAGCTGCTGTGTTGGGTGCCGGGCTGCTGCGTGAGCTGTATTTCCGGGTGCTCACCGGGGCCCAGGGAAGCGCGTTGCGCGAGGCCTTGGCGATGCGAGGACAGTTCGGCCAGATAGGCCGCTCACTCCGCGTGATTCATGCAAGCTATGCGCAGCCTCTCGACGTAAGGCGACTGGCCGACGAAGCGGGTATGAGCATTCCGAGTTTCCACAGCCACTTCAAGGCCATTACACAGGTGTCGCCGATGCAATACGTGAAGTCGACGCGCCTTCATCAGGCTCGCCTGTTAATGGTGCGCCAGGACCTGACCGCGGAGGCGGCGGGACACGCTGTGGGTTACGCGAGCCCGTCCCAGTTCAGCAGGGAATTCAGGCGTCTGTTTGGCTTGACGCCGGCAGCGGAGGCTAAGCGGATGCGCGAGAGCTTCGCGATCCCGGCTGTATTCGCCGATACGGCTTATGTGTCGTCGCACTGATGCCAGCGCTCATCGCTTCTGATAGGTGCCGATCAGTTCGGCCTGCGTGAGTACGTGCCCGTGCATGGCCTTCTCGAGAGTGGCCTTGCTGGGGCTTTTCAAATCGGGCAGTACGGTGTCGAGCGCATACAGCTTGTGGAAATAGCGGTGGCGTCCCACGGGCGGACACGGGCCGCCGTAAGCGGCACGCTTGAAGTCATTGGTGCCTTCGAGCGTGCCGCCCGGCAAAGGCTGTGCATCAGCGCCATCGGGTAACCCGGTTGCTGTCGGCGGGATGTTGTAGAGCACCCAATGCACCCAGGTCATTCTCGGCGCGGCGGGGTCCGGCGCGTCGGGGTCGTCGACGATCAGCGCCAGGCTTTTTGCGTTTGCGGGTACGCCGGACCACGCGAGCGGCGGGGATACATTGGCCCCCTCGCAGGTATGCTGCACCGGAATCTCGCCGCTCTGTCGGAAGGCTTGCGACGTTAGCGTGAGTGTCATGGCAGCCTCCTCGTTGGGTCGCGACCATGCTTTTATTCTAGGTCAGCGTCCACCGAAGTCGCGCGCGACGAGTGCACGCATTCGCGGATCGAACGACCGCATGCCCGGGGCAGAGGCGACGTTCGATTTACCGCGCGGGGTTGCCAGCCAAGCTTGCGCTTATTGGCCGGCTGGCGACTTCGTGGATGGGGTCGCCAGTGAGTTGTTGACCCCGTAAGCGGGCTGGCGGGACGTGGAGCTACTGTCCTTGCTCATCGTGCTCATCGGCTGGCCAGAGTTCGGCGATGCCGAGCCGCTGTCCGAGCCGGTGGCACCAGGCGTGCCGTAGCCACTCGTTGGAGCGGCCGGCGACTTCGTGGACGGAGTCGCCAGCGTGTTGTTGCTTTGGGCATATACGCCGCCCGAGAGCATCAGTGCGGCGACGGCCGCGATCAATGTGCTGGTTGCCTTGTTCATGCAGCCCTTCTCCTTTAATGGATTGCGATATCGACGCAAACGATGCTCACGTACGTTTGCGTCAGGGTCGCGAAACTCCAAGTTTAGGAAAGCGAAGGCTGATAGTTATGCGCATTATTCACAATGGTGAATATCGATTTCAGGAATTAACCGGGCAATTCGGTGCGCGCTCGTCCTCGTCCCGCAGCCAGGGCGTATACGTGATTCCGGTCAGCAATCCTTCCGGCCCGATAAAGCGGCTGACAGTCTGGCCCCATGGCTCAGTCCGGTTTCTGACCAGCATTCGATACCCCTGCGATTCAAGTTCTGCCGTTGCCGCTTCGACGTCGTCGACATCGAACTCGATCCAGGCTTGCGGGATGGGTACGTCGGGAGGCCACGATTCGGTGCCGAAGCAAGACTGAGACGCGTGAGAGAGCGGCCACAACGCGAAAGAGTTTGCGCCGTTCAGACTCTCCGTATGGAGATAGCCGCCGTTCTCTTCCTTGAAGGGGATACCGAAGGCCCGGCCATAGAGATCGCGGCTTGGCTGGGCCTCGGTCACGATCGGGCCAAAGCCTGCGATGAATAAGGCGGTGGTAACTGGGATCTTTTCCATGGCTTCTCCTTTGCCGCGAAAGAGCGGCGGGTGAGCGGCGGGTGAGCGGCTTACATTCGCTCGTCAATTCGCCGGAATCGTCACCACCGGCGCCTTACTGCTCGTATCCGACTCCGCGAGCGCCATCAGATTCTGCACGACAGTAAACGCGTATTTGGAGTCGAAGTCATTGCGCTCGACCCAATACACCGAAGGCCCATATGCGATCGACACATAGGCATCGGCCGGCGCGACCTTGCCCGAGTGTACGATGATCGTCGGCCGGGTCTCACCGCCGACCAACCCGACGGTCGGCTTCGTCGAACCGTCGCTGATGCGCTCCTGCGGCACCTGCACCTGCGCGCCGAGATCGCTGAGGATGCCGAGCACCGAGCGCGTGACCATCGTAATGTGCTCGCCCTTCGCGGAAGTCGACGACGGCCCATACACGACCTCATAGCTACGTGTCTTCGTAGACAGACGCAGCAGCCTGCGCACGCGCGCGACATCCGCGGCCGTGTCCGGCGACTCGCCGCTGGTGGTCGCGCCGATCGACAGGAACACGGCCAGTGCGGGGCTTTGGCCGCCTTTGAGATCGGCCTTCACATCGAGCTGACGTGTCTCGACGTTCAGTTCGCCCGCCAATTGCAGACGACGCAACGCCTGCAGCAATTCGAAGAAGCCCGGCGCGCCCGCGCTGTTGTTGCCGCCGAGCACATCGCCGTTGCGCAGACCGCCGATCGATTGCGCGGTGATGCGCAACAGCAGATCGATCGGCACGCCGCCCTCGGCGAGCGGCAACACGAGCGCCGGCGCGAGCGGCCGGATATAGGCGGACGCGAACGCTTCACCGGTGGTCGGCGTGAACGTGAAGGTCGGCCGGTTCGAGTACGACACGCTGCCGGTCGCCTGCGCGTAGTTCGGCATGGTGCCCGAGCCGGCGTTGAGCGTCGCGCCGCCGGTGGTATCGAACGTGTAGGCGGCGATGATGCTGCTGACGGTCAGGAACGCGGGCGCATCGCCGTAGCGCAGACCGATCACGGCGGCGAGGATTGCGCGCTTCTTCGCGTCCCCGAGCGCGCGCGCATAGTCGACCTGATCGGCCTTCAGACGCGAGGGGCCGATATGCACGCAGGCGGACGTGAGGCAGGCCGCGCACAACGTGGCGGCTACGGAAGCGGTTCTGAGCATGGGCGGGCGCGAGCGGCGGTAATCCGCTGAACAATGGGGTCTGCGCTCGGCGTTAGCAGAACCCATTCCCGCGCAAGCGGCGGGCCGGGTCAGGGGGGCGCTTCGTTGTCGCTCCGGCGCAGCGCGCGGCGGCGTCGCACGTGCGTCGCCGCGAAAGGGCGTTGGCACGCTTTACCGCTGCCTTGCAACAATTGCAGAATGCGCAGGGTGGATGCCGGCTTTCAAGCTTCGGCGTCGACGCCGTCTTGCGCTTGGTCCTCGCCGCCTCGCTCGAGCGCGCTGCGATACGCGCGCGATTGCATCTCGGCGAGCCGGCTCAGCGTACGCGACAGATCATGCGCGCCTTCGAGGCCGATCAACGCGGTCTCGATCGGCTGGTCGGACGCGATGAAGAGGGCGCGCTTGCGGTCGTAGAAGATGTCGATTAGCCACACGAGGCGCTGCAGCGTATGCGACTGCCTCAGTGCGTCCGAATGCAGACGATCGACGATCAAGCCTTGCCATTGCTCGGCGAGATCGAGGTAGTCGAGGTGCGAGCGGCTCGCGACGCATAGCTGCTCGAAGTCAGCCCACAGCAGCGCGCTGCCCGCCGCGCGCGCTACGAGCGGGCGGCCCGCCGCGCTCAGCTTGACCGGTTCGATCGCAGCGCCGCTTTCATGGCTCGTGAAGATCTCGCGCAACGCGGCCTCGCTCGACGCATCGAGCGGCGCGAAAAAGCGCGGCACCTCGGCCGCTTCGCCGCCGAAGCGGTAATCGCGCGCGCCGTCGAAATGGATCACCTTGAAAGCGCGTTTGATCTGCGCGATGGTCGGCACAAAGCGCTCGTGAAACTCGGAGTCGGGCAGCAGATCGTCCGGTGCGTAGTTCGACGTCAGCACGATCCGCGTGCCGAGGTTGATCGCGGTGTCGAGAAAGCGGCCCATCAGGAACGCGTCGGCGATATCGTGCACATGGAATTCGTCGAAGCACAGCAGCTCGATACCGTCGAGCCATTGCCGCGATACGTCGCCGAGCCGGTCCTCGCCACGCGGCGCCTGGACGAGCCGGCGGTTCACCTCGCGCAGGAACTCGTGGAAATGCAGGCGCCGTTTGCGGCACGGCGCGAGCTCGAACAGCGTATCGACGACGAGGCTCTTGCCGCGCCCCGGCAAGCCGTGACAGTAGACGCCTTGCGGCCCGAACGCGGCGGTGGACCATGCACGCCGTGCCCGCTGCTGCGCGCCGAGCAACCCGACGAGCGCGCTGATTGCCTCACGCTGGCGCGGATCGGGCGTGATGCCGCGCGCGGTCAATGCGCGTGCGATGCGGGTTTCGTCAAGCATGGGCGAGAGCGTCCATGCCAGGTGATGCAAATGATGCGACTTGCGCGAATGACGCAGAATGGGCCACCGCGAAAACGGCGAGGACGTGTGTGAGCATGAGATAAGGGGCGGCGTGATGGGCTGCGCTGAAGCAGGCCCAATGAGCGCGTGCACGAAGCGCGCGCCATTTTACCAGTCACGTGCTCTGTCGAACCGTTGGCGCGCGCACACGTCGTCGAACGGCTACCGCATCATTTGTCGTGATGCCCCGGCAACACCGCACCGAGCACCTGCCTGGCCGTCTCGACCACCACGTTGCCCTGATCGGGATCGCCCTTCAGCAAGGTCTCGGCAAACGCTTTGGCCTGCGCGAGCGTGACGTGCGGCGGCAGCGGCGGCACGTTCGGATCGGACTTCACCTCGATCACGACGGGACGATTCGACGCGAGCGCGTCGTCCCAGGCGGTCGCCATCTGCTCGGGGTTGTCGACATAGATGCCCTTCAAACCGATCAACTCCGCAAAGCGGTGATACGGCACGGAAGGAATGCCCTGCGACACCTCGAACTTCGGATCGCCTTCCATCACGCGTTGCTCCCACGTGACCTGGTTCAGATCGCCATTGTTGAGCACCATGCAGATCCAGCGCGGATCACTCCAGCCTTGCCAGTACTTCGCGACCGTGATCAGCTCGGCCATGTTGTTCATCTGCATCGCGCCATCGCCGACCAGCGCGATCACGGGCCGCTCGGGGTACGCGAACTTCGCGGCGATCGCATACGGCACGGCCGCGCCCATCGACGCGAGCCCGCCCGACAGCGAGCACATCATGCCGCGCTGCACCTGCAGATCACGCGCGTACCAGTTCGCGACCGAACCCGAATCGCTGGTGACGATCGCGTTCGACGGTATGCGCTTCGACAGCTCCCATACCGACAGCTGCGGATTCAGGCCATCCTTCGCGGGTTCGTGCGCGCGTTTTTCCAGCGTCTTCCACCAGTCGGACACCCAGCCTTCGATGCGCTCACGCCACAGCCGATCCTGCTTCTGCTCGATGAGCGGCAGCAGCGCGCGCAGCGTCTCGACGCTATCGCCGACGAGGTTCACTTCCATCGGATAACGCAGGCTCAGCATGTCGGCCTTGATGTCGATCTGCACGCCGCGCGCGTCGCCTTCCTTCGGCAGAAACTCCGAGTACGGGAAGCCGGAGCCGATCATCAGCAACGTATCGCAATGGGTCATCATGTCGTAGCTCGGCTTCGTGCCGAGCAGGCCGATCGAGCCGGTCACCCACGGCAGATCGTCGGGCAGCGCCGCCTTGCCGAGCAGCGCTTTGGCGACGCCGGCGCCGAGTTTCTCGGCGACCGCGATCACTTCGTCGGTCGCGTGCAGCGCGCCCGCGCCGACCAGGATCGCGACCTTGCGGCCGGCGTTCAGCACGTCGGCGGCCTGGCGCAACTGCTGGTCGCCCGGCACCACGCGCGGACGCGCGTAACCGATGCCCGAATGCAGCGTGCCGTGCTTGCGCCCCGGCGGTTCATACGGAATGTCCTGCAGATCGTTCGGCAGTATCAGCGCGGTCACCGCGCGCTCGGCAAGCGCGATACGCACCGCCCGATCGACCAGATGACGCACCTGCGCGGGCATCGTCGCAAAGCCGACGAACGAGCCGGCCACGTCCTTGAACATCGCCGGCAGATCCAGCTCCTGCTGATAGTGTCCGCCGATCGCCGCGCGCGCCTGCTGACCGGCGATCGCCAGCACCGGCATGTGATCCATGCGGGCGTCGTAGAGGCCCGTCAGCAGATGCGAAGCGCCGGGCCCCGAGGTGGCGATGCACACGCCGAGTTCGCCGGTGAACTTGGCATGCGCGGCGGCCATGAACGCGGCCATTTCTTCGTGGCGGACCTGGATGAATTCGATCGGGCCCGGCTGATCCGTGCCCCTATGGCGCTTTTTCGCTTCGCTCTGCGCGCGGTTCAACGCGCCGAACACGCCGTTGATGCCGTCGCCCGGATAGCCATAGATACGCCGCACGCCCCACGCATGCAGCCGCCCGATGATGAAATCGCCAACGGTTTCAGCCATGATCCTCGCTCCCTCGATATCCAGTCGATGCCGCCGCGTGGAATGGGCGGCTTTGGTCGGTATCGAACGAGCAAGGGCTGTTCCTTGCGACTGGCTTGCTCAGCCGGTCTTGATCTTCGGCTGCGGCGCGTCGAGCGGTTCGGTGCCGAAGCGCTCGTACTGCGATATCACCTGCGCGCCGAACAGCAGCAGCGTGGCGAGCCATTCGAAGCTCAGCAGGATCACGATCGCCATCGTCAGCGAGCCATAGACGAGGCTCACCTGCGACAGCGTGGCGAAATACCAGACCAGCACGTGCCGCGTGACCTCCCACAGCACGCCGGCCACCACGCCACCGATCAGAGCATGTTTGAGCGACGGACGTCCGACCGGCATCACCAGATACACCGAAGTCAGCACGAAGATTTCACCGGCGAGCCCGAGCAGATACAGCAGCACTCGCGTGAAGCCCTGCAACGACACATGCAGGCCGAACAGTTGCAGACCTTCGGCGCCGATCGTGTCGAGCGCGCTCGATACGAACGTGACAATCAGCAGGCCAACGCCGAGAAACATGATGTAGCAGTAGGGCAGCAACGCCGAGACCAGGAAGTGGCGCCGCTTCACGACGACGCGGTGCACGAAGATCAGCGACATCGCGTTTTCGAGCACGGTGAAAGCGAGCGAGCTGAAGAACAGCATCGTCAGCAGCAACACCCAGCCGATCACCGCGCGATGCTCCAAAAAGTTCGACAGCTCACGCACGAGCGCGGCCGATTGCCCGGGCACGAGCCAGCGCAGCAGATGCGACAGCGCTTCGAGCACCAGCTGCTGCGGCACCACGCGCGACAGCACGATGACGACCAGGATCAGCAGCGGCACGATGGACAGCAACGCGTAGTATGCGACCGCGCCTGCGAGCAGCAGCCCCTGGTTCGCGCGAAACGCTTTCAGAGTTTGCAGCAGGAAGCGCCCGGGATGCCTGGCGATAAACAGCGCATGATGGTCGAGCAGGATCGGCATGAGGCCTCGCGGTGCGCGCCGGGCGCTGCCGGATGGCAGCCGCTCTCGACACGCCTGTGTGCTTTATATACCGTAAGCAGAAACGGGGCCATCAATGGCGCGGCATACAGATTGCTTGGCCGCGTTCGGAAGATCGCCCGCCATTCCCGAGGACAGCCGATGGATCAGCCGCCCCGTCAGAACAACACCGCGCCGCAAGCCAATGATCTGGTGGTCGCGCGGCCCGACGGACTGTATTGCCCCGCCGGCGATTTTTACATCGACCCATGGCGGCCGGTCGAACGCGCGGTGATCACGCATGCGCATTCCGACCATGCGCGCTTTGGTCATCAGCGCTATCTGGCGACGCGCGCGGGCGCGAGCGTGCTGCTGGCGCGGCTGCCCGGCATCGCACTGCACACGCTCGACTACGGCGAGCCGCTCATGGTTGGCGCGGCGCGCGTGTCGCTGCATCCGGCCGGGCACGTGCTCGGCTCGGCACAGGTGCGCATCGAACACGCGGGCCGCGTATGGGTCGCATCGGGCGACTACAAGCTCGAAGCCGATCCGACCTGCGCCGCGTTCGAACCGGTGCATTGCGATACCTTCATCACCGAATCGACGTTCGGTCTGCCGATCTATCGCTGGGATACGCCGCAAAGCGTGTTCGATTCGATCGATTCATGGTGGCGTCACAACGCATCCGAAGGGCGCGCGTCGGTGCTGTTCTGCTATTCGTTCGGCAAGGCGCAACGCGTGCTCGCGAGCGTCGATGCCGCGATCGGGCCGGTCTTCTGCCACGGCGCGCTCGAGCCGCTCAATCGCGCGTATCGCGACGCGGGCGTGCGTCTGCCGCCGGTCAATCTCGTCAGCGAGATCGCCGCGAAAGACAAGGCCGTGTTCAGACAGGCGCTGATCGTCGCGCCGCCGTCCGCGCAGAACAGCGCGTGGCTCAAGCGCTTCGGCGATTACAGCGATGCATTCGCGTCGGGCTGGATGCGCCTGCGCGGCGCGCGGCGCCGGCGCGGCGTCGATCGCGGCTTCGTGCTGTCCGATCACGCGGACTGGCCGGGTTTGCAAACGGCGATCCGCGAAAGCGGCGCCTCGCGTGTGATCGTCACGCATGGCTCGATCGAACCGATGGTGCGCTGGCTCAACGAGCAGGGCCTGCAGGCGAGTGCGTTCGACACGCAATACGGCGACGATACCGTCGAAGCCGATGCGGCCGGCGCCGACGAAGCGCCGGCGGCGAGCGAATCATGACGGACACCGTATGAAACGCTTCGCGGCCCTCTACACCGCGCTCGATGCGACCACGTCGACGCACGACAAGCTCGCGGCGCTGACCAGTTATTTCTCGGTGGCCGAGCCGGAAGACGCGGCATGGGCGTCGTATTTCCTCGCGGGCGGCAAACCGCGTCAACTGGTGCCGACGCGTTTGCTGACCGACATCGCGCGCGAGCGCGCCGGCTTGCCTGAGTGGCTGTTCGAGGAGTCGTATCACGCGGTGGGCGATCTGGCCGAAACCATCGCGCATATCCTGCCGCCCGCGTCGCGCGACTCCGAGCTAGGCCTCACGCAATGGATCGAGCAACGCATGCTGCCGTTGCGCGGCCTGCCGCCCGACGAGTTGCGCACGCGTCTACTCAGTTACTGGGACGAACTCGACTGGGGCGGCCGCTTCCTGCTGACCAAGCTGATCGGCGGCGGCTTTCGTGTCGGCGTCGCGCGGCAACTGGTGGTGCGCGCGCTCGCCGAAGTGGCTGGCGTCGATCACAAGCGGATCGCGCAACGAATGGTCGGCTGGACCGATTCGCGACAGAAGCCCGATGCGGCGCGCTATCTGCGTCTGATCGCGCCGCAGACCGACGACGATACGCAAGCGCAAGCTCATGCGCGTCAACACGATAGCGACCTGGGTCTGCCGTACCCGTTCTTTCTCGCGCATCCGTTGCAGAGCGATCCGGCGACGCTCGGCGATCCCGCGCACTGGCTGATCGAATGGAAGTGGGACGGCATACGCGCGCAACTCGTCAAACGCGGCGGGCGCGTGTGGTTGTGGTCGCGCGGCGAGGATCTGATCACCGATCGTTTTCCCGAGGTCGCGGCATTGGGCGAGTCCTTACCCGATGGTTATGTGATCGATGGCGAGATTCTCGCCTGGGAACCCGGCGCGGCCGCGCCGTTGCCGTTCGCGCGGCTGCAACCGCGCATCGCGCGCAAGACGCTGACTCGCAAGATCCTTGCGGATTCGCCGGCAGCGCTGCTCGCGTACGACCTGCTCGAAGCGAACGGCCAGGACCTGCGCATGAGCCCGCTCGTTGATCGGCGCGCGCGGCTCGATGCGTTGAGCGCTTCGGTCGATGGCACGCTCGCGCGCGGTCTGCTGCGCGTATCGCCGCTCGTCCACGGCGCGGACTGGAGCGCGCTCGCGGCCTTGCGCGAAGAGAGCCGCGCGCGCGGCGTCGAAGGCTTGATGCTGAAGGAGCGCGAATCGATGTATGGCGTCGGCCGCACCAAGGCATCGGGCACGTGGTGGAAATGGAAGATCGAGCCCTATGCGGTAGACGCTGTGCTTGTGTACGCGCAGCGCGGTCATGGCCGTCGCGCGAGTCTCTACACCGACTACACCTTCGCGGTGTGGGACGAAGCCGACGGCGTGCGCACGCTCGTGCCGTTCGCGAAGGCCTATTCAGGGCTTACCGACGAAGAGATGCATCGCGTCGATGCGATCGTGCGCAAGACCACCGTCGATAAATTCGGCCCGGTGCGCAGCGTAACGCCGACGCTCGTGTTCGAGATCGGCTTCGAAGGGATACAAGCGAGTTCGCGCCATAAGTCAGGCGTGGCCGTGCGTTTTCCACGCATGCTGCGCTGGCGTACCGACAAGCATATCGACGACGCCGACACGCTCGCGATGCTGAAAGGCTTTATCGATAATCGTGCGGGATAACCCGCAGAGCACAAACCCCTAACACGTCGAGCATTTTTTTATCGGCATCGTCGCTTATGCTTTGTTTATGACCGCGTCATCGATTCGCGCCATAAGAGCGCTCGCGGCATGCATTGCGTGGCCCCCTCTATCCGTTGGAATACCGATGTCGTGCGACGCCCCTGAGTGAGGCGGATCGCACAAGGACAGTGCGTTAAACGATGTTGCGCAGCACGCACATCGCAGTCGCCGTCATTCAAACGCCGTGATGTATGGGCACGCTGAATCCCGCATACCAGGTAATTGCAACGCTGGAGTGCGGGACGACGCGTGCCGGTCGCGCATCGTCCGAATGAAGCGGAAATAACAAAAACCTGGTTGTAGTCCGGCAGACGCAATGGGATCGAATCTTGCGCGCGTGGCGCGAGATGCCCTTCAGGGCGAATGTAAAAGGGCGAGAAAAAATGACTGTGTTCAACGACAGCGTGGACAGCAGCGACGACGTGCTCGTATGGCGGCCGATCCGCTATGCGATGGCCGCGCATCGTCGCGTTCTGGTAGTCGACGATTACCGGGAAGCAGCGGACGCGCTGCAAATGCTACTGACAGCCGACGGCTTCGAGTGCCGTGCGCTCGACGATCCGTATGCCGTGTGTCAGACCGCGTGCGAGTGGCAGCCGTTTGCGGTGCTGCTCGACATCAAGATGCCGGGGCTCGACGGGCTCGAACTTGCGCGGCGTCTGCGCGCGCATCCGCAGACTGCGCATATGTTGCTGGTTGCGTGTACCGCGTTCGCGTCGCGTGAGGATCGCGCGCTCGCCAAGGCGGCTGGCTTCGACGCGCATTGCGCGAAACCATTGACGCCCGAGCGTCTGTTGCGCGTGCTCGAATCGGCGGCCGCGTTGCATGCGGCGGAGCCATCATCTGAATCAGGCTGTTAGCGAAAACTTGCTGACCGTTCTGTCATTTCTGCAGGGTCGTCGTCGGAAATCGCACTCGGCGCGGTGCGAATCCGTTTGTCATTTTTCTGCCATCTGGCTGCCACCGTTCTATCCGCCGCAGCTTCCTTAGCCATGCGAGCCCCCACGTTGCAGTTCACGCAGGGGTTTCACTTCGCTCGCACACGCAGGCCCACTCGTTGCTGAAAGACCGATGACGCGGCGCGCTCGTGCGCGCCGCCGAGGGTCATTTGCAACGAGGGAGATCAGACATGAGCGACAAGCAACGCCCGGCACCGCCGTTTCCTGAACAGCAGCAGGACCAGACGCCCGGCCGCACGGCCGGCATGAACCCGCAACCGGATCACGGCGAGAAAACCTACGAAGGTTCGGGGCGTCTCGCTGGCAAGGCAGCGATCGTGACCGGCGGCGACAGCGGCATTGGCCGCGCGGTCGCGATCGCGTTCGCGCGAGAAGGCGCCGATGTGCTGATCGCCTATCTCGACGAAGAAGACGATGCGCGCGAGACCGCGCGCTGGGTCGAGGACGCCGGTCGCAAGGCGGTGCTGGTCGGCGGCGATATCCGCGATCGCCAGCATTGCGATGCGATCGTCGACAAGGCGATCGAGGCTTTCGGCCGGCTCGACGTGGTGGTCAACAACGCCGCGTATCAGATGAGCTATCCGTCGCTCGACGCGATCAGCGACGAAGAATGGGACAAGACCTTCGATACCAACATCGGCGCGATGTTCAGGATCACGCGCGCGGCGGTCCGCCATATGAAACCGGGCGGCGCGATCATCAATACGTCGTCGATCAATGCCGATCATCCGAACCCCGGCCTGATCGCCTATGCGACCACCAAGGGTGCGATTCAGAACTTCACCGGCGGCCTCGCGCAATTGCTCGCGGAAAAGGGTATTCGCGCGAACTGCGTGGCGCCGGGGCCGATCTGGACGCCGCTGATCCCATCGACGATGCCGCCCGACAAGGTCGAGCAGTTCGGCAAGCAGGTGCCGATGAAGCGCCCCGGACAACCGGCGGAGCTCGCGGCCGCGTATGTGATGCTCGCGTCGGACGAAGCGAGCTACATCTCGGGCGCGACGATCGCCGTGACAGGCGGCGCGCCGATTATTTAGGTTGTCGAACCGAAGGCGGCGAGGCTGCCATGGACCGCGCAGCAGCTTCTCGCAGTGGTTTCCATAATGTCATAAGGGAGAGTGACATGAAGATCGATGTATCCGTCAAACTGGGTGCCGCGCTCGTGTCGGGCTGCCTTGCGCTAGGTTTTGCGCAGGTGGGCTTCGCGCAGACCGGATCCAATCCGTCTACGCAACCCGGAAAGTCCGCCGCAAAACCCGGCGCAAGTCTGGAAGAATCGCGCACGCCGGATACGACCAGCGCGAACGACGCGAACGGCAACGTCGGCGAGTCGGGGGGCGCGACCAATGGGGTCGCCGGCGGCGGCAATGGCCGCACCACCACCAACAAGCGCTTCAAAGGCGCGACGCCGCCGCGCGCGGGTAGCGCGGCGGGGCAATAAGCGTTCAGCCGGGCGCGTCGAGCTGCGACGCGCCGCACGCCGCGGCGGCATCGCGCTCGCGCGCTGCCGCCGTTTTGCATGGGTTCGAGTTGCATGGAGTTTCGTCGCGCGCCGCGTTGCTTGCGCGACGCCTTGTGAGGAGGAAATCCGATGGCTACCCCCGATGCTGAAACCGCGCAGGCCGACGCGCCCGCGTCGCATGCATTGACGTTCGAGATCAACGGCGAGACGCGCCACTTCGACGTTCAAGCGTGGACCTCGCTGCTCGATCTGCTGCGCGAGCATGCGCACCTGACCGGCACCAAGAAGGGCTGCGATCACGGCCAATGCGGCGCGTGCACGGCGCTCGTCAATGGTCAGCGGATCAATACCTGTCTCGCGCTCGCGGTCATGTACGACGGTGCATCGATCACGACGATCGAAGGTCTCGCGAACGGCGATACGTTGCATCCATTGCAGCAAGCGTTCATCGAACATGATGCGTTCCAGTGCGGCTACTGTACGCCGGGGCAAATCTGCTCGGCGTACGCGATGCTCGAAGAAGGCCATGCGCGCTGCGCGGACGACGTGCGCGAGCAGATGAGCGGCAATCTGTGCCGCTGCGGCGCATATACGAATATCGTCGCCGCGATTCTCGACGCGGCGCATTTCGGCGTCGAGGATGCAAGGCAAGCCAGTGCGGTCGCGAGTCAACGCGGAGCGCGGCCATGAACCGCTTCTCGTACACGCGCGCGGAGGCGGTGCAGGATGCGCTCGAACGGCATCGGTCGGACAAAGCCGCCGCGTTCATCGCGGGCGGCACGAATCTCGTCGACCTGCTGCGCGAAGACGTGGCGCGGCCGGCTGTGCTCATTGACATCAACCGTTTGCCGCTCAGGCGGATCGAAGCGTCGGCGCAAGGCGGCCTGATGATCGGCGCGCTGGTAACGAACAGCGCGCTCGCGTATGACGATACCGTCGCAGCGCGCTACCCGCTGCTTGCGAAAGCGATCCTGGCCGGCGCGTCGCCGCAGATTCGCAATGTCGCGACGGTCGGCGGCAATCTGCTGCAACGCACGCGCTGCTACTACTTCTACGACGTGGGCACGCCGTGCAACAAACGCGAACCCGGCAGCGGCTGCCCGGCGCTGCACGGCGTGAACCGCATTCACGCGATCCTCGGCGCGAGCGAACACTGCATCGCCGTGCATCCGTCCGATATGTGCGTCGCGTTGGCGGCGCTCGGCGCCACCGTGCATCTGATCGGCAACGACGGCGCACGCACGCTGCCGTTCGCGGATTTTCACCGGCTGCCGGGCGACACGCCGCATATCGATACCAACTTGCGCGACGACGAACTCGTCACCGCGATCGAATTGCCGCCGCAAGGCTTTTCGGCGCATCACGCCTACGTGAAGGTGCGCGACCGCGCATCGTATGCGTTCGCGCTCGCGTCGGCCGCGGTCGGTGTCGAACTGGATGACGACTCGCGCATCGTCGATGCGCGTTGCGCGCTCGGCGGCGTCGCGCACAAGCCGTGGCGCGATCCCGCCGCCGAAGCCGCACTGCGCGGCGAGACGCTGAACGCGCGGACCTTGCGCGATTTCGCGGCGGCGCTGCTGCGCGATGCGCGCCCCCAGCGCGACAACGCGTTCAAGATCGAACTCGCGGCGCGCGTGATCGTGCGCGCCTTCGGCGAGGCCACACAACGTTCGTTCGAGGAGGCCGCACGATGAACCGTGCCGAAACCTTGCCATCGACAGGCAGCACGAAACACGCGATCGGCGTGCCGCACTCGCGTGTCGACGGCCTCGCCAAAGTGACCGGCGCCGCGCAATATGCGGCCGAGTTCTGCGCCGAAGGGCTCGTATATGGCGTCGTCGTGTCGGGCACGATCGCTTCGGGCAAGATCGTCTCGATCGATACCTCGGCCGCCGAAGCGCTGCCCGGGGTGCTGCTCGTGCTCACGCATCGCAAGCGCCCGGCGCTGCCATCGGACGTCGATGCGTTCAAGGACATGATCGCGCCGGCCGGCACGCCATTGAGACCGCTGTGGGACGAGCGCGTGTGGTACAGCGGGCAGCCGGTCGCTCTGGTGGTCGCGCAGTCGCT
Source organism: Paraburkholderia sp. BR10954 (assembly GCF_040965775.1). Lineage (NCBI taxonomy): Bacteria > Pseudomonadati > Pseudomonadota > Betaproteobacteria > Burkholderiales > Burkholderiaceae > Paraburkholderia > Paraburkholderia sp. BR10954. The sequence continues at coordinate 23,777 of NZ_JBFRCK010000023.1, forward strand.
CGAACTCGCGCGCTACGCGGCGTCGCTGGTGCGGGTGCGCTACGAGGTCGCTTCTCATCAGACCGATATCGAGGCGGCGTTGATGAGCGCCGTGCCGCCGTCGGCGGAGAAGGGCGGCTTCGATCCGCCGCCGCCCGAGCGCGGCGAGCCGCGCAAAGCGCTGGCCGATGCCAAGGTGCGCGTAGACGCGTTCTACACCACGCCCGCGCAATACCACAATCCGATGGAAATGCACGGCTGCACCGTCGTGCCCGATGCGCGAGGACACTTGACCGTCTACGAGAAGACTCAGGGCGTCGTCAATACGAAGGGCTATCTGCAGCGCGTGTTCGGTTTGAAAGACGACGAAGTGCAGGTGGTGTCGCCGTTCGTCGGCGGCGCGTTCGGCTCCGGCTTGCGGCCGCAATATCATCTGGCGCTCGCGGTGATGGCCGCGCGCGAACTGAAGAAGCCCGTGCGCGTCACGCTGACCCGGCAGCAGATGTTCACCTTCGCGCATCGGCCGCAATCGGTGCAGCGCGTCGCGCTCGGCGCGTCGGCCGATGGCCGCCTGCAGGCGGTGATCCACGAGGCGGTGTCGGAAACTTCGCGCTACGAGGAGTTCTGCGACGTGGTGGTCAACTGGGCCGGGCAGCTGTATCGATGCGACAACGTGTCGATGGGCTACAAGGTCGCGAAGCTCGACGTGCCGACGCCGGCCGACATGCGCGCGCCCGGCGCGACCCAAGGGCTCTTTCCGCTCGAAGTCGCGATGGACGAGCTCGCCGAGGCATTGCGGATGGACCCGCTCGAATTGCGGCTCGTCAACTACGCGGAGCGCGACGCGAACAAGAACCTGCCGTTTTCGAGCAAGGCGCTGCGCGACTGCTATCGCGAAGGCGCGGCGCGCTTCGGCTGGGCCGGGCGGCCGCTCGAACCGCGTGCACGCCGCGAAGGCAACGAGTTGATCGGCTGGGGCATGGCGACCGGTGCATGGGACGCGATGCAGAACAAAGCGGCCGCCCGTGCGGTGCTGACGCCCGATGGCTGCGTCAGGGTGTCGAGCTCGACCGCCGATATCGGCACCGGCACCTACACCGCGATGACGCAGATCGCCGCCGATGCGCTCGGCGTGCCGCTCGCGGACGTCAGCTTCGAACTCGGCGATACGCGGCTGCCGAAGGCGCCGATCGAGGGCGGATCGTGGACGGTGTCGTCGGTGGGCAGCGCTGTCGATGCGGCCTGCACGCGCCTGCACAATCGTCTCTTCGAACTCGCGCGCGAACATGGCGGTGCGCGCTTCGCGTCGGTGGATCGCGAAGCAGTGCGGCGCGAGCGCAACCGGCTCGTGTGCGGCCCGCACGCGGACGACTCGATCGCGATCGCGACGCTGCTCGAGCGCGCCGGACTCGATGAACTCGAGGAGCAGGCGAGCGTGGAGCCGCACGTCAAGCAGCAGGCATATTCGATGGGCACGCATTCGGCGGTGTTCGCCGAAGTGCGGGTCGACGAAGCGCTCGGCACCGTGCGCGTGACGCGCGTGGTCAGCGCGGTCGCGGCGGGGCGCATCGTCAATCCGAAGACGGCGGGCAATCAGATCGCGGGCGGCGTCGTGTGGGGCATCAGCATGGCGCTGCACGAGCACGGCCAGTTCGATCACGTGCTCGGACGGCAGATGAATCACAATCTCGCCGAATACCATATGCCCGTGAATGCCGACATTCACGAGATCGACGTGCTATTCGTCGACGAGCGTGACGACATCGTCAATCCGCTCGGCGTCAAAGGCGTCGGCGAAATCGGCGTGGTGGGCGTGGCCGCGGCGGTCTGCAACGCGATCTGGCATGCGACCGGCAAACGCATCCGCGATTTGCCGATTACACCCGACAAGCTGCTCGGCTGACGGTCCGTAGCCGCGTCGATCGATTCGACGCGGCAGCGCCGCCCTCAATCCGCGTACTTGAACTCCGGCAACGCCTCGAGCGATTTCTTCGTCCCGTCGGGCAGCACGACACGCCGGTTGTCGATCTGCAGATCATTGAACGGCACGGCGACCAGATGCTTGCCCACGCCGAGAAAGCCGCCGACCGACAGGATCGCGTAGGTGGTGCGCTCGGTGCCCGGCGATACGATCAGATCGTCGAGCGTGCCGATATTGTCCTTGTTGCGGTTGTACACGTCCGCGCCCGACAGCTTCGACGCGCGATATCCGCTCGCGAGCTGCACGACGTCGGTGCGTTTTTCGGTGATCGCTTGCGGAGCGCCTTGCGCGAGCGCGTTGCCGCACGGACCCAACGCGGAAATCAGCGTAATGGCGGCGAGAAGCGATGCGAAAGCGGCCAGCGGTTCGATCTGCGTGTTGCGCATCATCTGTGTTCTCCCTGATTGCTGTCGTGGCTTTTCGATGGCGCGGAACGCGTGCGCCTTGCCGAAATGCTGCAAATCTCATGCCGCGACTTTTGACCTGAGGGAAAGCAAGCCCGTCAGGCCCAAAAGTTGCTGTTCGAACTCGCCTGCTGGGCGCGCGCTGTGCAATGTCCGGCGCGTTCGCCCCGAATGCCTAAACTTCAATAGCGAGCAGCCCGGAACACGTGGGAAGGCAGTTGAAAAAAACACATGCATGCCCCCGAGATACCAGCCTCCTTGCATCCACTGAGAACACTTATGTCATCCCCAGCCAGCTACTCGACGCGAATTTCCGAAGGCACGCCATTTCCGCTCGGCGCGACATGGAACGGCAACGGCGTCAACTTCGCGCTGTTCTCCGCGCACGCGACGAAGGTCGAACTGTGTCTGTTCGACGAATCCGGCCAGCACGAACTCGAACGCATCGAACTGCCCGAGTACACCGACGAGGTATGGCATGTGTTCGTACCGAATCTGAAACCGGGTGCCGTCTATGGATATCGCGTGCATGGCCCCTACGAGCCCCAGAACGGGCATCGCTTCAATCCGAACAAGCTGCTGCTCGATCCGTATGCGAAGGCGCACATCGGCGAGCTGAAATGGGCGCCGGAAATTTTCGGCTATACGCTCGATTCGGAAGAGCTGGACCTGTCATTCGATGAGCGCGACAGCGCGCCCTTCGTGCCGAAATGCAAGGTGGTCGACGCGAATTTTTCGTGGGGTCATCCGGAGCGCAACGCGCTGCCGTGGGAGCGGGTGATTCTGTACGAGACGCACGTGCGCGGCTATACGAAACGTCATCCGCAAGTGCCCGAGCGTTTGCGCGGCACGTTCGCGGGTTTGGCGCAGCAGCCGGTGCTCGATCACATCCGCAGTCTCGGCGTGACCTCGGTCGAGCTGATGCCGATCCAGACCTTCGTCAACGACAAACATCTGCTCGACAAGGGCCTGACGAACTACTGGGGCTACAACACGATCGGCTTTTTCGCGGCCGATCCGCGTTTCTTCGCGTCAACGACCGAGTCGGTCGGCGAGTTCAAGGAGATGGTCGACCGCTTTCACCAGGCCGACCTCGAAGTGATACTCGACGTCGTGTACAACCACACGGCCGAAGGCAATGAACGCGGCCCGACGATCTCGTTCAAGGGCATCGACAACGCGTCGTACTACCGGCTGATGCCCGACGAGCCGCGCTACTACATCAACGACACCGGCACCGGCAACACGTTGAACCTGTCGCATCCGCGTGTGCTGCAGATGGTGACCGACAGTCTGCGCTACTGGGTCACCGAAATGAAAGTGGACGGTTTCCGCTTCGATCTCGCGACGATCCTCGGCCGCGAAGATCACGGCTTCGACGAAGGCGGCGGCTTTCTCGACAGCTGCCGCCAGGACCCGGTGCTCTCCAGCATCCGGCTGATCGCCGAGCCGTGGGATTGCGGCCCGGGCGGCTATCAGGTGGGCGGTTTTCCGCCGGGCTGGGCCGAATGGAACGATCGCTTCCGCGACACCGCGCGCGCCTACTGGAAGGGCGACGAAAGCACCGCCGCGGATCTCGCGACACGCATCACCGCGTCGGGCGACAAGTTCAATCACCGCGGCCGGCGGCCGTGGGCGAGCGTGAACTTCATCGCCGCGCACGACGGCTTCACGCTGAACGATCTGGTCTCGTACAACGACAAGCACAACGACGCAAACGGCGAGGACAACCGCGATGGCCATGCGGACAACCGGTCGTGGAACATGGGCGTCGAAGGACCGACCGACGACGCCGACATCCGCCAGCAACGCGAGCGCCAGAAGCGCAATCTGCTCGCGACGCTGCTGCTGTCGCAGGGCACGCCGATGGTCCTCGCCGGCGACGAATTCGGCCGCACGCAGCAGGGCAACAACAATGCGTATTGCCAGGACAACGAGATCAGCTGGGTCGATTGGGATGCGATCGACGACGACGGCCGCGCGCTGACCGAGTTCGTGCGCAAGCTGACCACGCTGCGCCACCGCTTGCCGGTGCTGCGGCGAGGCCGGTTTCTGACCGGCGAATACAACGAGACGCTCGACGTGACCGACACGCGCTGGCTATCGCCGGACGGCACCGACATCACGGCCGAGCAATGGGCCGATCCGGCGATGCGCTGCTTCGGCCTCGTGATCGATGGCCGCGCGCAGGCGAGCGGCATTCGCCGTCTCGCGTCCGACGCGACCTTGCTGCTGGTGCTGAACGCGCATCACGACGTCGTCAATTTCACGCTGCCCGACATTCCCGAGGGCGAGCGTTGGACCTGCCTCGTCGATACCAACATGCCGGTGCGCGCCGAGCTGCCGCAATTCAGCGCGGGCGATGCCTACCAGGTGACGGGCCGCTCGCTGCTGCTGTTCGCGCTCGAAGCGCCGAGCCGCGCGACGCAGCGCGTATTCGACCGCCTCGAAGAGCAGTTGACTTCCGACGAAGGCGACTCATCGCCAGGCTAGTCCGGGTGAGCGAGCGACGCCAGTTCCGTCGCACTCCGTGGTAAAAGCGGGCCGCAGGCCGGGTACAAGGTTTGCTCCCTCTGTGGTTGACGACACGCACGTGTCTCCGATCTTCGCGACGATAGACGCGCGAACGCAAACAGCCAAGCTGGGGTGAACAAATGGAACAGGAACCGAGCGTCGACGAGCAGATCCGCACGCGCGCCTACTATCTGTGGGAGCAGGCGGCCGAGCCGAAGGGCACGCCCGAGCAATACTGGGAGCAGGCGCGCAGTGAGATCGAGAAGGAGGCACCACCGGTCGAGAGCGGACCGGTGTCGGGCGACACGATGAAATAGGCGTTACTTAGCCTTCGCGAGTAACGGGACTCTGAGCCGGCGCATCGCGCGCGGCTCAGGGACCGCTTTCCCATGCCCGATCTTCCTCCACGAGATGAACGACACACCCGAGCCGCGCGCCACGAGCCCCGCCGCGCGTATTCAGGCAGCGACCGCCGCATTCGGTATCGAGGGCCTCGTTACATTCGTCGTCGCGGTGATCGCGGTCGCATGCCTGTACTTCGCGAGCGCGGTGATGATTCCGATCACGCTCGCGATCCTGTTGAGCTTTCTCGTCGCGCCGCTCGCCGATGCACTGGCCCGGCTCAAACTCGGCCATGTCGCGTCGGTGTGCGCGGCGGTGCTGATCTCGGTGTCGGTCATCGCGCTGTTGTGCGCGGTGATCGCCACACAGTTGACCGATCTCGCCGCCGGCATGCCGCGCTATCAGGCGACCATCCATCACAAGCTCGATACCGTGCACAGCCTGACGATCGGCAAGCTGAACCGTTTCGCGAGCGAGGCAGGGCAGGCGTTGCAGCCCGCGACGATCGAGCCGCCGCAATTACCAGCGCCGAACGGTGCGGCCGCGGCGAGCCCGCAGGCATCGACGGCGGTGCCGGTCGAAGTGCGCGAGCCGGTGCCCACGCCGTTCGAGCTCGCGCGACGCGTGCTGTCGCCGGCCATCAGTCCATTGGAAACCGCGTTCATCGTGTTCGTCGTCACGATCGTGATCCTGCTGCAACGCGACGACCTGCGCGATCGCGCGATCCGTCTGTTCGGCTCGCGCGACCTGCATCGCACGACCACGGTGATGGACGAGACCGCGCGGCGCCTGAGCCGCTACTTCGTGTCGCAGCTCGGCGTGAACACCGGCGTTGGTGTCGTGATCGGCGCGGGGCTGTTTCTGATCGGCGTGCCGAGCCCGGTCCTGTGGGGCATTCTGGCGGCGCTGCTGCGGCTCGTGCCCTACGTCGGCATCTGGATCGCGGCGATACTGCCCACCGCGCTCGCGGCCGCGGTCAGTCCCGGCTGGGAGATGGCGATCTGGTCGCTGGTGCTGTTCGTGGTCGCCGAGCTCGCAGTGGGGCAGGTGGTCGAGCCGCTGCTGTATGGGCGCAGCACGGGCCTGTCGCCGTTTTCGGTGGTGGTCGCGGCAATCTTCTGGAGCTGGATCTGGGGGCCCATCGGACTGATCCTGTCGACACCGTTGACGCTGTGTCTGCTGGTGCTCGGCCGGCATGTGCGGCGTCTCGAGTTTCTCGACGTGCTGCTCGGCGATCAGCCGCCGCTGACGCCGGTCGAAAACTTCTATCAACGCGCGCTCGCCGGCGATCCGGATCAACCGATCGAGCAGGCCGAAGTGCTGCTGCGTGATCGCTCGTTGTCGGCCTATTACGATGAAGTCGCGATTGGGGCCTTGCGGCTCGCGGCCAGCGACGTAACGAGGGGCAGCGTGACGAGCGCACAGCTCGCGCGCATCGAATCGACGACCAACGAGCTGGTCGACGGCCTCGACGGCTACGAGGATCGCGAACCCGCACCGCTCGCGACGCAGTCGAACTGGGGCGCGGCGGGGCCGCTCGCGCCCTCCGACGAAACGCGGGCCACGGGGGCGATGCCACGATCGGTCGACGCGGCGAATAGTGGCATGAGCACCGCGACGGTCACGCCGGAGCAGACCCACGGCCCGCAGCAGGAGCCGGGCAGCGAACCGTCCGTCGTAGAGCCCGTATTCGCGTGGCATGCGCCGACGAGCCGCGTGTTGTGCCTGCCGGGCCGTGGTCCGCTCGACGCGCTCGCGACGATCATCCTGCTGCAGTTGCTCGGCAAGCACGGCTTCGCGGCGCGCTCGCTGCCGCACGAGGCGGTGTCGCGCGCGTCGATCGATCGCCTCGAGGCTGACGACGTCGGCATCGTCTGCCTTCTGTATCTGCAGATCGACGGCATTCCGTCGCATCTGCGCAATCTGATCCGGCGCATCCGCGCGCGCTTGCCGAACGTGTCGATCGTGGTCGGCCTTTGGGCGCCCGAGGATAGGCAGCAGTGGAGCGCGGAACAGCAAGAGTCGCTGGAAGCGGATTGCGCGGTGACGTCGTTGCAGCAGATGCTAGCCGCGTGCCGTCATCTCGATGCGACGCGAACGGTGATTGAGGAGCCGCAGTTCGAGCATGGCTGACGCCTTGCGGCCTTGCGGCCTTGCGGCCTCGCCGCATCGCGGCCGGTTATCCGCCACTGCCTGGCGGCGCCGCCGCGCCAGCCGCCCCCGCCGCATCCGCATCGCTCTGCCAGCCCCCGCCTAGCGCCTTGTACAGCGCCACCAGATCGGTGCTGACCTGGGTCGTGCCTTGAGCGTATTGCTCGCGTGCCTGCGCGAGTTGCCGCTGCGCGTCGAGCACGTTGATGAAACTCGTGAGCCCCTTGCGATAGCTGTCGCGCGACAGATCGAACGAGGTCTGCTGCGCGCTGACGCTGTCGGCGAGCGCATCGCGCCGCGCCTGATCGGTGCGATAGACGACGAGCGCGTTGTCCACGTCCCGCAGCGCGCTCAGCACGGTTTTGCGGTAATCGAGCGCGGCCTCGGCCTGCTCGGCCTTCGACATCCGCAGATTGGCGACCAGCGCGCCGCCCTCGAAAATCGGCAGCGACACGGTGGGTCCGAACGAATAGAACAGGTGCGACCAGCGCGCGAGATCGCGCGCATTCGTCGCGCGCGTGCCGGCCTTGCCGGTCAGCGACACGTCCGGATAGAACTGCGCGACCGCGACGCCGACACTCGCCGTTGCCGCATGCAGGTTCGCCTCGGCGCGGCGGATGTCGGGCCGGCGCCGCGCAAGCGTCGACGGCAGGCCTACCGGCACGACGGGCGGCACGGGCGGCACGGTCTGCGGCGCGCTCAGCTGCGCTTCGAGCGCGCCGGGCGGCTCACCGATCAGATACGCGAGCGCGTTCAGCGCCTGGGCGATCTGCTGATCGTATTGCGGCAACTGCGTTTTCGTTTGCGCGAGCTGGGCGCGGGCGCTTTGCACATCGAGCTGGCTCGCGAGTCCGACCTTCGCCTGGTTCTCCGTCAACGCGACGGTCTCGCCTTGCTGCTCGACGAGGCTCACCGCAATGTCGTGCAAGGTCTGTGCGCCGCGCAACTGCATATAGGTCTGTGCGACCTCGGCTTCGAGCGATAGCAACGCGTCGTTGCGGCTTTCGTACGCGGCCTCGGTTTGCGCGTTCGCGGCCTCGACCGAGCGACGCACGCGGCCGAACAGATCGAGCTCCCAGGTCGCGTCGAAGCCGACCTGCCACAGATTGACCGGCGCCGTGAGCTGATCGAGGAGGTTGTTCGCGCCGTTTTGCAGCGCGGCCCCCGCGCCCGGTGCGATCCTGTTGGCCGGCGAATTCGGCGCGCCGAGCTGATCGACCTTATCGAACGCGCCGTTCTCCTCCAGAAAACCTTTGAGGCCGAGCTGCTCGCGCTGATAGCTGCCGGTCGCGCGCAGATTCGGCAAACCTTGCGCGGCCGCCGCTTGCACCTGGGTGCGCGCTTCGACGATGCGCAGCACCGCCTGCTGCAGGTCCAGGTTGCCGAGCGTCGCGCGGGCGATCAGCGCGTCGAGCGTCGGATCGTTGAAGCTGCGCCACCAGCGCGGGTCGGGATCGGTGTCGAGCGTCGGCACCGAAGCGACGTTGGCCGCCGTTGCGGATGATGCGCCGCTAGCGGCCGCATCGCTCGCAGCGGTGCGCTGGGTATCGTGCCACTGCGCCGGCACGTCGGCGTGCGGCGCATGAAAGTCGGGGCCGACCGTGCAGGAAGCGAGCAGCAGCGCGGGCATGCCGACGACGACACACGCAATCAAACCCGTAGCGGAATCGAGAACGCCGCGCCTCGAACGAAGCTTCACTTCAATGTCCTCCGCCGCCGGACGCTTTGACCGGTGAAAAGAAAATCGCGATCGGAATGCAAAGCGTGCAGAAAATCGCGAGGAACGCGAACACGTCGACATAGGCGAGGAACGTCGCCTGCGAGATGTACGTGGTGTACAGATGGCCATTTGCGGTTTGCAGCGCCTGCGAAAGCGGCATGCCATTCATGTCGGCGATCCTCTGCGCGTTGCGTTGCAAGGTATCGTTGTAGTTCTGCGAAAGCGGCGACATGAACTCCGACAGATGCGCCATGCGCGCCTGGGTGCGCTCGCGAACCATCGCGGTCGACAGCGAGATGCCGATCGAACCCGCGACGTTGCGGAACATCGTAAACAGCGCGGACGCGTCGTCGTTGAGTCGCGGCGGCACCGTCAGATACGCGAGCGTCGTGATCGGCACGAACAGGAAGCCGATCGCGAGCGACTGCGCACTGCGCATCTTCACTAGCGTGAAGTAATCGATGTCCGGCGTGAGCGTATGCGAATACGCGAGCGCGCACGCGAGCAGCCCGAAGCCGGTCGCCACCAGCAAGCGCGTCTGCACGTGCGGCATCATTTTGCTGATCAGCGGAATTTCCATCGTGATCAGCACCGCGCCCGGCGACAGCACGAGGCCCGCGAGCATCGCCGTATAGCCGAGCTGCTGCTGCGCGAGCTGCGGCACGAGCACCGCGCTGCCATAGAGAATCGTCGCGAACGCGGCGATCGTCAAGCAGCCGAGCGCGAAGTTGCGGTCCTTCAGACAGCGCAGGTCGACGACCGGCTTCTTCGTGTACAGCAGCCAGTAGATCGCGCCGACGATGCCGGACACCGCGAGCACCGCGAACGTGCGAATGAAGTTCGATGAAAACCAGTCGTCGTCCTCGCCGCGATCGAGCATCACCTGCAGGCAGCCGAGGCCGATCGCGATCAGAACGATGCCCACGTAATCCACCGACACGCGCAGGTCGCCCTTGCGTTTCCACGGTGGGTCCTCGACCAGCTGCATCACCGCGAGCGAGGTCAGCACGCCGAACGGCACGTTCACGAGGAACACCCAACGCCACGAAAAGTTGTCGGTGATCCAGCCGCCGAGCGTCGGCCCCAGCACCGGCGCGACGACGATCGCGACCGCCGAGATCGAGAATGCGCGGCCGCGCTGCTGCGGCGCGAACGTGTCGAGAATGATCGACTGCTGGTTCGGTTGCAGTCCGCCGCCGAAAAAGCCCTGCAAACAGCGGAAGATGATGAGCTGCCACAGATCGGTCGCGATGCCGCACAGAAACGAGCACACGGTGAACGCAATGATGCAGACGAGGAAATAGCGCTTGCGGCCGAGCAGCCGGCCGAAGAAACCCGAGAGCGGCAGCACGATGCCGTTGGCGACCAGATACGAGGTCAGCGTCCACGTCGCTTCGTCGTAGCTCGCGGACATCGTGCCCGCGATATGCGGCAACGCGACGTTGACGATGGTCGTGTCGAGCACTTCCATGAACGCCGCGAGCGTGACGACGATCGCGATCAGCCACGGATTCGCGGATGGCTTCCAGTTCGACGATGCGTCGCCTGACGCGGCATCGGACGCCGTCATTTCAGGTACACCTTCGGCTTAACCGACAAGCCGAGCCCGAGCGGATGATCGCGCGGCAGACCTTCGTCGATGATGATCTTGACCGGCACGCGCTGCACGATCTTCACGAAGTTGCCGGTCGCGTTTTCGGTCGGGAACGCCGAGAAGCGCGAGCCGCTGCCGAGGTGCACGCTATCGACATGGCCGCGCAGCTCGAGCTTCGGATACGCGTCGACGTCGACCTTGACCTTGTCGCCGGGGCGCATGCGTTCGAGCTGCGATTCCTTGAAGTTCGCGGTGATCCACACCTGCGGCGTGACGATCGAGAACAGCGACACGCCCGCGGTGAGGAAGCTGCCGAGCTGCACGTTGCGCCGCGTGATCCAGCCATCCGACGGCGCGCGCACCTCGCAGTACGACAGATTCAGCTGCGCCTGTTCGAGCTGCGCCTCGGCCTGATGCACCTGCTGGCGGCGTTCGTCGACGCTGGCCTCGGCCTGGCGCAACTGCTGCGGCACGAGGCTCGCGGTGCGCTGCTGCGCACGCGCCTGCGCGACGCTCGCGTCGGCCGACTGGCGCTGCGCGTCGGCGGTATCGACGTTCTGCTGCGTGGTCGCGCGCGGATCGACCGAGTGCTGACGCTGCCAGGCGGCTTGCGCCTCACGCAGATTCGCTTCCGCCGACGAAGTCTGCGCTTTCGCCTGGCGGTACTGCGCGGGATACTGCACGCGCGCGATATCGAGCTGCACCTGCGCGGCGTTCAATTGCGCCTTCGCAAGACCGAGCTGCGCTTTCGCCTGATCGACCTGGGCCTGGTAGTCTCGCTTGTCGATCACGAGCAGCAGGTCGCCCTTGTGCACGAACAGGTTGTCGTCGACCGCCAGCGTCACCACGTAGCCGGAGACTTTCGGCGCCATCGTGATCGCGTTGCCGTCGGTGTAGGCGTCGTCGGTCGTTATTTCGTTGCGGGTCGCGAACCACCAGACGAAGCCGACGATGCCGATCAGGATCACGAGCGCACCGAGGATGATCAGCGGTTTTTTGCCGGGCTTTTTCTGCTGGCCGTCGTCGTCGCCGTTGTCCTTGTTCTTGTCGTTGCCGCGTTTGCCGCCGTCATCGCGTGCGTCGTTGCCGTCGCGGCGCGCATCGCCGCGCGACGCATCGCGCCCGGATGCTTCCTTCCCGGCGCTGGCCGAGCCGGTCTCGTCTGACATGGTGAGTCGTTTCCGTCGTTCCAGTGGGTTGAGAATGGGGGAGTGCAATAGATGCCACCCGCGGCCGCCGTGATCACAGCAATGCGCGAGGCCGCGGGCGCTCGGGAAGCACGGGCAGCGCGCAGCGCGCCGCCACGCGCCTATTGACCGGCGGGCTTGTCGTGCCCGGTCTTTGCCTTGTCCTGCTCCGGTTCGATCTTGGTGGTGCCGCCCGTCGAAGGCGGGTCGCTAGCCGGGAAGCTGTCCTCGACCTGTTCGTCGATCTGCTGTTCGCTCTTTTCCGAGTGCGGATGCTGTTCCTTGTGTGTCGTCATGGTGGCTCCTTCCTCAAGGTTGAACGGCAAGACGATGGCTCACGACGCCGCTTGCGGCGCGCTGCCGGCCGTCGCGCCGATCATCGTGAGCGCGTCGGCGCGCGACAGCCCGCCGCGCATCGCGTCCGAAAGCCGCGCGGTCAGCGCTTCGCGCTCGCAGGCGAACACCGCGTCGACATTGCCGTCGCGCACGTACAGCGCGATGAACTGGTGATGATCGAGGTCGCCATCGACGACGATCTCATCCCACTCGCTCGCGTGCCCCAGGTATTCGAAGTTCTTGCCGTAGTGATAGGTCCAGAAGAACGGCACGTCCGCATAGCGGGTACGCAAGCCGCACATGTTCTGCGCGGCGATGCGCGCATGCTGCTGCGCGACGCGCCAATGTTCGATACGCAGCGGCTCCTGGTTCTCGTGCAGCGAGAACACGGCGATATCGCCGGCCGCATACAGACCGCACGCGGCGCTCATGCCGGCATTGACGACCACGCCGCCGTCCTTCTGCAACGGCAGTCCCTCGACGAACCCTGTAGCCGGCGCAACCCCCGTGCCTAGCAGCACGACATCAGCGGCGATGGCTTCGCCGTCCGCGAGCATCACCGTATGCACGTTGCCTTCCTCGCCCTCGAGCGAGGCGACCTTCGCGTCGAGATAAAACTTCACGCCATTGCTTTCGTGCAGCGCGCGAAACATCTGGCCCGCGCGCTCGCCGAACTGCTTCACGAACGGCACCTTGTCGCGCGAAATCACGGTGACGGGTACGCCGTGCTTGCGCAACGCGGATGCGACTTCGAGGCCGATGAAACTGCTGCCCAGAATCGCGACGCGGGTTTGCGATGCATCGTCGCCGAGCGCGTCGATCAACGCGGCGGCATCGTCGAGGTGCCGCAGCACGTGCACGCCGCCGAGTTCGCAGCCTGGAATGTCGGGCACTTTCGGCACGCTGCCGGTGGCGAGCAGCGCGGTGTCGTATTTGAGCGGCTCGATGCTCTGCCCGCCATTACCCGCGCCGGCTTCGAAATGGATCGTGCGCGCGGGCACGTCGAGCCGCGCGACCTTCGCGACGATCCGTTCGATGCCGTGCGTGTGCAGCCAATCGGGCGGCAACAGCGGCGGCACGTCGGCGGGTGGCATTTCGAACGACGGTACGAATTTGCTCAGCGAGGTGCGGTCGTACGGCGCGTGCGCTTCGTCGCCGATCAGCGTGATGCGGCCCTCGAAGCCGAACTCGCGTAACGCGGCACAGGCGGCGGCGCCGGCCGCGCCCGCGCCGATCACCACGTAGTGCTTGCGTTGCGCGGCATCGAGCGCGGGCGTGTGCGCCGCCGCATCCGGCGCGGCGATTTTTTCCGCCGATACGAGCACGTCGTCGCCATCGAGCGTGACCGGGTAGCGATCGAGCGGCAGCAGCGGGGGCGGCTCCAGCACGTTGCCGGTCGCGACATCGAAGGTGCCCTTGTGCCACGGACAGATGATGCGGCCGTGGCACAGCGCGCCCTCTTCGAGCGGGCCCCCCGCATGCGGGCAATCCGGGGAGTACGCGTGCACGGTGTCGCCGTCGCGCACGAGCAGGATCGGCGTGTCGTCCACGGTGACGCGCACCGCACGCTCCGCCGGCAATTCCGATAGCCGCGCAACGCGGCGGGCAGTCGTCGACATGGTGAGGCCTCGCGCATGGAAAGGCTCGCGCAGCGCATCGAGGCGCGTCGCGAGCAGGAACGGAAGTGGGCTGGCCATCGAGCAGCGATAAGGCAGCAATCGATGTGCCCGCTCGGCCTGGCGAAGTGATGCAGCGAACCCGCTTGGGAAGATAGGCCGAGTTGCGGTAAATTTCGAGGCAGGGGAATTCGCACGCGAACAGCGGTGTGCGAATTTACAGGCAATGCCTTCCCTGACCGTATGCAACTTTGATGGAGCAGGTGAACGTGCAGCGTGCAGAACGTGTCGCAGTCGATGTGCCGATGCCGTCACGCAACTTCGCGGCGACACGGCGCATGTTGCTGATCGTGCTGGCCGTGTCGATCGTGTTTCCGTTGGCCTGCCTCGCGGGCTATGGCTACTTCGATTACCAGCGCCGGATCTCCGATGCGAACGATATGATCGACCGCCTCGCGCGCGTGGCGCAGGAGCAGGCCGTCAAGGTGCTGGATCTGAACCGCCAGATGGCCTCGCGCGTGATCGAGCTGCTCGGCGATTCCGACGATGCGCAGATCCGTGCGCGCGAGCGCGAATTGCACGAGCGCCTGCAGAGCATCGGCGGCGACTTTCCGCAGGTCGCATCGATCGCACTTCTCGGCGTGAACGGCGAGCTGCTCGTGTCGAGCCTCGCGTATCCGGCTCCGGCGGTGCAGATCGGCCAGCGCGAAGATTTTCTCGCCGCGAAGGCGATGCGTCCGCAGCCGTATTTCTCGCTGCCGATTTTCGGCCCACTGTCGAAGGTCGACGTCTTCACGACCGCGATCGGCCGCTCGGACGCGAACGGTCGGTTTCTCGGGGCGGTCACGGTCGCGCTGCGCAACGAATATTTTTCGCGCTTCTATCACGAACTGACCAACGGCGATCCGTCGCTCGCGCTCGCACTCTACCGGCAGGACGGCAATCTGCTGGTGCGCTATCCGCCTTGGCCGGCCGGCGCGCGGCCGTCGATGCACAGCGCGTTCATGTCCGCGTTGCGCGACAAACAGCTGTTCGGCCACGTGCGTCTGAATTCGAGCGTCGACGGCGTCGAGCGGCTGCTCGCATTTCGCCGCGTCGGCGACTACCCGGTGTATGTGATGAGCGCGTACGCGACGTCGTCGATCGTCGCGGCGTGGCGCATGCACTTTCTGTTGATCGCGGCGCTGACGGCGGTGCCCTGTATCGCGATCTGGGCGCTCGTGCTGTATTCGCTGCGCCAGCTCGAAGCGGAGCGGCGCGCGTGGGAGCGCTGGCAGGGCGAGGTCGCGATGCGTCTGTCGGCCGAGGCGTCGAGCCGGCAACTGCAGCGCATGGGCGCGCTCGGCAATCTGGTCGCCAATGTCGCGCACGATTTCAACAATCTGCTGATGGTGGTGTCGGCCAATACCGAGCTAGCGCGGCTCAAGCATTACAACGATCTCGAGAAGGAAGTGCAGGCGGTCGAGCGTGCCACCGCCACGGCCGAAGCGCTGACACGGCGTTTGCTCAGCGTCGCGCGCAAGCAGCCGCTGAAGCAGGAGCCCGTCGAGCTGGCACGCTGGCTGCCGGCCGCCGTGCCGCTGATCAATGCGGCGCTCGGCGACACGATCGAGCTGGCGCTGCGCATACCGGAGGGCCTGTGGCAGGTGCTCGTCGATCCGACCGACCTCGAGTTCGCGATCGTGAACATCGCGATGAACGCGCGCGATGCGATGCCGCGCGGCGGGCGCTTTGTGATCCGCTGCCAGAACAATCGGCTGGTCGGCAGCGACACGCTGCTGCCGGACGGCGAGTACGTGCTGATCGCCTGCTCCGACGACGGCGAAGGGATGCCCGAATCGGTCGCGCGACGCGCGTTCGAGCCGCTCTTCACGACCAAGCTGCGCGGCTCGGGCACCGGCCTCGGGCTCGCCCAGGTCCTGTCGATGTCCGAGCAGGCGGGCGGCACCGCGAAGATCGACAGCGTGCTGGGCAGCGGCACGACGGTACGGATGTTTCTGCCGCGCTATCGCGAGCGCGCCGCAACGGCCGGCGTCGATGCGCGCCAGCCGTTGCCGAGCGCGGCCGGGGTCATACTGCTCGTCGAGGACAACGAGGACGTCGCGGCCGGCGTGACCGCGGTGCTCGAAACCTTCGGCTGCGAGGTCCATCACGAGCCGACCGCCGACCAGGCGTTCGACGTGCTGAGCGCCGGCGAGCGCTTCGAGCTCGTGCTGTCGGACATCCAGATGCCGGGCAAGCTGAACGGTATCGACCTCGCGGAGAAGATCCGCAGCGCGTGGCCGTCGCAGAAGATCGCGTTGATGACCGGTTACGCCGACGAGCTCGACCGCGCGCGTCGGCTCGGCATCGCAATCCTCTCGAAGCCGTTCAATATCGACGAATTGCATGCGCTGGTGGCGTGCGGCACCTGAAGCCGCGGCACGCCGTTCGCGCATTGCGTGCATGGGCTTTTCCTGTCGTGCTGTGGTGCGGCACAGCCCTTGCTCACAAGCGTGCGAGGTTTGCGCGTGCGGCTGCCGTGCGCCCACTTCGTTTCGACACTCTCGACACCCAGGAGAATCGCCATGAAGATCAGACACGCAGTGCTCGTTTCCACCTTGCTCGCGGCTTCGTCGCTCGCGATGGCCCAAGGTGCCGGCGGTGGCGCCGGTGGCGGCGGGGGGCCGGCCGGCACCGACCCGAACACCAACGCCGCGACCTCGTCACGCGAGGGCGGCGATGCGGGCCCGGCGACGACGGCTACGCCTGCGACCCACCATCACATGAAGAAGCACTCGAAGTCGAAGAAGCCCATGACCGACTCGACGAATATGCCGGGCGCCGACGCGAGCAGCGATACGAAGGGGCAGTAAGCGCCGCGTATTGAGGCAGAAGTGCAGAAGGAGCCACGCGCCGGTCCCCTGGCGTGTCGGCTCCTGCGTTTTTGTGCACGAGCGTGCTGACGGGCGATTCGCGCTGCGCCCGCCAGCGCTCAATCCTTTTCCATCGACGGGTCGTACTTGCCGAGCGCGGCCGCGCCATTCAGACGCGCGCGCTTGAGCAGCGCCTGCTGCGCTTCCTTTACGTTGCCCGGCTGGCCGCGCCAAGCATTCAACGGCGGCTCCTGCAACGCGCGCCCATACGAAAAGCTCAGATTCCACGGCAGCGCGCCGAGCCGGTTCATCGCGCTGAGATTGGCGGTAGCTTCCTCGGGCGACTGTCCGCCCGACAGGAACACGAGACCCGGCACCGAAGAGGGTACGGTGCGCATCAACACGCGCACGGTCGCCGCCGCGATATGCGCGGTGCTCGACTGCTGCTCATGCTCGGAGCCGGCCAGCACCATGCTCGGCTTCAACACGATATGTTCGAGCACGACGCGATGCCGATGCAGCGAATGAAACACCTCGTGCAACACGGCCTCGGTCACTTCGGCGCAACGTTCGATCGCGTGATCGCCGTCCATCAGCACCTCGGGTTCGACGATCGGCACGATGCCGGCCTCCTGGCTGATTGCCGCGTAGCGCGCGAGCGAATCGGCGTTCGCCTCGATCGCGAGCCGGCTCGGCAGGCTCGCGCTGATGTTGTAGACCGCGCGCCACTTCGCGAAGCGAGCGCCTTGGCGCTTGTAATCGACGAAGCGTTTAGCGAGACCGTCGAGGCCTTCGGTGATCTCGTCGCCCGGAGCGAGCGCGAGCGGCACTTTGCCGAGGTCCACCTTGATGCCGGGCACGATGCCGTTCGCCGCGGCCACTTGCGGGAACGGCGTGCCGTCGTCGGCTTTCTGGCCGAGCGTTTCCTGGTAGAGGATCACGCCGCTCACGAACTCGCCGAGGCCGGGTGTCGTCAGCAGCAGGTTGCGATACGCGCGACGGTTTTCTTCGGTCGATTCGAGGCCGATCGTCTTGAAGCGTTTGGCGATGGTCGGGCCGCTTTCGTCGGCGGCGAGAAGACCCTTGCCCGGTTGAATCATCGCCTTGACGGTGGCTTGCAGCTCGCTACGGGTGTCCATGAGGTGTGCTCCCTTGGGTAGGCTCCGTACGATGCGGTGTGCGGAGAAGTGCCGGTGACGGTTTCCTTTGCGTGACGGGTGGGTACGAAAGCGGACTTTATTCGCCGAGCAGATGCAACACGATATCGCGCGGCTGTGGCTGACGCCGATGTTCGAACAGATAGAGCCCCTGCCATGTGCCGAGCACCATTCTTCCATGCTCGACGGGCACCGATAGCTGCACCTGCGTGAGTGCCGTGCGCAGATGCGCGGGCATATCGTCGGGGCCTTCGGTGTCGTGCTCGTAGCGCGTGTCGTCCTCGGGCGCGAGGCTCTCGAAGTAGCGCTGCAGATCGCGCCGCACCGATGGATCGGCGTTCTCCTGAATCAGCAGCGATGCCGACGTGTGCCGGCAAAACACCGTCAAGAGACCGGTACGGATGTCCGTATCGTCGACGAAGCGGCGCGCGTCGTCGGTAAATTCGACCAGGCCGCGGCCACGGGCCTGGACACGCAGATGATGGATGACCTGGCGCATGATGGAACGAATCTCAGAGCGACGCGAACGCGTCCTCGATGTCCTCGGCGCTGCGCGGCCGCACCACGCGCGCGACCTCGGCGCCGTCGCGCATCAGCACGAGCGTCGGCCACAGCTTGACCTTGAACGAGCGGCCGAGCGGGCGGCCGGGACCGTCCTCGATCTTCAGATGCCGCAGGCCCGCGTGCGGCGCGAGCGCCTGCCGGATCGAGGCCTGCGCGCTCTGGCAATAGCCGCACCAGTCGGTGCCGAATTCGACGACGGTGGCGCCGGGCAGCGAGTCGAGCTCGGCGCGGGAAGGGGCTTTCGGGGAATAAGCTGTCGAGGAGGTCATGCGTGCTCCGCTCTTGATCTTGATCTGCCAAGGGTAGCAGCTATGCTGCGGATCGTCAGCGCAGCGGCCGTATGCAGCCGATGCGCGTGATGTCGCCGCGGCATGTTAAAAAGCGGTGCGCACGTGCTCGACCGATCGACGCGCCGCGTCATCGCACGGAACCTCGCAAAACATGAACGCCCGAATCTATCTGCAACATCCGCAGCACAAGGACGCAATCGCGGTCGCGACCGGCTTCAGCTGGGGCGCGTGCCTGCTCGGCTTCATCTGGGCGCTGTCGAAAAGAATGTGGTTCGCCGCGTTCGTGATGCTGGGCATCAACGTGATTCTGCTCGGCATCGGTCTGTGGGGCGAGACGGCCGACCTGATCGGCTTCGTGCTGTCGATCCTGTTCGCGTTCGCGTGCGGCGCGTATGGCAACCGTTGGCATCGCTGGACGCTCGAACAGCGCGGCTACGTCGTCGTGTGATGCGTTCACGCTGGAGCGGGGATTGCTGCGCGGACGTGTGATCGAAGCTGAGTTCAATCCGTGATGGAGGCGTTTCATGCTCATTGCATCGACAGTCGCTGGCCTCGCCGTGTCGTTGGGAATGTTGGCCATCGCGCCGCTCGCCCACGCCGCCGACACGGCGCCCCCCGCTACGCTCGCCGCCACCCCCGCCACACCGGTGTCCGCTCCCGCCGACGACACCTTCCTGCTGACGATCTTCCTGCGCCACGACGAATCGAAGCCGCTGCCGAAGATCAACGATCAACTGCGCGAGCAGGGCTTCTTCAAGACCTTTCCGCCGCCCGGCATCGAAGTCGTGTCGTGGTACGTGATGATGGGCATCGGACAGGTCGTGACGCTGCGCGTGCCCGCGAGCCGGTTGCGCGAAGTGAACCGTGCGATCGAATCGACCGCGTGGGGCGGCTATCACACCGAGTTCTATCCGACCTACGACTACAAGGCGCAGGCGCAGCAAATGCGCGCAACTGAGGGCAAATAGCGGCGAGCGTGCCGGCAGCTTGCCGCTAACCGCACGCATCGGCGCGGCACGGCGCGCGCAGCACTACGCACATGCGCGCGCATTCCACATTTGGGACGGCCGTGCGCGGGTTTACGCGAGCCGCGCTCCGGGTCGATAATGCCCCGGTCGTTTTGGCCCCGAGCCCGCGACGCCCATCGTGCCGTCGAGCGCATCGAAGCGCAGCGAGGCCCGCTCCACCTGACCCTCCGTCCCCGTGTTGAAAACTGCGCGTTTTTTCGACCTGCTTCGCATTCCTGGCTTCAAGCCGCTCGCTGCCGCCACCCTGATGCTCGGTGTGGCGATGTCCTTCACCGCACCGTATCTGTCTCTGTTCGGCATCGAACGCGCCGGCATGACGCCGTTCCGGCTCGGCGTATTCATGACGCTGATCGCCGCGAACGCGACGATGATCGTGCTGCCGCTCTACATCGTGCACGGGCTGAACGGCACGCATCTCGACGTGTCGGTGATGCTCGGTCTCGGCGCGCTGACCGAGATCCCGATGATGCTCGCGCTCGGCGCGAAGTCGTCGTCGCTGCACAAGCCGAACTGGCTTGCCGCGTGCGCGGCCGTGCATGCGGTGTACTTCGTCGCGATGTCGCTCGCCGGCAACGTCAGCGTGCTGATCCCGATGCAGATGCTGAACGCGTTTGTGGTCGCCGTGACCTCCTGCCTCGGCATGACCTACGTGCAGGATCTGATGCCGCATTCGCCCGGGCGCGCGACCGCGCTGTTCTTCAATGCGGCGCGGGTCGGCTCGATCCTGTCGGGCGTGCTGTCCGGGCTGCTCGTGCAGGCGTTCAGCTATCGCGGCACGTTCCTGTTTTGCGGACTGCTGGGCCTGTGCGCGCTCGTGCTGTTCGCGGTGCCCGGCTATCGCTATCCGGTGATGTGGCGCGCGGTGAAGCGCTTCGCGGCCGAGCAATACGCGAAGCTGGCCGCGCGCCGCGGCACGCGCCTGCCCGAGCGCAGCGAATGACGCGCGACACCGCCGCATCCGCCTTCGTGCGGATGCGGCACGCCTCCAGCCGCGCGGAACTTTGACCCGCGCCGCACTTCCGCAAAAAAGTGCGGCTTGTTTCGACCCATTCGGCGCACCTCGCGACACAGCGCCTATGCTTAAGGGCAACCACGCCGCCGCAACACGGCGACCAGAAAATCGGACAGCGCAACGCAGCATCTTTCGGAGCGAGCTATGCAGCTAGGCATGATTGGATTGGGACGGATGGGCGCCGACATGGTGCGGCGCCTGACCAGCGGTGCTCAGCAATGCATCGTGTACGACGTGCAGCCGGCGGCCGTCGACAGGCTGAAGCAGGAAGGCGTGGCCGGCGCCAGCTCGCTCGAAGACCTCGTCGCGAAGCTCGCCAGGCCGCGCGCCGTGTGGCTGATGGTGCCCGCCGCGGTGGTCGACGCGACGCTCGACAAGCTGGTGCCGCTGCTCGAACCGGGCGACATCGTGATCGACGGCGGCAACTCCTACTATCACGACGACATCCGCCGCGGCCAGCAACTCAGCGCGTACCAGCTTCACTACGTGGACGTCGGCACGAGCGGCGGCGTGGCGGGGCGCGAGCGCGGCTACTGCCTGATGATCGGCGGCGAGGCCGAGGTCGTGAAACGGCTCGAACCGGTCTTCTCGGCGCTGGCGCCCGGCGTCGGCACTGAGAGCGCGACACCGGGCCGCGTGGCGGGCGCGAGCACCGCCGAGCAGGGTTTTCTGCATTGCGGACCGCAAGGCGCGGGGCATTTCGTCAAGATGGTTCATAACGGCATCGAGTACGGGCTGATGGCCGCCTACGCGGAGGGTCTGAACGTGCTGCGCCACGCCGACGCCGGCCGCCACGCGCGCGAAGCCGATGCGGAGACGTCGCCGCTGCGCCACCCCCAGCAGTATCAGTACGATCTGAATCTCGCGGACATCGCGGAAGTGTGGCGGCGCGGCAGCGTGATCGGCTCGTGGCTGCTCGACCTGATCGCCGGCTCCCTCGCCAGCGACACCGAGCTGAAAAGCTACGCGGGCCGCGTATCGGATTCGGGCGAGGGGCGCTGGACCGTCGCCGCGGCGATCGACGAAGGCGTGCCGACGCCGGTGCTCAGCGCGGCGCTGTTCGCGCGCTTCAGTTCGCGCGGAGAAGCCGATTTCGCGAACCGCGTGCTGTCGGCGATGCGGCACGATTTCGGCGGCCATGCGGAAAAACCCGTCGCGCCGGACGGCGGGCTGAAGTAGCCGAGGCGATCCACGAACCTGCCAAGAGGAACCGCGATGCCAGTCACTTCCGCCACGCCGCACGACGTCGTATTTCTATTCGATTGCGATAACACGCTACTCGACAACGATCACGTGCTGCAGGATCTGCGCGCGCACATGATGGGGCAGTTCGGCGAAGAGAACAGTGCGCGCTATTGGGAAATCTTCGAGAACCTGCGCACCGAACTCGGCTACGCCGACTACCTCGGCGCGCTGCAGCGCTACCGGACCGAGCATCCGCGCGACACGCGCCTGCTGCTGATGTCGTCGTTCCTGATCGAGTATCCGTTTGCGAACCGGCTCTATCCGGGTGCGCTCGACGCGCTGCGGCATGTGGGCAAGTACGGGCCGACGGTAATCCTGTCGGACGGCGACGTCGTGTTCCAGCCGCGCAAGATTTCGCGCTCGGGCCTGTGGGACGAAGTCGAAGGGCGCGTGCTGATCTACATCCACAAGGAGTTGATGCTCGATCAGGTGATGGATTGCTATCCGGCGCGCCATTACGTGATGGTCGACGACAAGCTGCGGATTCTGGGCGCGATGAAGAAGGCATGGGGCACGGAGCTGACGACCGTGTTTCCGCGCCAGGGACACTATGCGTTCGATGCGAAGGAGATCGCGAACAATCCGCCCGCGGACGTGAGCGTCGGGCGAATCGGCGAGTTGGCGGAGATCGACGTGGAGACGCTGTTGCGTAGCGGGAAGGGCAACTAGGCGGCGCCGCGCGCGATGTGCGGGCACCGCTTCAGGGGTGAAGCCGCGGGTGAAGTCGCGAGATCAAGCGCCCAGCGCTTTCAGGCGCGCCTGGGTATCGGCGGCGCCCATCCGTGCAGCGGCATCGGCCGCGCTGACGCCGTTCGCGTCGCGCGCATGGGGGTCCGCGCCGTGCGCGAGCAGCAGATCGACGATTGCGGTGCGGTTGAACATCGCGGCGATCATCAGCGCGGTGCGGCCATCGGGCGATGCGCCTTCGACGTCGGCGCCATGCGCGAGCAAGGTTTCGATCACGTTGTCGAAGCCCTTGAACGCGGCGCCCGCGATCGGTGTCTGTCCTGCATCGTTGCGCAGGTTCGCATCGGCGCCCTGTTCGAGCAGCGTGCGCACCGCGTCGACGTGGCCGTGGTAGCTCGCGAGCATCAGCAGGCTGTCGCCGCGTTCGTTGCGCAGATTCGGCGGTACGCCTTTTTCGATGACGGCGGCGAGCATCGTCGCATCGCCGCGTCGCGCGAGGTCGAAGACTTCGCGGGCGAGCGCCTGCAATTCAGGATCGGGCTGCGAAGCCGCCGGGTTGTTGGTGTGGTCGCTGCGGTTGGCCAAGGCTCTCTCCTTGCGTTGAATGAGCGGCGCGACGCAATTGTCACGCCCGGTCTTGCAAAGAGCATACACATTCCGCGGCGCTCGCGTCCGCGTGCCGACAGCGGCGCCGCTGTGCTAGGCGTGGCTGAACAGCTTGACCAGCAGCCCGAATACGCCTATCGGTATTCCGACCGCCACGAACGTCAACACGAGCGTAAGGACCAGAACCTTCAGCACTTTGAGCGCACTGGGAGATCTCGACATGGCGGCCATTGACCTGAGACAGAGGATCACGAAAAGAAAGCAGACAGCGCAAGGCAATTGCAGTACGAATGCCACATTCAGCGCGAGATACTGCGAGGGGTAGAAAATCATTCGCCCCCGGTTTGAGCAGCTTAGTACATTCGACCCGTGCCCCCCGGCTTCGTTTCGATTGCACCGCATCATCCGCCAACCAGCCTGACAGTTCTTTTCGAGGAGTGACGCCATGGCCGAAGCAACCTCGCATCCCACCCCACCGCAAGTTCTGGACCCCGATACGCTGCGCAACCTCGATCGCTACTGGCGCGCATGCAATTACCTGTCGGTCGGCATGATCTATCTGCGCGACAACCCGCTGCTGCGAGAACCGCTGAAGCCCGAGCACATCAAGAACCGGCTGCTTGGCCACTGGGGTTCCGACGCCGGCCAGAGCTTCGTGCTCGTGCATCTGAACCGGCTGATCCGCAAACACGATCTCGACATGATCTTTCTGTCCGGCCCCGGTCACGGCGCGCCGGCGAGTCTCGCGCACTGCTATCTGGAAGGCACCTATTCGGAGGTCTATCCGGACCGCAGCGAGGACGAAGACGGCATGCGGCGCTTTTTCCGGCAATTCTCGTTCCCGGGCGGCGTCGGTTCGCATTGCACGCCCGAAACGCCGGGCTCGATTCACGAAGGTGGCGAACTCGGCTACTGCCTGTCGCACGGCTACGGCGCCGCGTTCGACAATCCTGAGCTGATCGTCACCGTGATGATCGGCGACGGCGAAGCGGAGACCGGGCCGCTCGCCACCTCGTGGCATTCGAACAAATTCCTGAATCCGATCCGCGACGGCGCGGTGCTGCCGGTGCTGCATCTGAACGGCTATAAGATCGCCAATCCGACGCTGCTCGCGCGCATTCCGCGTGAAGAGCTCGAAGCATTGATGGTCGGTTACGGGCACAAGCCATATTTCGTCGAAGGCGACGATCCCGACACGATGCATCAGCAGATGGCGGCGACGCTCGAACAATGCATCAGCGAAATTCGCGCGATCCAGCAGAACGCGCGGCAGAACAACGACACCACGCGGCCGCGCTGGCCGATGATCGTGCTGCGCTCGCCGAAGGGCTGGACCGGGCCGAAAGAAGTGGACGGTCACAAGGTGGAAGGCTCGTGGCGCTCGCATCAGGTGCCGGTGGCCGATGCGGTGACCAATCGCAAGAGTCTGAAGGTCGTCGAGGATTGGCTGCGCAGCTACGGGCCTGAAACGCTGTTCGATGCGAACGGCCGGCTCGTCGAAGAACTGCGCGCGCTCGCGCCCGAAGGCGCGCGCCGCATCAGCGCGAACCCGCACGCGAACGGCGGGCTGCTGTGCAAGATGCTCGACATGCCGTCGTTCCGCGACTACGCGGTGGCCGTAAAGAAACCGGCGGCGGCGTATACGTCGCCGACCGCGGTGCTCGGCACCTTCCTGCGCGACGTGATGCGCAAGAACATGTCGAACTTCCGGCTGTTCGGTCCCGATGAAACGTCGAGCAATAAGCTGCATGCGGTTTATGAAGTGTCGGGCAAGACCTGGCTCGATCCCCTCGAACCGAGCGACGCCGACGGAGGCTACCTGTCGCCCGACGGCCGCGTGATGGAGATGCTCAGCGAGCACACGCTCGAAGGCTGGCTGGAAGGCTATAACCTGACCGGCCGTCATGGGCTCTTCGCGACCTACGAAGCGTTCGTGCACGTGATCGACTCGATGTTCAACCAGCACGCGAAATGGCTCGAAAAATCCAAGCGCGAGCTCGGCTGGCGGCAGCCGGTGCCATCGCTCAATCTGCTGATCACGTCGATCGTGTGGCGCCAGGATCACAACGGTTTCACGCACCAGGACCCCGGTTTTCTCGACGTGGTCACGAACAAGAGCCCGGAAGTGGTGCGCATCTATCTGCCGCCCGATGCGAACTGTCTGCTGAGCGTTGGGGACCACTGCCTGCGCTCGCGCGACTACGTCAACGTGATCGTGTCCGACAAGCAGCCGCATCTGGATTATCTCGACATGGACGCGGCCGTCATTCATTGCACGAAGGGCATCGGCATCTGGGATTGGGCGTCGACCGATCAGGGCGCCGAGCCGGACGTCGTGATGGCGTGCGCGGGCGACATCGCGACGATGGAAGCGCTCGCCGCGGTGCAGATCCTGAAGGAGCACTGCCCGACGCTGAAGATCCGCTTCGTCAACGTGGTCGATCTGTTCCGCCTGATGCCCGAGCGTGCGCATCCGCATGGACTGTCCGACCGCGATTTCGATTCGCTGTTCACGACCGACAAGCCGGTGATCTTCAACTTCCACGCGTATGCGGCGCTCGTACACAAGCTCACGTACAACCGCAAGAACCACGGCAACATGCACGTGCATGGCTACAACGAGAGGGGCAACATCAATACCCCGCTCGAACTCGCGATCATCAACGGCGTCGACCGCTTCACGCTGGCGATCGATGCGATCGATCGCGTGCCGACGCTGCGCGGTGTCGGCGATCATACGAAGGAGTGGCTGCGCGGGCAGATCATCGAGCATCTCGCGTATGCGCACGAGGAGGGGATCGACAAGGAGGAAATCCGCAACTGGACGTGGAAAGGCTGAGGGGGACACCATGCACGACCACGATCAGGAACGCACGATCCTCGTGTTGAATAGCGGGTCCTCGTCGCTGAAGTTCGGGCTTTTCGCACCCTCGGCCGACGACGAAACGCTGCTGCTCGAAGGCGCGGCCGAGGGCATCGGCCGCACCGATGGCCGCCTGCGGATCAAGGCGGCCGATGGCCGCGTGCTGTTGCAGCAGGACCAGAAGCTCGACTCGCAGACCGAGGCGCTGCAACAGCTTTCGCAACTGCTCGTGCAGCAGCATCATGCGCGGCCCTCGGCGGTGGGGCATCGCGTCGTGCATGGCGGCCCGCATCTGCGCACGCACCAGCGCATCACCGACGACGTGCGGCGTCAGTTGCTCGACGCGCTGCACTTCGCGCCACTGCATATCCCGCCGGCACTCGAGTTGATCAACGAAGCCACGGAGATTTTCCGCGACGCTACGCATTACGCGTGCTTCGACACCGCGTTTCATGCGACGCTGCCGCCGCGCGCCGCGCGGCTCCCGCTGCCGCGCCGTTATGCGGACGCCGGCGTGATCCGCTATGGCTTTCACGGGCTGTCGTACGAATCGCTGGTCAAGCAACTCGGCGCGGCTTTGCCGTCGCGCGCGGTGTTCGCGCATCTCGGCAACGGTGCGAGCCTGTGCGCGCTGCTCGACGGCCGCTCGGTCGATACGACGATGGGCCTGACGCCGACCGGCGGCATCCCGATGGGCACGCGCAGCGGCGACCTCGATCCGGGCGTGCTGCTGTATCTGATGCGCGCGGAACGGCTCGACGCCGATGCGCTGGACACGCTGCTCAATCGCCAGAGCGGTCTGGCCGGTTACGCGGACGGCGAAAGCGACATGCAAGCGCTGCAAAAAAGCGCTGCGGCCGGCGATGCGCACGCGTCGCTCGCGCTCGATGCGTTTGCGACCGGAGTGCGCAAGACGATCGGCGGATACGCGGCACTGCTTGGCGGCATCGATCTGCTGGTGTTCACCGGCGGGATCGGCGAGCACAGCGCCGAGGTTCGGCGGCGCGTATGCGACGGGCTTGCGTTTCTTGGGCTCGTCGAGGGCGATCCGGCGGGCAAGGTGAGGGTGCTGCACACCGAGGAGGAGAAGCAGATCGCGCGGCATTGCCGGGAACTGCTGCTAGCGGGCTAGAGCTGACGCGCCTGATCCGCTTGAACCGCGTTATGCCGATTTGACGACGGTCCGGTCCGCGATGCCGGTGACGCCGAACAACCGCGTCACGTCTTCGAGCATCGCGATGCGCTGTGCTTCGCGCTGAAGCTCACCCGACAGCGTGATGCGCCCGCGCGTGACCTTCACGCGCACCGCGCGCGGCGGCACGGCCGAGTCCCACGCGAGACGGCGTGCCGCTTCCGCGGCGATCTGCGCATCGGTCAGGCGGGCAGGCTCGCCAGATTTCGAGCTAGCGGAGCGCATGGAGTCTCCACGAAACAGAATGTCCATCCCTTCACACTAGCAGATGCGGCGGAATTTGCCCGCGTGCGCGCCTGGCCGCTGCCGCGCGCGTTTCAAGGGTATGCTCACGGTTCGTTCCGACCGAGCCCACGCCCGAATCATGTCCGACTTTCCCATCGACAACCCGTTTCTCGAATCGCTCGGCGTGCGTCTGACGCAATGGCGCGACGGCTACGCTGAGCTGCTGATGCCGATCGACGCGAGCAAACTCAATCGTCAGGGCGTGCTGCAAGGCGGCGCGATCGCGACGCTGCTCGATGCCGCCGCGGGCTACGCGGGCCTGTATGCGCACCCGGGACAACCGGCGCGGCACGGCTTCACACTGTCGCTGACCACCAACTATCTGGACAAGGGGCTCGGCGCGACGGTCACCGCGAAGGGCTTTCTCGAACGGTCGGGCCGCTCCATTTTCTTTTCGCGCGCCGAAGCGTGGGTGGACGGCAAGCTGCTGATCGCGAGCGCGCAGGGCACCTTCAAGTATTCGAAGACCGCCTGACGCGCGACGCCGCCGGCAGCGCAGATTCCCGCACCGCGTGAACCGCGCCGCGTTTATCATAGTGGCCACCTGACAGAACGCGCCGTCCAGCCGCGAACGGCGCGCGCATCTTCCACGAGACCTCGCATCCCCATGAATTCGACTCCCGACGCTCCTTCCCGACCCTCGCTGCGCGCGCTGACCGCGCTCGAAGGACGTGTTCTCGGTGTGCTCGTCGAAAAACAGAACACAGTACCCGACAGTTATCCGCTATCGCTGAACGCGCTGACGCTCGGCTGCAATCAGAAGACCGGCCGCGCGCCAGTGATGAACGCGACCGAGGCCGAGGTGCTGACCGCCATCGACGGCTTGAAACGCCTGAGCCTCGTGTTCGAGGGCAGCAGCAGCCGCGTGCCGCGCTTCGAGCACAACATGAACCGCGTGCTCGGACTGCCGGGACAGTCGATCGCGCTGTTGACCACGCTGCTGCTGCGCGGCCCGCAAACGGCCGCCGAATTGCGCCTGAACAGCGCGCGTCTGCATGGTTTCGCCGATATCTCGTCGGTCGAAGCGTTTCTCGACGAACTGGCCGCGAACGATCCGCCTCGCGTCGTCCGGCTGCCGCGCATGGCGGGCGAGCGCGAAAATCGCTGGATGCATCTGTTGTGCGGCGAGGTCAGCATCAGCGAAGCCGCGCAGTCGGCGGTTGCCGAGGACGACAGCGTGCCGCTGTCCGCATTCGAGGCGCTGAAGGCCGAGCAGAAGCGTCTCGCCGATGAAGTCAGCCGTCTGCAGGCCGTCGTGCGGCGCATGGCGGCCGAGCTGGGTATCAGCGCGGACGATTTGTGATCTGAATTGCAGACGGAAACGGAAACGCAAAGCCGCCCGTTTCACGCATCGCGCCGACGCGGCCTGTCCGCCAGCAACGTGCGCTGCGTGCGATAGAAGATCCGCGGCGGCACGTTCGGCGAGTCTTCTGCGAGACGGTCGAGTTCGGTACGGATCCCGGTGAGGTAGTGCGCTTCGCGCGCATCGGCGTCGCCGGCAAACACCGCTTCGAGCCGCCGGCGCACCGCGCCATAGCGCGCACCGGCCGCGCGATGCTTCTCGGCACGCTCCGCATAGCGCAGGAACGTTTGCAACGCCGCGGAAATCGCCGCCGTCACGCTGACGAGCCCAACGAATATCCGCATCTCGAACGACACCGGCGGCACGCTCAACGACGCGAACACCGCCGTGCCGACGAACGCGGTCAGCGCGGTTACGAGCCAGCCCATGCGGCGCTCGCGCGCCGACAGTAGATCCGCCATGTCGTAATGGCTCATCTGCGATTCGCGCGCGCGGCGAATCCATTTCAACAGCAACTCGGTTTCGTCGACGGGCGGCTCGTAGGCGGGCAGGGTCGTCATCGTTCAGTGGTTGGCACGCACATCAATCGTAGGAAAACGAGCTGCCGAACTTCTCGATCCGCTCCAGCGCCATGCCCGAGCCGCGGACGACGCAGGTCAGCGGCGCCTCGGCGACGAACACCGGCAGGCCGGTTTCCTCGGCCAGCAGACGGTCGAGATCGCGCAGCAGCGCGCCGCCGCCGGCGAGCGTGATGCCGCGCTCGGCGATGTCCGCGCCGAGTTCCGGCGGCGTCTGCTCCAGTGCGATCTTCACCGACGATACGATCTGATTCAGCGGATCGGTCAGCGCTTCGAGAATTTCGTTGCTCGACACCGTGAAGCTGCGCGGAATGCCCTCGGACATGTTGCGGCCTTTGACTTCCATCTCCATGACCTCGGAGCCCGGAAACGCGGAGCCGATTTCCTTCTTGATCGCCTCGGCGGTCTGCTCGCCGATCAGCATGCCGTAGTTGCGGCGGATGTAATTGACGATGGCGTCGTCGAACTTGTCGCCGCCGACGCGCACCGAGCCCTTGTACACGATGCCGCCTAACGAGATCACGCCGACCTCGGTGGTGCCGCCGCCGATATCGACGACCATCGAGCCGGTCGCATCCGACACCGGCAGGCCGGCGCCCGTCGCGGCGGCCATCGGTTCCTCGATCAGATAGACCTGCGAGGCGCCCGCGCTATGCGCGGCCTCCTTGATCGCGCGACGCTCGACCTGGGTCGAACCGCATGGCACGCAGATGATGATGCGCGGCGATGGTGCAAAGAGCCGCGACTCGTGCGCCATCTGGATGAAGCGCTTGATCATCTGCTGGGTGATGTTGAAATCGGCGATCACGCCGTCTTTCATCGGCCGGATCGCCTCGATGTTGCCCGGCACCTTGCCGAGCATCTGCTTCGCTTCACGGCCCACGGCGAGGATGATCTTCTTGCCGTTCGGCCCGCCTTCCTGGCGGATCGACACGACCGACGGCTCGTCGAGAACGATGCCCTTGCCGCGCATGTAGATCAGCGTGTTCGACGTGCCGAGGTCGATCGCGAGGTCGTTGGAAAAGTAGCCGCGCAGAAAACCGAACATGCGTATTCCTGTCTTTGCGAAGGCGGGCGCGCGAGCGCCGCCGGGAGCTTGTCGGGGTCTGCCGCTTGCACGCGGCGGGCGGCCAGAGCGGCCGCGCGACAGCAAGAATAGCAGTTTATCGACGGCTGCGGCCGCACTATCGTCCGCTATCTGCCGCTCGCCGGGCCCAGCCGCGCCGCGATCGTGCGGCATGCCGCAAGCAGCGGCTCGATGTAAGTAGCTTGCACATCGTCGCGACGGCGGAAGGTCGGCATGCTGATGCTCACGCAGCCGGCTGCACGGCCGTCCGGGCCGAGAATCGCGGCGCCATAGCAGTAGATCGATGCTTCGTTCTCCTCGCGATCCTCCGCGTAGCCGCGTTGCGCGGTCGCATCGATCTCGCGGCGCACGGCGTCGAGGTCGGTCAGCGTGTGCTCGGTGAAACGCGCGAGTGGCGCGTTCTTCAGGAGCGCCTCGCGCTCGGGCAACGTGAGTGTCGCCAGATACGCCTTGCCGACCGAGCTCGACGTCAGCGACACGCGCGTGCCGATGCGCGAGGCCATGCGCACCGCGTGCGGGCTTTCGAGCTTTTCGATGTAGACCATCTCGCCCTGACTCGGCACCGCGAGGTGGATCGTCTCCGACGTGAGGTCGCGCAACGCCATCAACGCATCGACGGCCGCGAGCCGCAGGTCCGAGCGCTCCCAGCTATGGCTCGCGAGATTGATCAGGCGCGGTCCGAGGCCGAAGGTGTTGCCGCTGCCGCTCGCGATGATCAGCCCTTCGGCCTGCAATGCGGCGACGATGCGATGCACGGTCGGGCGAGGATAGCCGCTCGCCGCGCTCAGTTTCGCGACGTTGGGCGGAGTTGGCGCATCGGCGATCAGTTGTAGCACCGCGATGAACTTCGAGAACGCGGCGGCGCCGGCGACGGCCTTGCAGTCGGTCTTGTTTTCAGCGTGCCGGACGGCATCATGGCGGGCCGCGCCAGCGCGCGAAGAGGGTTTGGAAGCGGAACTGGACATTACACAGAGGCAGGGCAGGGGTACGCAATTATGCCTTTATCGATGGCCCCAATCGACGGTGACGCCGCTTCACGCAACGACTCGCTCACGCGACGAGATATCCGCCATCGACCGGAACGATCGCGCCCGTCATGAACGACGCCGCCGGCGTGCAGAGGAACACCGCGACCTGCGCGACTTCTTCCGGCGTGCCCCAGCGACGCAGCGGTGTGCGCTCGAGAATTGCCTGCGAGCGGCCAGCGTCGTCCTGCAACGCCTGCGTGAGCGGCGTTGCGATCCAGCCCGGCGCAACCGCATTGACGCGAATGCCGTCGGCCGCATACGCGATCGCGAGCGACTTCGTTAGCTGCGCCACCGCGCCCTTGCTCGCGCTATAGGCGGGCACGAGACCGCCGCCGAAAAAACTCAGCATCGACGCCGTGTTCACGATGCAGCCCGCCGATGCCTTCAGCAAGTCGCGCGCGGCCGCGCACACCCGCATCGTGCCATTCAGATTGATATCCATCACGCGTTCGAACACGTCGAGCCGATGTTCTTCGACGCGGCTGATCACGCCCGCGCAGTTGACCACGATGTCGAGACGCTCGAACGCGTTAACCGCTGCGCTTACCGCCTCGGCCGAGCGCACGTCCAGCGTGACGCGCGGAATCTCGCGATCGAGCGTATCGGGTGCGCGTTCGGGCAGCGGCAAACCGGCGGCCACCGTGTGCGCCCCGAGTTGCGCGAGCGCGTTGGCGATTGCCGCGCCGATGCCGGACAAGCCGCCGGTCACGAGCGCGGTCTTGCCTTCGAGTAGCTGATTCTGGAATGTCATGTGAGAAGCCGCGTCAGGTGGGTTGGGTCTCGATTGAGCTCGCGAGCGGCGCGGGCGCGACTTCCTTGACGACGAACAGATAGACGAGCGCCGCCGCGAACGCAACCGCCGCGCTGATCAGGAGCGCGTTGACGAACGAATGCGTCTGATCGACGACGATGCCGGTGATCACCGGCGCGAACGAGCCGCCCAGATAGCCGCCGAAGTTCTGCATGCTGCCGAGCGACGCCACCAGATGGCGCGGCGCGGCGACGCTGACGAGCGCCCATGCGCTGCCGCTCGACAGGTTCACGAACAGCATCGCGAGCGACACGTAGACGATCGCGAGCGTCGTGCTCGGCGTGTAGGCGGCCGGCACCGTGAACGCGGCCGCGCCGACGAGGCCGATGCACAGCGGCCACTTGCGGCTGCGGATCGGCGCCATGCCGCGCTTCAACAGATAGTCGGCGATCACGCCGCTGCTCGCCATGCCGATCGTGCCGAACACATAGGGAATCGCGACAAGCCATCCGGTGTGCGCGATGCTCAAATGACGCTCGCGCTCCAGATAGCCGGGCAGCCAGGTCAGATAGAGCCACACCATGTAGATCACGCCCATGAAGCCGAAGATCATGCCCCACGTATTGCGCAGCTTGAACAGCGCGCCCCATTCGGACCAGCTGAGGCCCTGCGGGTTTTCCTGGGCGGTTGCGCCTTCGTTCAAATGCGCGGTTTCGGCTTCGGTCAGCGCGATTTCGCTGCGATTACGATAGACGACGTACCACGCGAGCGCGACGATTATGCCGACCACGCCCATGATGACGAACATCGTTCGCCATCCGAAGGCCAGCATCAGCACCGTAAGCAGCGGCGGCGCGATCATCGGCGCGATGGTGGACGACGAGATGAAGGTGCCGATCGGCGTGCCGCGCTCGCGTAACGAGAACCATTCGCTGACGACTTTCGCGCCGGCCGGAAAGAGCGGTGCCTCGGCGATGCCGAGCACGACCCGCGCGCTCAGGAAGTGATTGAGCGTCTGGATGAAGCCGCCCGCGACCTGGGCGATCGACCATACGAGCATGCCGAGGCCGAGCATCACGCGCGAGCCGAAACGGTCGAGCAGTGCGCCGACCGGCAACTGAGCGAACGCGTACGACAACGAGAACGCGGACAGCAGCAGCCCCATCTGCGAAGCGGACAGATGCAACTCCTCGCTGACCAGGTGATTCGCGATCGACAGCGTGCTGCGGTCGAGATAATTGACGATGCCCGCAACCGTCAGGAAGACGACGGCGACTACCTGGATACGTTTCAGACGTTGCGACTTCTGAAGCATGCTTGTCTCCTGCGCAATGTGTCCTGCTGGGTGGGATGGTGTTGCTGCGACGCCTGGTATTGCAGAGTCGTTGAGCGCGTTGCGTTGTTTACCGGATGAACTGATCGACGTAGTCTTCGCCGAGTCCGACCGCCGTGTAGTGCTTGCGGCACATGTCGATCTTCGTGAACACGTCTTCGTAGCCGGTGTGGTTGCCGTACGGATCGCAATAGAACATCACGCCGTTGACCTGGAAGTACGTGATCATTTCCTCGACGTCCTCGGGCACATACAAGGTATGCGTTTCGCCCGGCGGCTCGTACACGTAGCTGCCTTCGGTTGCGACCCAATCATGTTCGAGATAGCGCCAGTGGCCCTTGAGCACCATGCCATGCACGGCCTGCGGATGACGATGCCGGCTCAGCACACCCGAGCGGCGCACGCGCAGCAGATTCATCCAGTATCCCTGCGACGCGTTCAGACACAGCGGACGGAACGACACGTTTTCGGCCTGCGGGACCCACACGCGTTCGTCGGCCGGAATCGCGAAGGGCACGACGATTTCCTTTTGCGCTTCCTTCGGGAACGGCAGCTGGTACGGCGTCAAATCGGATTGATTGGCCTCTGGCATGGGGAAATTCCTCGCGAAGTGGCTGAAAGAACTTCATGTCCACATGGTGGATATAAAGTCCACGATATGGTTATTATCGGAACCGATTTCGGCGAGGTCAATCCTGGGGAAATCACCGGTCGGGCACGATAAGCCACTCGTGAATCAATCCTCACATCGCGCGACAGATGCACGCGCAACGGTGGCCACAAGCGCGCACGACGCGCAAATAACCCATAAATCAAGGCTTCTTCGCCTGTTTTGATCGAGCACCATCTTTAAGCCTTGTTTAAGAGGAGACCACTACATTACGCATCCAACTTGAAATTTTCGGCAATATTCCCTTGACTATGACCACGAAAAAATACTGGAGCGGTAGCGCTGCGATTTGCGTAGTACTCGCCTTTGGCGGCGCGTATGCACTGAGCCATCGCAGTGCCGATGCATCCGTGAGCAGCACGCAGGGCTCGACGTCGTCGCTGCACGCGGTGTCCGACATCGTCGGCTCGCGCTCGTCGGCGCCCGACTTCTCCAGCATCGTCACGCGCTATGGTCCGGCGGTCGTGCATATCGGCGTCAAGGAAGCCGCGTCGATCGACGAGAACGGTCAACGCAAGAGCGGCGGCGAAGCGCTCGGCTCGGGCTTCATCATCAGCCAGGACGGGTACATTCTGACCAACAATCACGTCGTCGACGGCGCGACCAGCGTGAGCGTGAAGCTCACCGACGGCCGTGAATTCCGCGCCCGCGTGATCGGCAAGGACAAGACCACCGACGTCGCCGTCGTCAAGATCGACGCGAACAATCTGCCGACCGTGAAGATCGGCAACCCGGACAGCAGCAAGGTCGGCGAATGGGTCGTAGCGATTGGCTCGCCCTACGGCTTCGACAGCACGGTGACTTCGGGCATCATCAGCGCGAAATCGCGCTCGATGTCCGACGATAGCCCGATCCCGTTCATCCAGACCGACGTGCCGGTCAATCCGGGCAACTCGGGCGGTCCGCTGTTCAATCTGAATGGCGAAGTGATCGGCATCAACTCGATGATCTACTCGCGCACTGGCGGCTTCCAGGGTCTGTCGTTCGCGATTCCGATCGATGCGGCGATGCATGTGAAAGACCAGCTCGTGAGCACTGGTCACGTGACTCGCGGCCGCATCGGCGTGGCCGTGCAACCGCTCAGCGCCGACAAGGCGAAGGCGCTCGGCCTCGACTCCGCGGGCGGCGCACTGGTCGGCTCGGTCGATCCGAATGGTCCCGCGCACGCAGCCGGTCTGCGCCAGGGCGACGTGATCGTCGGCGTGAACGGCAAGCATATCGATAACACCAGGGAATTGGTGGGTCAGGTTGCGCAACTGTCGCCGGGCAGCAAAGCGACGATCAGCGTGTGGCGCAACGGCAGCGAAAACAAGCTGTCGGTGACGGTGGGCGCGCAGCAAGCGTCGGACCTGGCGTCGGCCGAGCCGCGCGAAGAACAGCAGCCCCAACCGCAGCAGCAAAACCGTCCGCGTCTGGGCGTCGCCGTGCGCCCGCTGAGCCGTGACGAATTGCAGCAAGCGCAGCTGCCGGGCGGCGTGGTGGTGCAGCAGGCCACCGGTCCGGCCGCCGAGGCAGGCATTCAGGCGGGCGACATCATCGTTGCCGTCGACGGCAAGGTGATTCGCGGCGTCGAGCAGCTGCGCCGCATGATCGCGCAGGCGGACGACAGCGTGTCCGTCACCGTGGTGCGCGATGGTGAACAGGCGTCGGTCGACGTGACGCTTGGCTGATGAGTAGAACCCGCCGGTGCAATGCCGGCGGCGGGCACGACGCGCTGATGCAGCGCGCGTGCCTCAGTTGGACGGCTGGACCCCATCCGCGTGAGACGTGCTTTGCGATACGTTCGGCGGCTCGTCGGGTCCACCCCCCAACGCGACGTAAAGCGACACGCCATTCTGCAAGGCCGTCGCCCGAAGCTGGATCAATTGCTGCTCGGCGGCAAACTGATTGCGTCGCGCATCCACTACCTCGAGATAGATCGAGATCCCGTTTTCGTAGCGCAACTGCGCCGTTTCGGCGAGCTGCCGCTGCGCCTGCACCGCCTGTTCCTGCGCCGCGATCTGCTCCTTGTAGCGTTGTCGTGCGACCAATGCATCGGAGACCTCGCGAAACGCGTTCTGCACCGTGCGCTGATAGTCGGCGACCAGCTCGTCGCGCCGCGCGCGCGCCTGCGCGAGTTGCGCCTGGCGCTGTCCCGCATCGAAGATCGGCATGCCGACCAGCGCGCCGAACGACCACGCCTGCTTGGCGGGCACGAACAGATCGCCGAGTTCGGGCGACACATAACCGAAGCTGCCCGTCAGCGCGATGCGCGGGAAAAAGTCCGCGCGAGCGGCGCCGATGTCGGCGTTGGCCGCGCGCAGCTGCTGCTCGGCCTGCTGGATGTCCGGCCGGTCGATCAGCAACGCGGAGGGCAGGCCCGCATCGAGTTCGCGGAACTGCGCGGCGTCGGCGATAGGCGGCGCTTGCGGTAGCGCCTCGTTCAGCGGCCCGCCGATCAGCACCTCGAGCAGATTGCGCTGCTGTGCCGTGGTTCGTTGCAGTTCCGCGAGCTGCGTTTGCGCCTGCGTGACGAGAATGGCGGCCTGGTCGTAATCGACCATCGACGTGACGCCCGCGTCGAGCCGCATCTTGGCGACTTCCAGCGCGTAGCGCCGGCTGTCGAGCGTCTGTTGCGCGAGCGCGATGCCTTCTTCCCCCGAACGGATCGCGTAGTAGTTCGACGCGACATTGCCGATCAGCGACAAACGGAACGCGTGCTGCGCGTCGACGGTGGCCAGATACCGGCGCCGCGCCGCTTCGCTGGTATTGCGCACGCGCCCCCAGAAGTCGAGTTCGAACGACGTCACCGCGGCCTGCACGTTGTACTGGTTGAACTGGACCGAGATGTCCGTGTTGTCGAACTCGGGATCGATCGAACCGAGCGGCGCCTTCGTGCGGGTCGCAGCCGCGTTCGCATTGACCTGCGGCAAACGCGCGGCGTTCTGGATGCGATAGAACGCGCGCGCCTGCTCGATGCGCGCGACCGACGCGGCGAGATCGCGGTTGTGCTCGAGCGCGGCCTCGATCAGCAGCTTCAGTCGCGGATCGGCGAAGAAGGTCTGCCAGTCGACTTCGCTTGCCAGATGCGCGGTGGCCGGATTGGCGATCTCCGTCGTGTCGAAATGATCGGCGATCGGCAGTGAGGGCTGCTGATACTTCGGCGCAAAGTTGCAGGCGGCGAGCGCGCAGCAGAAGAGGGGCAGCAGCAGGCGCTTATGAAGGCACCGATGAAGGCTCTGATGAAGGCTCTTACGCATCGCGCTGCCCTCCACCCAATTCGCCCGGCGTGGCCGTTGGCCGATCGTCATCGTCCAGATCGATGCTGCGCTTCTTGCGGCTCAGCCAGCGACGCGCGGCGACATAGAACAACGGCGTAAAGAAGATGCCGAACATCGTCGCGGTCAGCATGCTGCCCATCACGCCGGTGCCGACCGCGCGCCGGCTCGCAGCGCCCGCGCCGGTCGCGAGCACGAGCGGCAGCATGCCCAGCACGAACGTGACGCTAGTCATCAGAATAGGGCGCAGACGCTGCTGCGCGCCGTTCTTCGCGGCGGCCAGCGCGTCCTTTCCTGCGGCTTCCTCCTTGATCGCGAACTCGACGATCAGAATCGCGTTCTTCGCGGCAAGGCCGATGATCGTCACGAGGCCGATGTTGAAGTACATGTCCGCGGACAGTCCACGCAGCATCGTCAGCACTACCGCGCCGATCACGCCGAACGGGATGATCAGCAACACCGCGACCGGAATCGCCCAGCTCTCGTACAGCGCCGCGAGCAGCAGGAACACGACCACGAGCGACAACCCCAGCAGCATGCCGATCTGGCCGCTCGCCTGTTTTTCCTCGAACGCGGTGCCGGTCCATTCGTAGCTCATGCTGCCGGTCAACACGCGCGACGCGATGCGTTCCATCTCGGCGATCGCCGCGCCGCTCGAACGGCCGGGCGCGGCCTGCCCCGACAGCGTCGCGGACGGAAAGCCGTTATAGCGTTCGAGCTGCTGCGGCCCGGAAATCCAGCGCACGTGCGAGAACGCCGAGAACGGCACCATCTCGCCGCGGTTGTTGCGCAGGCGCAGCGCGCTCACGTCCTCGGCGCGCATGCGTTGTTCGGCGTCCGCCTGCAACAGCACGCGCAGCACGTTGCCCTCGAACACGAAGTCGTTCACGTAGTTCGAACCGAACGTCAGCGCAAGCGCCTGGTTCACCTGGCCGATCTGCAGACCGAGCGCGCGCGCCTTCACGCGGTCGATCTCGACATACAGTTGCGGCGCCTCCGGCATGCCCTCGGCGCGCACGCCGGCGAGAAGAGGGCTTTGCGACGCCTCGATCATCATGCGCCGCGCGGCCTGTTGCAGCGCTTCGCCGCCGACGCCGCTGCGATCCTGGATCTTCATCGTGAAGCCGGTCGCGGTGCCGAGCGACGGAATCGGCGGCGGATCGAGCGCAAAAATGATCGCCTCGGGAATCTGCCGGAACGCGGCGTTCGCGCGACGCACCAGCGCGCTCGCCGAATTCTCCTCGCCCGAGCGCTCGTCCCACGGCTTCAGATCGACGAACGACAGCGCCGCCGATTGCCCCTGGCCGAAGAAGCTGAAGCCCGTCACGGACGCGACGTTGCGCACCTGCGGCTGCGTTCGCAGAAACGCCTCGACCTGGTCGATCGCGCGCTGCGTGCGCTGGTCGGTCGAGCCCGGCGGACCGGTGTAGGTGACGAAGACGTATCCCTGGTCCTCGGTCGGCAGAAAGCCGGTCGGCAGCCGCGTGAAGAAAAACGCGGTGATCGCGCAGGCCGCGACGAACACCAGCAGCCAGCGCAGCGGCGAGCGCAACATCGCATCGACGCCGCCGATATAGCGCGTGGTGCCCGCGTCGAGCCCGCGATTGAAGCCGCCGAACACGCCGTGCAGCAGACGTGAGGCCGGGTTCTTCGGCCGTTCCTTTGACGCCGCCTCGCCGCGCAACATCGCCGCGCACAACGCTGCGCCGAGTGTCAGCGCCAGCACCGTCGACAGCAGGATCGACACCGCGAGCGTGACCGAAAACTGCCGGTAGATGCCGCCCGTCGAGCCCGGAAAGAACGCCATCGGAATGAACACCGCGACGAGCACCAGCGTACTCGCGATCGCCGCGCCCGAAATCTGCCCGATCGCTTTCACCGTTGCGCGCGGCGCGCCGAGCCCTTCCTCGCGCATGATGCGCGCGACGTTTTCGACGACGACGATCGCGTCGTCGTTGAGGATACCGATCGCGACCACCATGCCGAACAGCGACAGAATGTTGATCGACAGCCCGAACAGATAGAGCCCCGCGCACGTGCCGATCAGCGCGATCGGCACGACGATGGTCGGGATCACCGTCGCGCGCCAGTCCTGCAGGAACAGGAACACCACGACCGTCACGAGCAGCAGCGCCTCGACCATCGTGCGGATCACGCCCTGCACCGAGGTCGTGATGAATGGCGTGGTGTCGAACGGCACGGTCCACGTGACGCCGCGCGGGAAGATCGGCTGCAATTCGCGCATGCGCTGGCGCACCGCGTTGGCGACCGCGAGCGCGTTCGCGCCGCTGGCGAGCTGGATCGCGATACCGGCCGACGCCTTGCCGTTGACGGTGAGCCGGTTGCCGTAGCTGTCGTTGCCGAGTTCGACGCGCGCGACGTCGCCCACCCGCACGGTCGAGCCATCCGGATTCGCGCGCACGATGATTTCGCGGAACTGCTCAGGCGTCGTGAAGCGGCTTTGCGTGACGATCTGCGCGGTGAATTCGGAGCCAGGCGCGATCGGCTGATCGCCAAGGCCGCCGCCGGCGGTCTGGCTGTTCTGCTCCTGGATCGCCTGCAGCACCTCGCTCGCCGACAGCCCGAAGCCCGCGAGCTTGCGCGGATCGATCCAGATCCGCATCGCGTACGACGAGCCGAATAGCTGCACGTCGCCGACGCCGTCGATCCGGCGCAACTCGTTGACGATGTTGTTCGACGCGAAGTTGCCCATCGCGACGGCGCTGGTGGAGCTGTCGGTCGCCTGCAGCGCAAGCAGCATCAGAAAGCCCGACGACGCCTTCGTCACGCGCACGCCGACCTGCCGGACTTCGAGCGGCAGGCGCGGCTCGACGCGGCTCAGACGGTCCTGCACCTGGCTGCGCGCGACGTCGAGGTCGGTGCCGGGCTTCAGCACCACGGTGATCTGCATCGTGCCGTTCGAGCGGCTCACCGACGACATGTACAGGAAATTGTCGATGCCGTTCATCTCGTCTTCGACGATCGACGTGACGGTGCGCTCGAGCGTGTTCGCGTCGGCGCCGCTGTACACCGCGGTGATGCTGAGCGACGGCGGGGCGACGTCGGGGTACTGCTCGACCGGCAACAGCGCGAGCGCGATCGCGCCGAACAGCACGATGAACAGCGCGATGACCCACGCGAAAACCGGCCGGGCGACGAAGAATCGATTCATCGGGCCGCCCGTCAGTGCGCGGCGGAAGCGGGGGCGGCGGGCTTGGCCAACTGCGCGGCCGGCTGCGCCGCTGGCGAAGCATCGGGCGCGGGCCGCGCGTCGACATGCTGACCCGGTTGCACCTTCTGCCAGCCGTCGACGATCAGGCGCTCGCCGGGCTTCAGACCACCGCGCACGGTCCAGCGTCCTTCGCCCTGTTCGCCGAGATCGATGTTGCGGCGAACCACGGTGCCGTCGTCGGCGACCAGCGCGACGCTCGCAACGCCGTTGTCGAGTTGCACCGCCCGCTCGGGAATACGGATGCCCTGCAGAGTGCCCGCCGCGATGATGCGCCCGCGCACGAACTGCCCCGGCAACAGCGTGCGGTCCGGATTCGCGAAGCGCGCGCGCACCGTCTGCGTGCCGGTCGATGGATCGATGACGAGATCGGCGAAGTCGAGAAAACCGCGCTCGTTGTAGACCTGGCCGTTGGCGAGGATCAGTTGCACTTCGACGTGCTTCATGCTGGTCGGCTTGCGCGCGCCCGACTGGATCTGCTGCTCGACATCGAGCATCACGGTATTCGACTGCGTGAACACCGCGTTGATCGGCGTCAGCTGATTGACCTGCGTGAGCAGCGTGGCCGCGCCCGCGCTGACGAGCGCGCCTTCGGTGACGAGCGCGCGGCCCGCGCGCCCGGCGATCGGCGTGCGTATGATGCAGCGATCCAGCCGCAGTTGCGCAAGCGCAACCGCGGCTTGCGCATCGGAGACATTGGCCTGGGCCTGCTGCATCGTCGCGAGCGCGGCGTCGTATTCCTGCGCGCTGACCGCATGACGGCCGACGAGCGGCTTGAACCGCTCCACGACCGACGCCGCGTTGTCTCGCACGGCGGTCGCGCGCGTGAGCGCGGCCTGCGCCTGCTGCAACTGCGCGCGATAGTCGCTCGCGTCGATCTGGAAGAGCGGGGCGTTGGCCGGCAGGTCCGTGCCTTCCTGATACAGCGTGCGCTCGACGATGCCATCGACGCGCGCGCGAATCTCGGCGGTGCGCACGGCCTCGATGCGGCCCGGCAACTCGACGACATCGGCGACAGGGGTGGTGGAAACCGTTTCGACCAGAACGGGAACCGGCGGCGGCATCGACGCGGCGGTGGGAGTCTGCGACCGGTCGTTGCAGGCGGCAAGCAGGAGCGGCAAACCGGTGATCAGCAGCGATACGGCACGACTACGCAGGCGGAATGCGGAGCAAGGCAAGAGAAACTCCTTTGATCAAGGCAGTCTTTTTTGCGCGTGAGATCGGTGACGCTTTTCCGGTTTGCGGTCGAATTAACTATTCGTAACGAGTGTTGACGCGTTAATGCGCGGGAAAATATTTCCGTTGATCCTACCGCGTCTGGGTGGCTTGTCAATTTATTCTTGGTGTCGCGAGTGGGAGGGCTTGCCGCTCGCAAGCGAGACAGCGCGTGGGTCGCCGAACAGAGACGCAGCGCGCATGCCCAAAGAGACCGCCAGGTTGAATGGCAATCGTCAATTACGTGTCAATTACCATCCAGCAATCGCCGCTATTTAAAGGCATGCAATTGTCACCCAATAACAGTCACGTACGCTTGCGCTCCGGATGGCGCAACACCGAATGATTGCGGCCGTATGACAGATAAATCGTCATGCCGATCACGAGCCACACGACGAGCCGCAGCCACGTGACGAGCGGCAGGCCGACCATCAGCAGCACGCAGAACAGGATGCCGAGCACCGGCACGACCGGTACGCCGGGCGCCCGGAATGGACGCGCCGCCTCCGAGTCGCTGCGCCGCAGATAGATCACCGCGCCGCACACGAGCACGAACGCGAACAGCGTGCCGATGCTGACCATCTCGCCGAGCACGCCGATCGGCGTCAGCGCAGAGACGATCGCGACGACCGTGCCGATCAGGATCTGGCTCAGATAAGGTGTATGCAGACGCAGATGCACCTTCGCGAAAAAGTGCGGCAACAGACCGTCTTGCGACATCGTGAAGAAGATGCGGCTTTGTCCATAGAGCAGCACGAGTATCACGGTGGTCAGCCCCGTCAACGCGCCGATTTTGATCAGGATCGCGAACCACGTGAGCCCGATCGTGTCGACGCCCTTGGCGATCGGATCGGGAACGTTCAGCTCGGTGTAGGGAACGAGGCCGGTCAGCACGGCGGCGACGAGGATGTACAGCACCGTGCAAATGATCAGCGAGCCGAGAATGCCGATCGGCATGTCGCGCTGCGGCTGTCGCGCCTCCTGCGCGGCGGTGGACACCGCATCGAAGCCGATGAACGCGAAGAACACCACGGCCGAGCCGCGCAGAATGCCGCTCATGCCGAAACTGCCGAACTGCCCGGTATTGGCAGGAATGAACGGATGCCAGTGTTCCGGCTTGATGAAAAACAGGCCGATCGCGATAAATGCGACCACCACGGTCAGCTTGACCGCGACCATCACGTTGTTCAGGCGCGCCGATTCCTTGGTCCCCAACACGAGCAACGTGGTCAGGATCGCGATGATCACCACCGCCGGCAGGTTGATCACGCCGGTGACCGTCGAGCCATCGGCCAGTTTGACGACGGTGCCGGGGGCGGCGGCGAGGGTAGGTGGAATGTCGATACCGACATTGCGCAACAGGCTCACGATATAGCCGGACCAGCCGACTGCGACGGTCGCGGCGCCCATCGCGTACTCGAGGATCAGGTCCCAGCCGATGATCCACGCGAAGATTTCGCCGAGCGTTGCATACGTGTACGTGTAGCTGCTGCCGCACACGGGCAGCATCGCCGCGAGCTCCGAATAGCACAGGCCGACGAACGCGCACGCGATGCCGCCCAGGATGAACGACAGCGTGATGGCCGGGCCCGCGAACTGCGCGGCGGCGGTCCCCGTCAGCACGAAGATGCCGGCGCCGATGATCGCGCCGATGCCCATCGCGGTGATACTCGTCGCGCCCAGCGTTTTCGACAGATGGCGGCCTTCTTCGACGTCGGCGCTGGCGACGATCTCAGCGATGGTTTTGCGTGCCATGTAACCGGTATCGGCCATGATGAGTCGTCCCTTTTTCAGTGTTGATTAGGCACGAACCGGTCAGACTGTCATCGGCTCGCGGAGCACGACAAAAACATCCGTCGCCGCGCACGGCAACGGTCACGGCAAGTGCGAAGAAAGCGTCTAACGGAAAAAGTCTGAATTCAGTCTATGCCGGATTAAAAGCAAAGTGAAATCGGCTTGCTTCGTAGGGGCGACAGGGCAGTGTCATGGCTGGCGCGCGCAGCAGCGGGCGTGCTGCGGGCCGATGTGCAATCTCAGCCGATCCGCCCGCGCCGCAGCACGCCGCTCAGGCCGAGCGTGTGACCGGGGTCGTAGTAGTGAATCAGGAGCGTGCGCCGCTGCCCGTTCTGTACGTCGAGGTTCGCATGCTGAAGCGCGAAGCCATTGAATTCGTAGACGCTGCCGGGTTTGACCGGAATGCGCTTGCAGTTGCCGACACGCAGGTCATGGAGCGTATGCCAGCTGCGCCAACTGAGCGGCAGGCTATGCAGGAAGCCATGACGCATCTTGCAGATCAGGTTGGTCAGCGTCGTGACCGACAGGCGCGGCTTGCAATACATCACGAGATCGCCGTTGTGAACGCCGTCGGGTGCGAGCTGAAGCGGAACCAGCAGCGTCAGCAGGTGCGAGTCGTAATGGCGGCAGTGGCTTTCCGCCAGCGAAGTCTTGCTCGCGCAGCGCAGTACGTGGAACGGCTCGGTCGGTAAGTTTGTTTGCCCGATTTTGGCGGCCATCGCGCGCGCATTCGCGCAGATCGATTGCTCGAGTTC
Organism: Paraburkholderia sp. BR10954; assembly: GCF_040965775.1. Classification (NCBI taxonomy): domain Bacteria; kingdom Pseudomonadati; phylum Pseudomonadota; class Betaproteobacteria; order Burkholderiales; family Burkholderiaceae; genus Paraburkholderia; species Paraburkholderia sp. BR10954. Next base: position 68,385 of record NZ_JBFRCK010000023.1, read on the forward strand.
GCGAAAGGCCTGAGCGCGACGCAGTATCTCAGCGATTTTCGCGCCGGATTGCGAGCGCGGTGCGGTGGTGTCAAACAGATGGTCGATGAACTGGTTGATTTCGGCGATCGTTTCCTGGGGAATCACGTCATCAAAAGATTTCAAGGCGACGCTTTGGTCGATTCGAATCCGGTTAGTCTCAGTGTGCCCACGCACGTCTGTCAGGGTGTCCATAGCCCAGATTTCCATTCGTTTTTTGCTCTACAACCGAAATGAAAAATATTCCCTACTAGCCGCGCACGATGTGCGGCAGCGTACATAAAGCCCTCGGGTGATTGATTCCGATCATTAAATCTGAAGTCGGATTTCTCGGACCGCTTTTCTAAATCACATTACGAGAATTTGGAAATGGCTGCGACTGCGGCGATGCGCGCCCGGTGTTCAGAAACCCGACATCTGTAAATAGCCAGAACACGACATTTCTATTTGGGACTACATTGAATCCGTTGATAATTTATCTTATGTCAAATACCGTATCCGTCGGAGACCGCCACCACTCGGACACCGACGATGCTCACTCACGATGGCGAGGCATCCAAAGCGCGCGTCTCCTTCATACCGCAATCGACACCCGGATGCTGGACGCGGACCGGGAGATTCCCTTCACGACTTACCATCCTCCCATGCGCGCCATATACCGCAATTAGACAATCGTTAAATCCTTCTTGGTCCACCACGAGAATAGCTTTCAAGCTAACGCGAATACCGCTGTCGCCGCTCAAGCGGATTTTTAATCGTTGTCTATTGCATCGTGGCTTAGAGACGTTTCGCATATTCTCTCGACCCGCGAGCGTCTCGTCGCGTTCGGAGACTGCGCATGCGCTACGTGCATTTCGACGCGGCGTACGGACACAACGCGGTCGCCGCGTTCCCATTTGCCTCGGTCTGCGATGCATGTTCGAACACCCGCAGACGCTCGGCATCCGCGATCAGTCGTTTCTTGGTCGTCGAGCGTCCCGCCGATCCGAAACCCATCACCTTTTCGTATTCATGCGGCCTGTCGTGCCTGAAACGATTAAAGAAGTCATCACCCGGCAGGCCGTTGTCGAGGCTCATCAGGCAGCCGTAGTCGAGCGACGCGCAATCGCTCAGCGAGCGCGCCGCGTCCGCCAACGCGCGATAACGGCTTTGCAACGGTTCGTCGCGACCGAAAAGCGCGTGCAGTTCCTGATAAGACACGAGTCTCTTGCGCCTGGCGGCACGCAATAGCATCGCGGCGATATCGCGGGTCCTATCCGTGTTCATGTCATTCTCCTTACCGCCTGTGGCAGATGCTCAATAGCACCGATGAAAACGCTGTCCCTTGATCGATTTATGCGTATTGAGTCATAAAGTGCCCGACGAAAAAGTATTTCCGGGTATTGAGCGACGCAGTCAAATTAAGCAGATGGTTACTGGAGTCGAGATTCAGAGCAACACTCTGCGCGAATGTCCCGTTTCCCTATAATCCGCCTGGAAAAGCGCCGCAAAACGGTTTTCAATCTTCGGAACCCATTTTTCGCAGATTTCCAGCGAACACCACCCTGCATCGAAAAATGCATTCAAATTGCATTCGCAAAACAGAAATCCACGCATTCAAACGCTTCAGTCTTCCGGCATGCCGCGCGCACTGACAAGCGCCAAACGTCAAGCTCTATGCGGCTTGGAGGTATCGGCGCTAGCGGCGCGAGGCAGGCCAGATTGATCTTTTGATTAAATCATTTCAATCAGGTTAGCAAACGTGAAATTCAATCGCAAGCAAGATCTTTACGGGAAGAAAGAAAACACAGTGCGAACGTCTTAGCCGACGATTACGCCGTTTTCTATCAGAGGAAAGACGCGATTGATTTTTTATTCTTTTAGACACAGCGGGCGACTTTTCGATTATCTGTAAGTGGCGTGCCCTCTTCTCTGTCTACACCAGCAACCGGTTGCAGTCCGGTCAGCGACCCAACGGCGGAGTTCTCCAATGCATCGACCGAATGACGATTTACCGACCGTCGCACGGCGTCTCACGGCGGGCAAGAAACTGCTCGACGGCATCGCCGCGGCCGAGGTCGCGAAACAGATGGGAATGGCAAAAACCACCGTCGAACGATATCGCAAGCTATTGGAGCAAGGTGGGCTCGACGCGCTCAGAAACATGAGTGTCGGCGGCCGCCATTCCGCGCTCGCGGTGGCGGATCTGGACTGGTTGGCCGACGCGCTGAGGGCCTCGCCGCGGGACTATGGCTTCGACTCCGATGGCTGGAGCAATGCGCGCATGCGCGAGTTGATAAGCCGTCAGTTCGGCATTTCTTACTCGCGGGTCTATGTATGGCAACTGGCCACCAGACTTGGGGTGTCTTACCGGCTCGGCCGAAATGCACACTAAAACGGCGGCCGCACCCAGCTAACCCACGCGCGTGCGCATCGGCTCAGGCGCTTTCCCGGACCTTTGGCAGAAACTGCGGCGCGAGTTCGGCCTGCGACCATTGGAACGGCAACGCGCCGCGGCTGCGGCGCACTTCGTCCACATGGAACCGCACGAGCCGCTGCGCGCCCGCAAATGCAGCGAGTTCGTCGCCGTCCCAGATGATCTCCGCTCGCACCGCCAGAAAAAGCAGATCGCCGGTTGCGAAGTCGATGACCAGCAGGCCCGCGCGCGGATCGTGCACGAGGTTGCCGATCGTGTTGAAGAAGCGGTTGCCGCTGTAGTCGGGCGTGGTCAGCGTCGTTGCGTCGTCCACGCGCACGAAGCCCGGTGCGCCGCCGCGATGCGAAACGTCGACGCCCTTCCCCACCCCCGCTTCCTCGCTCAGATTCGCACTGGCGATAAAGAACGTGTCCGCGCTCGCGAGCAATTCGCGGTCGGCACTGCCCAGACGCTCGGCGATCTCGGGCTGCGCGCGCGTCGCGGCCGGGTCCCGCTCGATGAAAGACGGCGTACGGCTCTGGATGTACTTCGGGCAATTGCCGAAACTCTGCATCACTTCGAACTGCAACGTGTCGCCTTGCACCGACCGTACGACACCATTCACCCGATTGCGGCGCCGCGTGCGCGGCTCGATGCCCAGCGCACCGAGCTGCGCGCCTTCGCGCCACGCCGCGGCGAGTGGGTCGCCCGCCAATGCGCCGCCTTCGATGCGCAGCGTGCGCGCATCCGGTGACGTGACGAAGCCCGGCGAACTCGCGCGTAGCGTCGCCCACGGCTGACCGCTCGCATCGACGCCGCCGATCACGAGGAACGGCTGCGCGGCAAAGAACTCGCGATGCTGCTCCGGCATGAAACGGCGAATGCCCCGACGCCCCATCGATTCCGCCACGTCACGCACACCCGCGCGCTGTTGCGCGTCCTGCTCGCCGGCATGAAACGGCGACACGTCGGTTCCCCAGTTATTCAACAGAACGGACTCGGACATGATCTGACTCCCTTGCAAGATCTGAAGCGGCTCCAACTGCATATCACGCCGCCAGCAAACCCGCCTTCGTCGACGGCATCGCGATGAAACGCGGCAATGCTTCCACTCGATCCAGCCACGCACGAATGTTCGGATACGGCTGCAACGACACACCGCCCTCGGGTGCGTGAGCGATATACGTGTGCGCGGCGATATCGGCGATCGTCGCGTGCGCGCCGGCCACGAACGGCTTGCCGGCAAGCTCCGCGTCGATCACGTCGAACAGCTTGACGGCGATCTGCTTTGCACGCTCGTGGTCGAGCGGTGCGCCGAATACGGTAACGAGCCGCGCCGCGCACGGCCCGTAGGCGATCTGGCCCGCCGCGAGCGACAGCCAGCGCTGCACCGCCGCGGCGCCGAGCGGATCGTCCGGCAGCCACGACGCATCGCCATAGCGCTTCGCCAGATAGACGAGAATCGCGTTCGAATCGAACAGCGTCAGTTCGCCGTCTTGAATCGTCGGCACCTGACCGAACGGGTTCAGCGCGAGGTACTCGGGCTTGCGGTTCTCGCCCGCCTTCATGTCCAGCTCGATCAACTCGAACGGCAGATCGAGCAGCGTCAGAAACAGCTTCACGCGATGACCGTGGCCTGACAGCCGTGTCGTATAGAGCTTGATAGGCTGGGCGGGTCGGGTGGCGGACATGGAGGTCTCCGGACAGGTTGAATGACACGCCCAGCATAGGGCGTAGGCACTGTCGCGCGGAAGCCCGATAATCCGGGAAACACAGTCAAGCGAGAATGGACAATCGATCATGGCCGATGTGCGCAACGTGAACCTGAACCGCCTCGCGATCTTCGTCGCGGTCATCGACGCGGGCTCGCTGAGCGCCGCCGCGACTCGGCTCGGACTCGCGAAGACGATGGTCAGCACGCACATGCAGCGGCTCGAGGCGGAGGTCGGCGCGAGCCTGCTGGTGCGCACCACGCGGCGGCTCGGCGTCACCGAGGCGGGCCGCACCTTCTACGAGGCGAGCGTGAAGATTCTGCGCGCCACCGAGGACGCGCTGAACGCGCTCGGCGGAGAAACCTCGCCGGTGCGCGGCACGCTGCGCGTCAGCGCGCCGAACGACTACGGCGCGCTCGTCGTCACGCCCGCTCTGGTCGAATTGCGCCGCACGCACGCGCAGCTCGACGTCGAGCTGCTGAGCAGTGACCGCTACGTCGATCTGATTGCCGACGGCATCGACGTCGCGATCCGGCTTGGTCGTCTCGCGGATTCGAACTATCGCGCGGTGAAGCTCGGCAGCTTCGTCAAGTGGCTCGTCGCGAGTCCCGAGTTCCTGCGCACGTGGGGCGTGCCGAACACGCCGGCCGCGCTGGAGACGCTGCCCTATTGCGCGTTGTCGGTGCTGCCGCATCCGTTGACGCTCGATCTGCGGCACGTCGACGGTAAAACCGCGAGCGTGCGCTGCGCGTCCGCGCTGCGTGTCAACACGGCCGATGCCTGCCGGGCGGCGACGCTCGCGGGCGGCGGCATCGGTCTGCTGACGGATTTTTCGATCGCGGACGACGTCGCGGCGGGACGGCTGATCCGGCTGCTGCCCGAATGGGCAACCGCGCCGGCAAGCATCCAGGCCGTGTTTCCGCCGACGAGTCATCCGCCGGCGAAAGTCCGCGCGCTGATCGATACGCTGAAGCGAAGGCTCGGGCAGGACCCTGCGGACTAGTGCGGCAGATCCTCCTGGCGTTCCCATTCCAGCGCAACGGCGGTTAGCTTCTATCCCCGCGATCGCCCGATTTGCTCTACTGCGACGATGCGCGCCGCGCCCCGCGGCCTCGCCTGATCGTCAATGTGGAGAGCTCATGTCCGCCATTTCCCGTCCTGCTCAAGGGGTCCTCACCGTCGCGTGTCCGAGCGCGGCGGGCCAGGTTGCCGCCGTCGCCGGCTTTCTCGAACGGCATCGTTGCTATGTCGACGAACTGACCGTATTCGACGACGAACTCAGCGAGCGCTTTTTCGTGCGCTGCGTGTTTCACCACGTCGATCGCGACGACGCGCTGCAGATCGCCACGCTCAAGCAGGAATTCGCGCCGATCGCCGAACGCTTCCGGATGACGTGGGCGATCCACGATCTGTCGGTGCGGCCGAAGGTCCTCATTATGGTGTCCAAACTCGAACACTGCCTCGCCGATCTGCTGTTTCGCTGGCGCATGGGCGAGCTGAAGATAGACATCGTCGGCATCGGCTCGAATCATCGCGATCTCGAACCGCTCGCACGTCAGCACGGCCTGCCGTTCCATCATCTGCCGATTACCGCCGACACGAAGCCGCAACAGGAAGCGCAACTTCTCGAACTGTTCGAATCGTCCGGCGCCGAGCTGCTGATTCTCGCGCGCTACATGCAGATCCTGTCCGCCGAAACGAGCCGCGCGCTCGCCGGGCGCGCGATCAATATCCATCATTCGTTCCTGCCCGGGTTCAAGGGGGCGAAACCGTATCACCAGGCCCATGCGCGCGGCGTCAAGGTGATCGGCGCCACCGCGCATTTCGTTACCGACGATCTCGACGAAGGTCCGATCATCGAGCAGGGAGTCGAACCCGTCGATCACTCGTACAGCCCCGAACGGCTGCTGACGACCGGACGCGACGTCGAATGCATTACGCTCGCGCGCGCGGTGAAGGCGTTCGTCGAGCGGCGCGTGTTCATCAACGGCGAGCGCACCGTCGTGCTGAGGTAAACAGAAAACGCCGCTGAAAAGCGGCGTTTCATCAGGCTGCGCCAACGCTTGCCGGCTTACTTCACCCAGCTATCCACCCGATCCGAGTGCGCGCTGACCCAGGCGTCGGCGGCCGCGGCCGGCTTTTCGCCGTTCTGCGTGGCCAGCATCACCGTGTCGATTTCGCCCGGCTTCCATTGGAACTTCTTCAGGAACGCGACCACGGTCGGTGCTTTTTTCTCGAGCTCGGGATTGATCACGGTATCCACGTGCTCCGCTTCACCGAACACCTTCTTCGGATCGTCGAGGAATTTCAGCTTGTACTTCGCGAACATCCAGTGCGGCTTCCAGCCGGTCACGATGATCGGCTTGCTGGCCGCCTCCGAGCGCGCCAGTTCGGCGGTCATCGCGCTGCCGGAACTCGGCATCAGCTGATAGTCGAGCCCATAGGCCTTGATCGCCTCGCTGGTTTTCTGCATCACGCCAGCCCCAGCGTCGATGCCGACGATGCGCGCGCCGAATTCCGTCTTCTTCGCCTGCAGATCGCTGACGCTCTTCACGTCCACGTTGTCCGGCACGATCAGTCCGATCTTCGCGTCGTTGAAGTTCGGCCCGAGGTCGACCACCTTGTCCTTGAAGTTGTTCCAGTACGCGCCGTGCGTGACCGGCAGCCACGCGGACAGCGTCGCGTCGAGATCGCCGCGCGCCACACCCTGCCACATCACGCCGGCCGCGACCGGCACCAGCTGCACCTGATAACCGAGGCGTTTTTCGATCACATCGGCGGCCACGTTCGACGTCGCAACGCTATCGTCCCAGCCCTCCACGTAACCGATCTTGATGGTCGGCTTCGAATCGGCCGACACGCCCGCACTGACCGCCGCCAGCATCACCCCCAACGCGCTTGCCACCACTATCTTTCCGATCAGTCTCATCGACGTTCTCCCGTTGATACATTTGCCCATTGACGCGTTTGCCATCGAACTGCAGATCGCGCATTTAGAATCGCCAACCAGAATTGCCGGGTAGCGTTGTTTTGCGACATGCAGTTGTCCGCATGCGACTTCCACGCAAATCCGCGCAGTATTTGCCGTGTTCTTGTGGTGTTGTCAGTCGTATTACTTGTCGACGACGAGATCGCTCAGCGGCTTGCTACAGCACAGCAGCACCATGCCCTGATCAATCTCGCGCTGACGGATACCGCCCGCGTGCTTCATCGCCACTTCGCCCGACACGAGCTTCACCTTGCAGGTGCCGCACATGCCTTGGGTGCACGACGCCGGCAGCCGCACGCCCGCCTGCTTCGCCGCTTCGAGCACATGCTGGCCGGCGCCGCACTCGATCTCGCGATGACTGCGCGTAAAGCTCACCTTGTAGCGCGTTCCGGTTTCGACCGGCGCCGCCGGCGCTTCGCGCAGCGCGTCCGCGACATGCGCTTCGGTCAATTGCGCGGCCACCTCGCTGACGGTCTCGAACGAGAAGCTTTCCTCGTGATAGTGCTGGCGGTCGAAGCCGCCCTCGTCGAGCAGTTTGCGCACCGCTTGCATATACGGCGCGGGGCCGCAGGTGAAAATTTCCCGCTCCAAAAAATCCGGTGCAATCAGCTTCAGCAGCGGCAGCGTCAGAAAGCCGGTGATGCCGGGCCAATTGGTGCGCGCGCCCACGCGCTCACAAACGAACGCTGTGCGGAAATGCGCCTGATTCGCGGCGATCAGATCGAGCTCGCGCGCGAAGATGATGTCGTCCGGCGTGCGCGCGCTATGCACGAAGACGATATCGCTGTCCTCGCCGAGTTCATGATGCGTGCGGCTCATCGACATCAGCGGCGTGATGCCCGAGCCCGCCGACAAAAACAGGAACTTGCGCGCCGGATGCCGCGCGCAGGTGAACTCACCGGCAGGCCCCAGCACGCGCACCTGCATGCCCGCATGCAGATTGTCGTGCAGCCAGTTGGACACCGGGCCGCCCGGCACGCGCTTCACGGTGATCGAAATCGTATGGGGCCGCGTGGGCGGCGACGAGATCGTATAGCAGCGATTGACCCGCTCGCCGTCGATCTCCAGCTCCAGCGTAATGAACTGCCCCGGCTCGAACACGAACGCCCGGCCGGATGGCGCGCGGAAGAAGAAACTCTTCACGTCGTGCGTTTCGCTGCGAACCTGGCAGCACTCCAGCGTGTCGTCGGAATCACTGCTCCAGCGCGCCGGCAGCGCATCCCAGAAGCGCGGCTGGGTGACGCGGCTCGGCGCGCCAGCTGGATTCTCAGAAGTCTGCTCGATGTCCGGTTGAAACATGGCCTGGTCGCGCATCATGGTTGTCCCCCCGCTCGTCATTGCGGTGTTGCACTCAGCGCGCGAACGACACGACTTTCTCGTCGTGCGCTGCTCGCGGGTCCGCGTCGTAATCCGCGAGACGGCCGATATACCATTCGCAGAACTTTTCGACGAGTCCTTCGGTGAACGGCGAATACGGACCCGGCTCATACGCGCTGCTCGTCGCGCCGCGCTGCGAATATTCAACGAGCGCGCGATCCTGGTCGTTGGTCGCGCGCCACACGGCGGTCAGATTGTCGACGTCGTAATCGATGCCTTCGCGCGCGTCCTTGTGCACGAGCCATTTAGTGCGCACCAGCGTCTTGCCGGCCGACAGCGGAATCACCGAGAAACTGACGATATGGTCGCTCATGAAGTGATGCCACGAATTCGGCTGGGTCCAGAACGACAAGCCGCCGAGATCGGCCTCCTTGAAACCGCCGAGCAGTTTCTTCGAGGCGACCTTCGCGTCGAGCGTCTGCGATTCGCCGTCGCGATCGAGCGGCAGACGTTGCGTGCGAAACCCGGTGACCAGATCGGCGAGCCGCTCGATTTCCGCCGATGGCAACTGCATCGCCTCCCACTGCGCGGTGCGGCGCGCGACCGTCGCCTCGAACGCGGCCATGCCCTCCTCGTTCGCCGGCGTGCGCTGATAACCGAAGCCGTATTCGTACAGCGAGACGGTCAGCTCCGGATGGTTCGCGACGCAGTGATAGCACTCGCGATTGTTCTCCATCGTCAGCTTCCAGTTGCCCTCCTCGATGATGTCGATCGACGCGGCGATCTTGCAGCCGGCCAGATCGTGCGGCAACAGATACGGTTCCATTGCGGCGCGCATCACCGAAAAATCGGCGGGCGGCTGCTCGGCGAGGCAGATGAAAATCAGCCCGGCGAGATTCTCGACATGCACGGCTTTGAGGCTATGTTTGCAGCGGTCGAACTGTTCGCCCATGTGTTCGGCGAACATCAGGTCACCGGTCAGGCTATACGTCCAGCTGTGATACGGACAGACGATGTTGCCAAGCGAGCCCTTGCCGGTATTGCACAAACGCGCGCCGCGATGGCGGCAGACGTTATGAAACGCGCGCACCTGCATATCGTCGTCGCGCACGATCAGGATCGAGTCGTTGCCGAACTCGACCGTCACGTAATCGCCCGGCTCGGGCACGTCGGGCTCGACCGCGACCTGAATCCAGTGCTGGCGGAAAATCGCGTCGATATCGAGCGCGAATATTTCCTCGCTCGTATAGAACGGCGCTTCCAGCGTGTAATTCTGCTTGCGGCGTTCGATCATTGCGCGAACGTCTGCGGAAACTTTCATTGTGTGCTCCGTTGCGTGTCACGTCTGGCGCCGCGCCAGGCCCTCCTGGTCGCATGCTGGCCCGAGCCGGAATTCAGTAATCCACCAGTTGATGCTCGCGCAAATACGCGAGGATCACTTGTGCTTTTTCGACGGAACTCCCTTCAATTACGACGCTGCCGCCGCGGCTCTCGGTCGTCGTCGCCGACAGCATGCGTGCGTGGCCCGAGCGCTTTTCGGCGGCGGCGAGCCGCACCGGTTTCGCGGTGGCGGGGCCGATGGTCCATGCGGACTGTTCGGGAGTGGTGCCGTGCGGCACGGCGGCGCCCGGCGCGGCGGTGCGCTCGATCTTGCCCTCGCGCAGCCGCGCATATGCGTACGACGTCGCGGCGTTCGCGAGCGGATGCACGGCGATCAACGCGGGCAGCCGCACTTCGACGCGCCGTCGCAGGCCTTTCGGCATGAACTGCCGGACCTGCGCGCAACCGTCGCGCATGGCCAGATCCACAGCGGCGCCGACGAGCGGTACCGCCAGCGCATGCGCGACGCGATACGGCAACATGCCGCTATCGAAGCCGCCTTCGGCGCGCGTGCCGGTCAGCACCAGTTCGTAGCCACGCAAACGCGCGGCGAGTTGTGGCGCCGGATCGGCGTCGGGTGGCATCTCGAGCACTTCGACCGAATGCGCGCCGAGCGCCAGATACTCGTTCAATGCGGCATTCGACGGATCGCCCGCATGAAGCACGTCGAGCGTCGCGCCATGCGTTCTCGCGAGCGACAGCGCCAGCGTCAACGCCGCCGCATCATTGCGGCTGTAGCGCGCGACGCCGCTGACCGGATGACGTCCGATTGAAACCAGCACGGCGATCTTCATGCGAGCACTCCTTCAGCAAGCTTGCCCGGCTGCAGCAGTGCGGCCGAGGTGGCGCGCGCGCCGCGCGCCGCGGCCGCGGCTTCGTTGAGCGCCGCGATGGTTTCCTGCGCGTCCGCGATCACGGTCAGATTCGCGCGCTTCGCGATCGGCGCGCTCGCGTCGAGATTGACCGCGATCACATGGCGGCAATCCTTGATGCCCTGCAGATGCTGAACAGCGCCGGAGATGCCGAACGCGATATACACGCTCGCCTCGACGGTCTTACCGGTCGCGCCGATCTGCTTGTCGCGCGTGAACTTGCCGTCGTCGACGGCGACCCGGCTCGCGCCGATCGCCGCGCCGAGGGTCGTCGCGAGCCGCTCGAACGCGGGTACGTCGCTCACGCCGTTGCCCGCCGATACGATGAAGTCCGCCTCTTCCAGCGCGACTTGCGCCGCATCGATTTCGTCGATGCCGAGATCGCGGATTGCGCGTTGCGCGACCGGGCTATCCGCCTCCCGCTCGAAGCGCCACGCGACCCGTTCGCCCGCGCCGACGAACGGCAGCTTCGGATCGACCGCATTCGGTGCGAGCAGCACGACTTCGGGCAGCGCGCGGCTGGCGAGCGCCGTATTCGCGCGGATATAGGTGGACACGTGCGCTGCGTCGATCTCGACGACGTGCGTCGCGACGCTTGCATCGGCCACCGACGCATAACGGCGGCCCAGGTCGCCGTCGCCGGTCGCGTTGTCGGGCAGAAAAACGTGGGCGGGCGCGTAGGCTGCGACGCAGGCCGCCAGCGCATTCAGCTCATCGTCCGGCGCGTAGGTGCGGCGATCGAACATCGGCAATTCGATCAGCTTGTCGGCGCCGAGCGCGGCGGCATCGCCGGTGAATTCGCCGAACACGAGCAGCACGACTTCGGCTTGCAAGTCCGCGATCAGCGCGGCGGCCGCAAGCGTTTGGCGCGCGTATTCATCGAGCGCGCCCCGATCCGCGTGCGCCGCAACCAGCAGCACATGGTGCGGCGTGGCCGTCGTGCGGCGCGGCTTCGGCTGTTCGTGATGCGCGGCGTGACGCGCTTCAGCTAGCGACGCACTGCCGCCGGCATCCGCCACGCCAACGGCGCCGAGCGTGATGCGCCGGAGTCCCTGCGCCGTCACCGTGAACGGCCGGCGCGGATCGATTCGTTTGAGCGTATTCATCATCGCGTTACTCCAGCGCCGCGGCGACCAGTTCGGCCACGTCGAGTACTTCCGGGCGCGGCCCCACTACCCCTTCGAGCATCGCCGTGCAATTCGGGCAGCCGACCGCGACGATCTCTGCGCCGCTTGCGCGCGCGTCATCGATACGGATGTCGGGAATCCGCCGTTTGCCGGGGATATCGGTCAACGGTGCGCCGCCGCCACCGCCGCAGCAGCGCCCGCGCATCCCGTGTCGCTCCATCTCGACCACCTTGATGCCGATGCTCTTCAGCACACGGCGCGGCGCTTCCGTCTCACCGTTGTAACGGCCCAGATAGCACGGGTCGTGATACGTGATGTTGCGTTCCGCCACGGCGGCGGCCACGCGCGGCGACAGCTTGCCGCTCGCGATCAGTTCGTCGATCAGCGCCGTGTGGTGCTGCACCTGATAGAAGCCGCCGAGCGCGCGATACTCGTTGCGCAGGCTATGCAGCACATGCGGATCGGCGGTGACGAGGCGTGCGAACGAGTACTGCGCGAGCGTGCCGATCAGCGTACGAGCCAGTTGCTGGAACGTGGCTTCGTCGCCGAGACGCCGCGCGGTGTCGCCGGTATCGGTTTCGACGCCACCCAGCACCGCGTAATCGACACCCGCGCGGTTCAGCACCTTGACGAGCGCGCGCAGCGTGCGCTGATAGCGCATGTCGAAAGCACCTTCGCCGGCGATCAGCAGTACGTCCACATGACGACCGGGTTGCGCCACCTGCACCTGCAAATCGACGGCCCAGTCGTAACGCGCGCCGATGTCGTAGCCGTTGCTGCTGCCGGTCTCGCGCAGATTCGCGAGCGTCGCCGGCCCCTTGCCCGGCACGCTGCCTTCGACGAGCGTCTGATTGCGGCGCATGTCCACGATCGCATCGACATGCTCGATCAGCATCGGGCACTCCTGCACGCAGGCGCGGCAGGTCGTGCACGACCACAGCGTGTCCGCTTCGATCAGCGTCGAAATGAGCGGCTTGCCCGGCGCGCCCCCATGCTTGCCGATCGGAATGCCCGGCGTCGGGCTGCCCGCGTATTGCGCGTCGGTGCCGCCCACCATGCCCGTCACCAGATCCTGAATCAGCTTCTTCGGGTTCAACGGCTGTCCCGCCGCGAACGCGGGGCACGCCGCTTCGCATTTGCCGCATTGCACGCAGGCATCGAAGCTCAGCAACTGGTTCCAGCGGAATTCGACCGGCTTGCCGACGCCGTATTCCTTCGCGTCGAGCAGCGGCATTTTCAATGCCGTGGGCGGCACTGCGTCGGGAGCGTTACGCGCCGCGGCGGCATCGGCAAAGCGCTCCTGACGCGGATGAAACGCAAGGTGCAGCAGCCCCGCCAACGCATGTTTCATCGGACCGCCGCGCGCCGCGCCGAACGTCATCGTGAACGCGCCCGCCGCGATCAGCAGCGCGACGATCACCGCGAGCGCACCGGACATCGCCGTCGCAGGCAATGCGATGAACAATGCAAGACCGAGCGCGAACGAACCCAGCAGCAGCGGCAACTGATCCCACGGCCCACGCGAGAGCCGCGCCGGCACCGTCTTCGCGCCATGCCGGCGGCGCCAGACGAACACCGTGCCGATCAGCATCGCCAGCGCGGCAACGAAGATCAGCTTGTCGAGCCACGGCGAGTAGATCGCGAAGCCGTAGTTGACGAACACGAGCGCCATCGCGAGGATCGCTCCGCCCGCCGTCGCAACGTGCGTGCGTGCGATGTACGGGTCGCGCGCAACCACATGATGCAGGTCGACGAAGTAGCGCTTCGGGATCGCGAGCAGATTGGCCCAGCCGTAGGCGCCCGCGACGGTCGCGCGGCCTTCGCGCCAGTAGGCGGCGCGGCGTGCCAGCGCGAACGCGAGACCGGCCACCGACACCCACAGCAGGACGGTGATGACAAACACGGGGCTCATCGTCAGAAATCCTTGCAAAGGCGCAGCGCGTCGTAGATCGCGCCGTGAATGTTGTGCATCGAGATGCAGTCGCCGACCCGGAACAGCAGGAAGCGGCCATTGCCGAGTTGCTCGTCCAGACACGGCTGCGGTTCGGACGCGAACAGCTTGTGCACGTCCACCTGCCCGCGATTGACCGATTCAGGCTTCAGCTTCCAGTAAAGCTGATCGTTCGGCGTACTGCCGTTTTCGATCACGACCTGATCGACCGCGCGTTCTTCCTGCTCCTCGGTGTACTCGTTGCGGATCACGGCGATCTTCTTGCCGTCCTCCTCGTACACCTTGTCGAGCCAGTAGTTCGGCGTATGGATCACGCCTTGCGCGTACAGACGGCGATAGAAGATCGGGAATGTGGTGCCGCCGACGTCGTCGGCAACCTTCACGTCAGGCGTGACGATCTCCACGTTGCCGCCACGGCTCGCGATGAAATCCGCGACGCCCGCGCCCGCATGCGTGCTGACGCCGTCGTACACGAGCACGTTCTTGCCCGGCTCGACCTTGCCGGCCAGCACGTCCCACGAACTGACCGCGAGCCCCGCGTCGACACCCCACGCCGCGACCTGCGACGTGAACGCCGAACCGCCGGTGGCGAGCACGACGATATCGGGCTTCTCGGCCATGATGGTCCGCTCGTCGGCGGCGACACCGAGGCGGCGGTCCACGCCGAGGCGCTTCGTCTCCATGTCGAACCAGCGCACGATGCCCGCCATCTGCTCGCGCTGTGGCGCTTTCGCCGCCAGCATGATCTGGCCGCCGACGTGATCGTTCTTCTCGAACAGCACCACGTCGTGACCGCGCGACTTCGCGACGCGCGCCGCTTCGAGCCCCGCCGGCCCCGCGCCGACCACGACGACTTTGCGCTTCGGTCCGCGCGACTTCGCGATCACGTGCGGCATCGTCGCTTCGCGTGAGGTCGCGGCGTTCTGCACGCACAGCACGTCGAGCCCGTTGTACTGACGGTCGATGCAGTAGTTCGCGCCAACGCACTGCTTGATTTCGTCCTCGCGGCCATCGCGGATCTTGATGACCATATGCGGATCGGCGATCTGTGCGCGCGTCATGCCGACCAGATCGACCATGCCGCTCGCGAGCAGCCGCTCGGCCTGGCCCGCGTCGCGAATGCTTTGCGCGTGCATCACCGGCACCTTGACGACCTGCTTGATGCCGGCCGCCAGATGCACGAACGGCTCGGGCGGCAGCGCCATCGGCGGCATGCAGTTGGCGAGCGTGTTGTGGGTGTCCGCGCCGGAACCGATCACGCCGAGATAATCGATCAGACCGCTCTCGCTCATCGCCTGGGCGATTTCCTTCAGCTGTTCGTGATCGAGCCCGTCTTCATGAAATTCGTCGCCGCACATGCGCAGGCCGACGCAAAAGTCGGCGCCCACCGCCGCGCGCACCGCCTGCAACACTTCGACGCCGAAACGCAGGCGGTTTTCGAGCGAGCCGCCCCATTCGTCGGTACGGAAGTTGGTACGCGGGCTCCAGAACTGATCGATCAGATGCTGGTGCGCGGCCGAGATTTCGATGCCGTCCATGCCCGCATCCTTCACGCGCTTCGCGGCCGCCGCGAAGTCGCCGATGATGCGGCGAATCTCCTCGACCTCGATGATCTTCGCGTTGCCGCGATGCACCGGTTCGCGCACTCCCGACGGCGACATCAGATGCGGCCAGTGCTCGCCGTGAAACGCCGAGCGGCGTCCCATGTGAGTGGCCTGAATCATGATCTTCGCGCCATGCGCGTGCATCGCTTCGGCGAGCCGCGCGAGCGGATCGACGATCTTGTCGGTGGCGAGATTCACCGACTTCCACCAGCCTTGCGGGCTGTCGATCGACACCGGGCTCGACCCGCCGCACACGGCGAGTCCGACGCCGCCCTTGGCCTTTTCCTCGTAGTAGCGGATATAACGGTCGCCGGGCAGGCCACCCGGTTCCGCGTAGACCTCCGCGTGCGCGGTACTGACGATGCGGTTGCGCAGCGTCAGCTTGTTCAACGTGAGCGGCTTGAAAAGGTTCGGGTAACGCATCGCGATCGACCTCGGAATGCTCGGATTAGATTGACGCCAGCGGCGACACTTCGAATACGCAGTACTCGTGTCCCTCCGCCGCGCAGCTTGCTTCTTTCGATTGCGACGGCGGGCCCTTGCGCGCGCCGTCGGGCGCGGTGTCGTTGACCCAGTCCATCGCGCCCGCGAACCAGCCGGCGAACATGTAGCAAAGCTTGCCGGTCTTGCCCGGTTGCGCGAGCACGAACGACGAGTGCCGTAGTTCGATCCGCGCATGCGAGCTCGCCGGCTCGGCCTCGATGATCCTGAACAGGCCCCAGCCGCGCTGCGACAGACGGTTCAGGTAGTGCTCGAATACCGCCATGCCGGTGAGGCCATGCTGTTTCGCTTCCTTCTCGCACCAGAAATAGGCGGACTTGTAGCCGGCCTTGTAGAGAATCTCGGCGTACGTGTCGCGGCCGAGCGCTTCCTCGACGGCGACGTGGTTGTTGGTGAAGAAATGACGCGGCACGTAGAGCATCGGCAGCGCGTCGGTGGTCCAGACGCCGGTGTCCGGATTCACATCGATGGGCAGTTGAGGTTGCATGTGGGAACTCCGTTTTTATCCACTGTAAGAAGGCTCACACCTTCCAGACTTCGCCGAACACCCGTACCCAGTTCTCGCCCATGATCTTGCGGATGCGCGTCTCGCTCCAGCCGGCGCGTTCCATCGCGGCGGTGAGGTTCGGAAACTCGCCGATCGTGCGAATGCCTTCCGGATTCACGACCTTGCCGAAGTTCGTCAACTGGCGATAACGGCCCTTGTCGTGCGTGATCCAGTCGAAGAACTCGGTGCTGTAGCCCTGTGTGAAATCGGTGCCGATTCCCACCTGGTCCTCGCCGATCACGTTCACCACGTACTCGATCGCCTCGAGGTAATCTTCGACGGTCGCATCGGGGCCGCGCTTCAGGAACGGCGCGAACATCGTCACGCCGACGAAGCCGCCAGCATCGGCGATCTCCTTCAGCTGCTCGTCGGTCTTGTTGCGCGGATGCTCCTTGAGCCCCGACGGGCAGCAATGCGAATAGCAGACCGGTTTGTTCGACGCCGCGATCGCCTCCGACGAGGTCTTGCCGCCCACATGCGACAGATCGACCATGATGCCGACGCGGTTCATCTCCTGAATCACTTCGCGCCCGTAACCCGAGAGACCGCCGTCGCGCTCGTAGCAGCCGGTGCCGACGAGGTTCTGCGTGTTGTAGCAAAGCTGCACCACGTTGACGCCGAGATCCTTGAACGCCTCGATATAGCCGAGGTTGTCCTCGAACGCATGCGCGTTCTGGAAGCCGAAGATGATGCCGGTCTTGTTCTCTTTCTTCGCGCGGTAAATGTCTTCGGTGGTGCGCACCAGCGTGAGGATCTCGCTGTATTGGCGGATCTGCTGCTTCATCTCGGCGATGTTGTCGACGGTCTTCTGAAAGCTTTCCCAGACCGACACCGTGCAGTTCACGGCGGTGACGCCGCCCTTGCGCATGTCCTCGAACACCGAGCGCTCGAACTTCGAAATGTTCAGCCCGTCGATGATGATGCTGTTCTCGTGCAGTTGACTCATCGTTTGCTCCACGCGTACTCAGTAAATGGGGAAGCGCTCGCATAGCGCGAAAATCTCGCGGCGCACACGTTGTTCGGTGGCGGCGTCGCCTTCGGGGGACGCGCGCAGCGCATCGAGCACCTCGACGATCAGACGCCCGACCTCGCGAAACTCGCTGACGCCGAAGCCGCGCGTCGTGCCCGCCGGCGTGCCGAGACGAATGCCGGACGTGACCGTCGGCTTCTCCGTATCGAACGGAATGCCGTTCTTGTTGCAGGTGATTCCCGCGCGCTCCAGCGCCTGTTCGACCTGATTGCCCTTGAGCCCCTTCGGCCGCAAATCGACCAGCAGCAGATGGTTGTCGGTGCCGCCCGTCACCAGATCGACGCCGCCCGCTTTCAGCACGTCGCCGAGCGCCCGCGCGTTCGCGAGTACGCTGTCGATATAGGTGTTGAAGCCCGGCTGCAGCGCCTCGCCGAACGCGACCGCCTTGCCGGCGATCACGTGCATCAGCGGGCCGCCCTGCAAGCCGGGGAACACGGCGGAGTTGATCTTCTTCGCGATCTCTTCGTCGTTGGTCAGCACGAAACCGCCGCGCGGACCGCGCAAGGTCTTGTGGGTGGTCGACGTGACCACGTGCGCATGCGGGACCGGATTGTCGTGACGGCCGGCCGCGATCACACCGGCGATATGCGCCATGTCCACCATCAGCTTCGCACCGACGCCGTCGGCGATTGCGCGCAGCCGTGCGAAGTCGAGCGCGCGCGGATAGGCGGAGAAGCCCGCGATCAGCAGTGTCGGTTTGTGCTGTTGCGCCAGTTCCTCGATCTGCTCGTAGTCGATCAGCATCGTGTCGCGCCGCACGCCGTACTGCACCGCGTTGAACCACTTGCCCGACAACGCGGGCTTCGCGCCGTGCGTGAGATGCCCGCCCGCGTCGAGCGACATGCCGAGCACCGTATCGCCCGGCTTCGTCAGTGCGAGCATCACCGCGCCGTTCGCCTGCGCGCCGGAATGCGGCTGCACGTTGGCGAACTTCGCGTCGAACAGTCGCTTGATACGATCGAGCGCGAGCGTCTCGATCTCGTCGACGTATTCGCAACCGCCGTAGTAGCGCTTGCCCGGATACCCTTCCGCGTATTTGTTGGTCAGCACCGAGCCCTGCGCGTCGAGTACGGCGCGCGACACGATGTTTTCCGACGCGATCAGCTCGACTTGCGACTGCTGACGCTCGAGCTCTTTCAGAATGGCGCCGCGCACCGCCGGATCGCGCGCCGGCAGCGAGTCTTCGAAGAAGGGATTCGGGTTCGACATGGAAGGTCCGTAAGAACGTTGACGGGAGGCTGTTGCGGGTTGCCGGCGGATCGCGCCGCCGCTTTGCCTTGGATCTATTCTTGACGGTCGGCCCGCGCGTCGATTTACGAATTCAGACGCGTTCTTTGCCTTTTCCGCCATGCGCGTCCTTTTTCGACAAGTCGGCGCGGTCCGCCTGCGCGGGGCTGCACTACAAGACAGTCTTACTGCGCCGTTCGGGTGCGCCGTACCGCCGTCGCGGCGCCGTTCTGGTGCCGCGGGGAAGCGATTTAATCAGTCAATTGCTTAGCCATTCCACGCTTTGTGCGCAGCATCCAAGGGTTTAGCCTGATGGCACGGTAGTTGCCCTGATATTCAGAATTGAGATAGTCGCCTGCCCCACGGCGACGCGACATTCAAATCAGGATTCCCCGTTCCCATGTCCACCGATCGCACGGCATCGTTGTCGCATTTCGCATTCATGCCGGTTCCCAACTTCACGATGATCGCGTTCACCAACGCGATCGAAGTGCTACGCATGGCGAACTACCTGACGGGCCAGACGCTTTACCGCTGGTCGATCGTGAGTCCCGCCGGCGGCCCGGTCATGGCGAGCAACGGGCTTTCCGTCGATACGGGTCCGGTCGAATGCGTCGGGCAACCCGATATCGTGTTCGTGGTCGGCGGCATCGACGTGCAGCGCTCAACTACCGCCGAGCATCTGTCCGCGCTGCGCCGTTTCGCGCGCATGGGCTCCGTGCTGGGCAGTCTGTGCACGGGCACCTATGCGCTCGCGCGCGCCGGTCTGCTGGCCGGTTATGCGTGCGCGATTCATTGGGAAAACATGTCGGCGCTGAAGGAGGAGTTTCCCGACACGCGCTTTCTGAAAGAGCTGTTCGTGATCGATCGGGATCGGGTGACCTGCACTGGCGGCGTCGCGCCGCTCGACATGATGCTGAACCTGATTTCGCCACGCGTCGGTACCGCGCGCGTCACGCAGATCGCCGAGCAGTTCATCGTCGAACACGTGCGCGACACCAGCGCGCAGCAGAAGATGCCGCTGGTCGCGCGGCTCGGCTCGGCCAACAAGTCGCTGTTCGAAGTGATCTCGCTGATGGAGAACAACATCGAGGAGCCGCTGTCGCGCGAGGAACTGGCGCGGCTCGCCGGCATGTCGCAACGGCAGTTGCAGCGGCTGTTCCGCGAGCACCTGGGCATGACGCCGACGCATTACTACCTGACGCTGCGCCTGCGGCGCGCACGCGAACTGCTATTGCAGACCGACATGTCGATCATGCACATCACGATGGCGTGCGGCTTCCAGTCGGCCTGCCACTTCTCGAAGAGCTATCGCGATGCGTTCGGCACCGCGCCCACCCGCGAGCGCCGCAGCCAGGCGCCTTCGCTGTCTAATGCGCCAGTGCTGGCGGCTTGATCAATTAAGATACGCGCTGAACGGCGTACCCGTTCAGCGCGTGCGTAAGACAACGCGCTGCGTGGACCGGCAGCCCACCCAGCGCTTCGGCGGCACTCTGGCGGCTGGCGACCTCAAGCCGCCTTCAAAAGCCCATGCGGGTCGATCACAAACTTCTTCGGCGCGCCGCCGTCGAATTGCCGATAGCCCTCGGGCGCATCGTCGAGCGATACCACCGTCACGTTGACGATATCGGCGATCGGCAAACGATCCCACAGGATCGCCTGCATCAGATTGCGGTTGTACTTCATGACCGGCGTCTGCCCGGTGTGGAACGAATGCGACTTGGCCCAGCCCAGGCCGAAACGCAAACTGAGACTGCCCTTGCGTGCGGCGGCGTCGGCCGAGCCGGGATCGTCGGTCACGTAGAGGCCGGGAATGCCGATCGCGCCGGCCGCGCGGGTGATCTCCATCAGCGAATTGAGCACCGTGGCCGGGGCTTCCTCGTGTGAGCCGCTGCTGCCGTGACCGTGCGCTTCGAAGCCGACGCAGTCCACCGCGCAATCCACTTCGGGCTTGCCGAGGATCTGCTCGATCTGTTCGCCGAGCGTCGCGTCCTTCGACAGATCGATGGTCTGGAAGCCCATCTTGCGCGCGTGCGCGAGGCGCGCCTCGTTCATGTCGCCGACGATCGTGCACGCTGCACCCAGCAGGCGCGCCGACGCGGCCGCCGCCATGCCGACCGGTCCCGCGCCCGCGATATAGGCTGTCGCGCCGGGCTTCACGCCGGCCATCACCGCGCCGTGATAGCCGGTCGGCAGAATGTCGGACAGGCAGGTCAGGTCGCGGATCTTCGCCATCGCCTGCGCCGGGTCCGGGAATTTCAGCAGATTGAAGTCCGCATACGGCACGAGTACGTATTCGGCCTGGCCGCCAATCCATCCGCCCATGTCGACATAGCCATACGCGCCGCCCGCGCGCGACGGATTGACGTTCAGGCACACGCCGGTATGCTGTGCCTTGCAGGTCGGGCAGCGTCCGCAGGCCACGTTGAACGGCACCGACACCAGATCGCCGACGCTCAGCGTTTCGACGTCGCGCCCTACCTCGATCACTTCGCCGGTAATCTCGTGCCCGAGCACGAGGCCGACCTCGGCGGTCGTGCGGCCACGCACCATGTGCTGATCGGAGCCGCAGATATTCGTGCTCACCACCTTCAGGATTACGCCATGGCCGATCGAGCGGCCACGTGGATCGACCATCTTCGGATAGTCGATCGACTGCACTTCGACCTTGCCCTGCCCCAGATACACGACGCCGCGATTGCTGCTCATTGTCTCGTCTCCATGTTCGTGAGCGGCGCGCCCGCACGCTGCATGGCGCGCCGTTCCACCAGCGTAGCGGCCGCTCGCAGCGGCACCTGTGCCGAACCCGACACGCGTTTGGCCACAACCGACAACGCCGGCATAGCTCGCGCTGCGGCCCACAACTTTTTCTTTACCCCGGCGCAACATATCCTCGTTTGCCAGCGTTTCGCAAAAGCCCGATAGTGCTGCCTCAGCCGAATCGCCGATCCGCCGACTCACACTCCCCGACCGAGGACCCGTTTGCAATGAAGACCCGAGCGCTCAAACTGATAACAACCGCGACGTTCGCGCTGTTCACGCTGTCCGCGATCTCACCCGCCGGTCACGCGGCCGAGCCAGCCGCCGCGCAACGCCAAGCCACCGTCGATGCGGCGATCCGGCCGCTGATGGCGAAGTACCATATCGCCGGCATGGCGGTTGGCGTGATCGACGACGGCAAGCCCTACGTGTACAACTACGGCGTCGCATCGACCCAAAGCGGCAAGCCGGTCACACGCGATACGCTGTTCGAACTCGGCTCGGTCAGCAAGACCTTCACGGCGACGCTCGCGTCGTATGCGCAGCTCGACGGCAAGCTGTCGTTGGCGGACGGCACGGAGCGCTATCTGCCGACGCTGCGCGGCCGGCCGTTCGGCAAAGTGAGCCTGCTGAACCTCGGCACGCACACGCCCGGCGGTCTGCCGCTCCAGGTTCCGGACGACATCCACAACGACGCGCAATTGCTGCAGTACTTGCACGACTGGCAGCCCGCTCATCCGCCCGGCACGTTCCGCACCTACTCGAATCCCGGCATCGGCACGCTGGGCCTGATCACCGCGAAAAGCATGGGGCAGGACTTCACAGTGCTAATGCAGCAACGCGTGTTTCCGGCGCTCGGCATGAAGAGCACTTACATCGACGTCCCAGCGGCGAAAATGCCGGACTACGCGCAGGGCTATGCGAAAGACGGTGCGCCGGTCCGTCTGACGGGCGGTGTGCTTTCCGCTGAGGCGTATGGAGTGAAGTCGACCGCCGCCGATATGCTGCGTTTCGTGCAGGCGAACATGAATCTGATTCCGCTCGACGGTCAGTTCCAGCGTGCGATCACGGATACGCATACCGGCTACTTCCAGGCCGGTGTGCTGACTCAGGATCTGATCTGGGAGCAGTACCCGTATCCAGTCGCGCTGCCGACCTTGCTGGCCGGCAATTCGGCGGAAATGGTCCTCGACGGCAAGCCGGCGACCGAAATCAAACCACCGCTGCAGCCGCAGCAGAATGTCTGGATCAACAAGACCGGTTCGACCAATGGCTTCGGCGCGTATGTCGCCTTCGTGCCGCAAAAGCGCATCGGCATCGTGCTGCTCGCCAACCGCAATTTCCCGAACGAGGCGCGCGTGAGCGCCGCGCATCAGATCCTCACGGCGCTGGATGGCGGCGAGCATTGATGGATTGAGTACGACGGGACGGGGTACGGTCGCGTGCGGCGCGCTCCGTCCCGTGACTTTCATTCCCGCACAGCGGTCAACGCGCTGCGCGCATCGGCTTCGACCGCTTCGGACATGAGTGTTTCCAGCGCCATGCCACGCGTTTCGATCCCGAGTATCCACACCGCCGCCGCGGCGACCACGAAGCACATCGCGCCCAGCGAGAACACACCGCCCTGTCCGAAGACCGGCAGCACGACGCCCACGACATAAGGACCGATGAGCGAGCCGACCCGGCCGACCGCGGACGCGAAGCCCGATCCGGTCGCCCGCGCGCCGGTGCCGTAAAGCTCGGGGGTGTACGTGTACAGCACCGCCCACATCGAGAACATGAAGAACTGCATCGCGAGTCCGGCACAGATCAGCAGCCCCGGCGTCTGCACATGGAGCGCCGTTTGCCCGTAGACGTACGCCATCACCGCGCTGCCCGCGAGCGACGCGATACAGGTCGGCTTGCGGCCCCAGCGCTCTACGAGCCACGCCGCGCAGATGAAGCCGGGCACGCCGCCTAGGGAAATCAGCACCGTGTACAGCACGGACTTCGTCACCGCGAAGCCAGCCTGCTGCATCAACGCGCCGAGCCACGACGTCAGCCCATAAAAGCCGAGCAATGCGAAGAACCACAGCGTCCAGACCATGATCGTGCGACGCCGGTACGCCAGGCTCCAGATTTCGCGTAACGCGCCAGTGCCCTTCGCCGCCGCGGGTTCCGCCAGCATCACCGGTGCTGGCAACTGGCTCACGTTCGCCGAGCGCATCACCTTGGCCTCGATGCCGGCGAGAATACGATCGGCTTCCTCATGACGGGCACGATGTTCGAGCCAGCGCGGCGACTCGGGCACCACACGGCGGACGATCAGCACGAACACCGCCGGAATCGCGAGCAGCGCGAACTCGCTGCGCCAGCCAAAGTTCGGCAGCACGAAATACGACACCACGCCCGACGTGATGAAGCCGAGCGGCCAGAAACCATCCATCAGCGCAATCAGGCGGCCGCGCGATGCGGCGGGCACGAACTCCGACAGCAAGGTCTGCGCGATCGGAAACTCCATCCCCATGCCGACGCCGAGCAGCACGCGATACAGGATCAGCACATCGACGCTCTGCGCGGTCGAACACAGATACGACGCCAGCCCCCACAGCACCATGCTCCATTGAAACACGGGCCGGCGTCCGAAGCGATCCGCCAGCAGACCCGCCACGGCCGCGCCGAGCACCATGCCGAAGAAACTCGCACTGGCGACGAGCCCCGTCGTCGCGGTCGACAGATGGAACTCGTTCTTGATCGAACCGAGCACGAAGGTCATCGTGGCGAGGTCGACCGAATCGAAGAAGAACGCGATCGCGACGATGATGAAGAGGGTTCGGTGATAGCGGGAGAACGGCAAGCGTTCGAGCCGGGCGGCTGCGCTGGCGCGAAGCGGGAAAGCAGTGGACATGTGATCCCCTCGTGGATACGGCGGTTGACGCGGTGACTTCCGCGTGGATGGGGCAAACTGTGTCCTCAGTAGATGCCGACATAAATCGGCCACATAGAAGAAATGCGTCGTCGGGATGGAACAGAGGCGTCGTGACGCGTCCGCCATGCCGCCAGGTTTCGGCGCTACGTGCGCAACCGCGCATGCGCGGCGCTGGCGATCCGCGCAAGCGCCTCTGCGCTCAGACGGGCCGCGACTTTTTCGACGTACGCGTGATGCCGCGCTTCGAGCGGCGCACCGAGTTGCCGTGCGAGCAGATAACGGATCAGCGCGATGCGGCGGTGGCGCAGCGCGATGCTTTGATCGAGCAGCGCGAGCGCGGCACTGGCATCGTGCTCATCGCACGCGCGCGCGGTGAGACGCGCGGTGGCGACCCGGGTCGACGTCATGGCGGAAGACGGGGAAGAAGAGACGGAAAAAACGGCGGCCGGGGCGCGCACACACCGGCCGCAATCGATTGGCAAAGCCCATCGTGTCCCGCTCAGGACATCAACGGCTCCGCGGCGTCGAGCATGATCCTGGCGAAGTAATCCGCGAAGCTGCGGCGCACGACGATGTCGAAACTGTCGGCGCCCGTGGGCAGCAACGTGATCGACGCCTTGAAATAATGGCTCTGCGCGCACTGCCCCACGCCGAATAGTTTCGGATGCAGATCGAGCGGGCAGCCGCGCGCGAGCACGTCGCGCGTCAGGGTGCCCTTGATTTCGAGCACCGTATAGCCGCTGCCGACATCGACCGCCGAGGCGAACACGCCCGCGAACGACGCGCCGAGCAACGCCAGCAACGGCGCCGCGCGCGTCGCATCATGCGCGGCCTCCGAACGCACGAGCCATTCGTCCGGGCCGAGCCACAGCATGTCGTAGCCGTTGCCGCGCGCGACGGTGTTTGCCTTCTCCGGCGGCTTGCAGCCGACCACCTGTTCCACCGCACGGATGAACGCCGCGTCGCGCGTATCGCCGCGCACGTTGACGAGTTCGAGAAACGGCCGCTCGCCGAGCCGGAACGCGGCAGTCGCGTTGGCCTGATGCTGTTTCAGCAGGCCATCCACACCGACCAGCGGCGACTCCTGCCACGCGCCGTTCTGCCGCCCGACCGTACGGTCCACGATCGATACCGTTCCGCCTGTTTCATTCCACATGTTGACGTGCTCCTTCGCTGTCGTAGAACACCGGACTCGCGATTTTCGCCGCGATCTGTTTGCCGCTCGCGAGCGGAATCGTGACCGTCGTGCCGATCTTGTCGAGGCCGCCCTTGACGACCGCCATCGCGATCGAGCGCTGCAGAATCGGGCTGTAATAGCTCGACGTGACATGCCCCAGCATCGGCGCGGTATCGCCCTGGAACGGACCGGCGACGATTTGCGAGCCCTCGGGGATCACGAACGATGCGTCTTCCGATAGCAGCCCGACCAGTTGCTTGCGCCCCGCCTTCGCGGTGTCCGAGCGGGAGAGCGAGCGCTTGCCGAGAAAGTCTTTCGACTTCGCGACGAGCCCGCCCATGCCGAGGTCGTGCGGCGTCATCGAACCGTCGGTATCCTGGCCGACGATGATGTAGCCCTTCTCCGCGCGCAGCACGTGCATCGTCTCGGTGCCGTACGGCGTGATGTTGAACTCCTCGCCCGCGGCCATCAACGCTTCCCATACCGCGCGTCCGACGTTGGCCGGCACGTTGACTTCATAAGCGAGTTCGCCCGAGAAGCTGATGCGCATCACGCGCGCCGCCGCACCGGCGACCGTGCCTTCACGATATGTCATGAACGGGAACGCCGCGTTCGCGAAGTCGATGTCGTCGCAAACCTTTTGCAGCACCTTGCGGCTCTGCGGTCCGACCACCGCGAAGGTCGCCCAGTGATCGGTGACCGACGCGAGCCGCACGCGCAGGTCGGGCCATTCGGTTTGCAGCCAGCGTTCGAGCCACGTGAGCACACGCGCCGCGCCGCCGGTGGTGGTCGTCATCATGTAGTGCTGATCGGCGAGGCGCACGGTCACGCCGTCGTCGAAGATCATGCCGTTCTCGTCGAGCATCAGGCCGTAGCGGCACTTGCCGACTTCGAGCTTGGTCCACGGGTTCGTGTACACCCAGTTCAGCAGCTTTGCGGAGTCCGGGCCCTGAATGTCGATCTTGCCGAGCGTCGACGCATCGAGAATGCCGACGCTCGTGCGCACCGCGAGCGACTCCCGCGCAACCGCCGCGTGCAGGTCCTCGCCCTTCTTCGGGTAGAACCACGGCCGCTTCCAGTTGCCGACGTCTTCGAACGCCGCGCCATGTTCGACGTGCCATTCATGGATCGCGGTCTTGCGCACCGGGTCGAGCAATTCGCCCAGTTCGCGGCCGGCGAACGTGCCGAACGTGACCGGCGTGTAGTTCGGCCGGAACGTCGTGGTGCCGGTCTCGGGAATGGTCTTGCCGAGCGCCTGCGCGAGAATCGCCATGCCGTTGATGTTGCCGAGCTTGCCCTGGTCGGTGCCGAAGCCCATCGCGGTGTAGCGCTTCACGTGTTCGACCGATTCGAAGCCTTCGCGCGCGGCGAGGAAGATATCGGCGGCCGAGACGTCGTTCTGGAAATCGACGAACTGCTTGGGCCCGCGTGTGGCCAGCTCGCGTCCGCCGACGAGCCACAGCGGCTCCAGCTTCGTTTCGCTCAGCTCGGCGACCTGCACCGGCTTGGGCCGCGCGACGATGTGCCCGGCAGCGCGCGCCGCTTCGACGCCGGCATCGACCGCGAAACGGATGCCCTGGCCGAGCGTGAAGTCGCCCGCGCAGGAGCCGACGCTGGTCTCCGGCTGGACCGCCTTGCCCGGCACGAAGCAGGCCTTGTCGTCATGCCAGTGGGCCTTGCCGCCCGACTGCGCGAACAGATGCAGCACCGGGCTCCAGCCGCCCGACATCGCGAGCAGGTCGCACGGCAGTTCGCCCTGCTGAGCGGTGATCTGCCCTTTCGCATACGACGCGAGCGACACCGACGCGACCCGCAGCTTGCCATGCGCCGCCGTGACGACCGTGCCGTTCAACACCTTGATGCCGTGGCGGCGCGCGAGCGCGGGCAGCGTGCCCTTCGATTCACCCGCACGCGGATCGATGACGGTTACCTGTGCGCCGGCCGCTTTCAGGTCGAGCGCGCATTGATAGCCGTCGTCGTTGTTGGTGAACACGACCGCGTTGCGACCCGGCAGCACCGCATAGCGATGCAGATAGGTCGACACCGCCGACGCGAGCATCACGCCGGGCAGATCGTTGTTGCCGAACACGATCGGCCGTTCATGCGCGCCGGTCGCCAGAATCACGCGTTTCGCGCGGATCTTCCACAGCAGTTCGCGCGTGCCCTTGCGTTGCGACACGGGCAGATGATCGGTCAGGCGCTGCGTGACCGTAACGAGATTGTGGTCCTGATAGCCGAACGCGGTGCTGCGGCTCAGGATCTTCACGTCGGGCATTTGCCGCAATTCGTCTTCGATTTTCTGCACCCACTGCAGCGCGGGCTTGCCGTCGATCTCCGCGGCACACGACAGCAGCGAGCCGCCGAGTTCGGGCTGATCGTCGACGAGCGTCACCCGCGCGCCGGACAACGCCGCCGCGTGCGCGGCCGCGAGCCCGGTCGGGCCGCCGCCGACCACCAGCACGTCGCAATGCGCGAAGCACTTGTCGTAGCGGTCCGCGTCGCGCTGTTTTGGCGCGGTGCCGAGGCCGGCCGCGTCGCGGATCGCTTCCTCGTACTTCGGCCACAGTTTGCGCGGCCACATGAAGGTCTTGTAGTAGAAGCCCGCTGGAATGAAGCGCGCGATCTTCTGGTTGATCGCCATGCGGTCCTTCTCGATGCTCGGCTTCGCGTTCACGCTGCTCGCGACGAGCCCCTGGTACAACTCGACTTCGGTGGCTCGCGCGTTCGGCACCGTGTAGGCGCCGGTCTCCAGTTGCACGACCGCGTTCGGCTCCTCGACACCCGCGGTCACGATGCCGCGCGGCCGATGATATTTCCAGCTGCGCGCGACGAAGTGCATGCCGTTCGCGAGCAATGCGGACGCGAGCGTATCGCCCTGATAGCCCTGGTATTCGACGCCGTTGAACGTGAAGCTCAGCGCGATCGCGCGGTTGATGCGGCCGCCGGTTGGGAGTCGGTCTTTCTGGCTCATGATGCTTTGCCCTCTTGTGCCTTTGCGTTGGCTGCCTGTGGATCGCTACTGTCTAACGCCAGCAACGGACGCTCGAATGTCTGATAACCCTGGAACGCATAGCTGACGGTGTCGCGCTGCGCCTTGAACCAGCGGCGGCAGCCCTGCGTGTGGAACCATTGCTCGCGATGCACGCCGCGCGGGTTCTTGCGCATGAACAGGTAATCGCCCCATTCCTTGTCGGTCAGCGATTCGGTGTCGAGCGGGCGGGCGATGTCCGCCTCGCCGCCGCAGGAGAATTCGGTTTCGGCGCGGGGACCGCACCACGGGCATTCGATCAGCAACATCTGTGTCTCCTCGTCGACTAGTGGGCCACGGCGGCAGCGCCGTGCTCATCGATCAGATGACCGGTATAGAACCGGTCCAGCGAAAACGGCGCGTTCAACGGATGCGGTTCGTCCTTCGCGATCGTGTGCGCAAAGACCCATCCCGAACCGGGCGTCGCCTTGAAGCCGCCCGTCCCCCAGCCGCAGTTGAAGTACAGCCCCTTCACATCGGTCTTGCTGATGATCGGGCACGCGTCCGGCGACACATCGACGATGCCGCCCCACTGCCGGTTCATCCGCACGCGAGAAAACACCGGGAACATTTCGACGATCGCCTCGAGCGTGCCCTCGATGATGTGGAAGCTGCCGCGCTGCCCAAACCCGGTGTACTGATCGACGCCCGCGCCGATCACCAGATCGCCCTTGTCGGACTGGCTGATGTACGCGTGGACCGCGTTCGACATCACGACCGTGTTGACCACCGGCTTGATCGGCTCCGACACCAGCGCCTGCAACGGATGGCTTTCGAGCGGCAAGCGCACGCCGGCCATGTCCGCGAGCGTCGACGTGTTGCCGGCCGTGACCACCGCGACCTTCTTCGCCTTGATGAAGCCCTTGGTCGTATCGACGCCCGTCACCTGGCTGCCGTTGCGGCGAATGCCGACCACCTGGCAGTTCTGCACGATATCGACGCCGGCCTGATCCGCGCCGCGCGCGAAGCCCCAGGCCACCGCATCGTGCCGGGCCACGCCGCCGCGCCGCTGGATCGATGCGCCGAGCACCGGATAGCGGCTGTTCAGATTGATGGTCGGTTCGAGTTCCTTGATCTGCGCGGGCGTGAGAAATTCGGCGTCCACACCATTCAGCCGGTTCGCGTTGACGCGGCGTTCGGTGTCGCGCACGTCCTGCAGCGTATGCGCGAGATTCATCACGCCGCGCTGGCTGAACATCACGTTGTAGTTCAGATCCTGCGAGAGTCCTTCCCACAGCTTCATCGCCTTCTCGTAGAGCCCGGCGGATTCGTCCCACAGATAGTTCGAGCGCACGATCGTCGTATTGCGCGCGGTATTGCCGCCGCCGATCCAGCCCTTCTCGAGCACCGCGACGTTGCGCACGCCGTGTTCCTTCGCGAGGTAGTACGCGGTCGCGAGACCATGCCCGCCACCGCCGACGATCACGACGTCGTACTCACGTTTAGGCTCGGGGCTGCGCCATTGCCGCTCCCAGTTCTCGTGATACGACATCCCGTTGCGCAGCAGGCTGAATATCGAATAGCGGCTCATCGTGGGTCCTTTGCGGTTTTGCAGTACGGTGTAGCGGTAGCGGTTCAACACTCGATGACGTTCACGGCCAGCCCGCCGCGCGACGTCTCCTTGTATTTCGTCTTCATGTCGGCGCCGGTTTCGCGCATCGTGCGGATCACGCTGTCGAGCGACACCACGTGCTTGCCGTCGCCCTTCATCGCGAGGCGCGCCGCGTTGATCGCCTTGATCGCGCCCATCGCGTTGCGCTCGATGCACGGAATCTGCACGAGCCCGCCGACCGGGTCGCAGGTCATGCCGAGGTTGTGTTCCATGCCGATTTCGGCGGCGTTCTCGACCTGCGCGGGCGTGCCGCCCATCACGGCCGCGAGCGCCGCGGCGGCCATCGAGCAGGCCACGCCCACTTCACCCTGGCAGCCCACTTCGGCGCCGGAGATCGACGCGGTTTCCTTGTAGATGATGCCGATCGCAGCGGCGGTCAGCAGGAAGTCGACGATGCCCGCGTCGTTCGCCGCATGCATGAACTTCACGTAGTAGTGCAGCACCGCCGGGATCACGCCGGCCGCGCCGTTGGTCGGCGCGGTGACGACCCGGCCGCCCGCGGCGTTTTCCTCGTTGACGGCCATCGCGTACAGGTTGACCCAGTCGAGCATCGACAGCGGGTCGCGCAGCGATTCCTCCGAGCGTGCGCGCAAGCGCTCGCACAGTTCGGCCGCGCGGCGCTTCACGTGCATCGGGCCGGGCAGTTCGCCGCGCACCTTGCAGCCGCGTTCGACACACGCGGCCATCGTGCGCCAGATTGCCAGCAGGCCCTCGCGCACTTCGTGCTCGGGCCGGGTCGCGCATTCGTTGCGCAACGTCACTTCGGCGATCGACAGGCCGCTTTCGCGGCACACGCGCATCAGATCGGCGCCGGTGCGAAACGGATACGGCACCTCCGCGGTCGCGCGCCGTCCATTCACGCGATCGCCGTCGCGATTGACGACGAAGCCGCCGCCAATCGAGAAATACTCTTTCTCGACCAGCAACTGACCAGTCTCGTCGAAGGCCTGAAAGCGCATGCCGTTCGGATGCACGACACCCGAGCCCGGTGCGCCCGGCATCAGCTTGCGGTAGAAGCCGACATGCTCGCGCTCGTCGAACGCGACCGGATGCTTGCCGAGCAGCACGAGCTGTTTGGTCTCGCGGATCGTCCGCAGCCTCGGCTCGATCAGGTCGGGATCGAGCTGGTCGGGCAGATTGCCTTCGAGGCCGAGCAGCACCGCCTTATCGGTGCCGTGGCCCTTGCCGGTCGCGCCGAGCGAGCCGAACAGCTCGGCTCTGACGCGCCGCACGAAGCCGAGCAGATTCGCGTCCTCGACATGCGATGCGAAGCGGCATGCGGCGATCATCGGCCCGACCGTGTGTGAGCTCGATGGACCGATGCCGATCTTGAACAGATCGAAGACGCTGACGTTCATGGCTTGCCTTGTGCGTTGTGTCTTGCGAGTTGCGATGGCCGGAAGCGCTTCGACTCGACTGATGCGCCCGGATGGAAAGTGCGTCTATTGCACCGCACGGCAGGCCCGATCGATAGAATAAAAACGGCATCGCAATGGGATGGCGTCGTCAAATGACCCGCCACGCGGGCCTCCCGGCGGATTTGCGATGACTTGCGACGCATTCGCTAAAGGCGACCCGACGCCGGCAGGCAATGCTGAAGGTCCGTGGTGCTATGCTTGCCCACAGCCTTTTCGGTCAACGTTCGTTCCTCTTTCGCAGCTCTGATCACCGACCCGCCGCGCGCATGAATTCCGCTGAAACGCTTGCCCCTTCCTCACTCGACACCGCCGCGAAGCAGCGCATCCGCTTCGGCATCATCCTGCTGCCGAACTTCACGCTGACCGCGTTCTCGGGTTTCGTCGACCTGCTGCGCCTGTCCGCCGACGAAGGCGACTTCAGCAAGCCGGTGCGCTGCTCGTGGAGCGTGATCGGGGAAACCCTTGCTCCGGTGCGCGCGAGTTGCGGCATCCAGATCACGCCGTGGGAAACCTTCGAGACCGCCGAAAAGTTCGACTATGTCGTGGTGGTCGGCGGACTGCTGCACTCGGGGCCCGCCGCGAGCGAGGCGACGCTCGCGTTCATCCGCCGCACCGCCGCGCGCGACGCGACGCTGGTCGGCATGTGCACCGGCGTGTTCTCGCTGATGCGAGCGGGCGTGCTCGACGGCCACCGGATCTGCGTGAGCTGGTTTCACTACTGGGATTTCATCGAGCGCTTTCCGTCGGTCGACGAACAGATGCTGGTCGCCGACCGCCTGTTCGTGATCGACCGGCGGCGCATCACGTGTTCGGGCGGGCGCGCGTCGATCGACGTCGCCGCCGCGATCCTGCTGCGGCACTTCGAAACCGCGACGGTGCAGAAGGCGCTGCGCATCCTGCTCGTCGACGACCTGCAGAAAGGCAACGCGCCGCAGCCGCATCCGCCCGGACTTGCGCCGGCCTCGCATCCGAAGGTCAAGCGCGCGATCCTGCTGATGGAGCAGCACGTGGGCCGCGCGCTGTCGCTCGACGAACTGGCGGGCAAGCTCGATCTGTCGCCGCGTCAATTGGAACGGCTGTTCAAGGCGCAGACCGGCAAGGCGCCGCAGGCCTACGCGAAGCAGGTGCGTCTGCGCACCGCAGCGTGGCTGCTGACGAGTTCGGACAAGACTGTCGCCGATATCGCGTCGAGCTGCGGCTTTTCGGACGCGTCGCACCTGGGGCGGGAATTTCGCAAACAGTTCGGCGTGCCGCCGATGATGTATCGCGAGCAGCGCGGCACGGCTGAGCAAGTCGACGACGGCTCGTGCTACGACGAAACCTTTCCGGGCCGCGCGCAGGCGATCTGATTCGACGCGGCGTGCGCTACTCCGGCATGCGCCGCTCGACGCTCGGCGCGTGTCCGAACTGCGCGCGATACGCCTTGCTGAAATGACACGGCGAATGAAAACCGCACACCGTGGTCACCCGCGCGATCGATGCATCGGTATTGCGCAGCAGATCGCGCGCGCGGCGCAGCCGCAGGCTCAGGTAGTAATGCGTCGGCGATACGTTCAGGAACAGCTTGAACATCCGCTGCAAATGGCGCTGCGACAGGTTCACGAGCCGCGCGAGTTCATCGAGCGATAGCGGCTCCTCGATGTTCGCTTCCATCAGCCGCACCACTTCGATCAGTTCGGCGCGCGACAGGCCGACCCGCGCATCGACCGGAATGTGCTGGTGATCGGTCGAACCGCGAATCCGCTCGACGACGAACTGCTCGGACACCTGCGCGGCCACCGCGGGCCCGAGCCGCATGCCCACCAGATGCAGCATCAGATCGAGCGGCGCGGTGCCGCCGGTGCAGGTCAGCCGGTCGCGGTCGATCACGAACAGCTCGTCGTCGAAGTGCACGTGCGGATAGCGCTGGTGCAACGGCGACATGTCCTCCCAATGCACGGTCGCCCGATAGCCGTCGAGCAGCCCCGCCGCGAGCAGCGCATACGGGCCCGTGCAGATGCCGCCGAGCGGCAAGCGGTGCGCGGCCGCCTCGCGCAACAGTGCGATCACCGCGTCGTTCACATACTCGCGCACGTGCCAGCCCGCGCATACGAACAGCAGGTCCGGCATGCCGGCCTCGGCGAGCGTGGTGGTCGGCTTCACCGTGATGCCGTTGCTCGCGCGCGCCGGCTCGCCATCCGGTGTGACTACCGACCACCGGTAGTGCTGCGCGCGGCCCACGTAGTTCGCCATGCGCAGCACCTCGACCGCGCTGGTGAACGCGATCATCGAGAAGTTCGGCAGCGTCAGGAAGCCGACGTGCGCGACGGCTGACAGCCGCGCGTCGGCTTGTTCGGCGGTGGCGATTGCGTCGCGCTTCATGGACGTATCGGATCAGGCCATCAGCCGTGTTGCGCGGCCGGCTCGCGGCGCACTTTCATCGCCTGGCGCAATCCGGCGAACAGCGGTGCGCGTGCCTTGCCCGGCGCCCGGCCGAAGCTCTCGGTGATGCGGTCCAGAATGATCGCCAGCATTACGACCGACATGCCGCTTTCGAAGCCGAGCCCGATATCGAGCCGCTGGATGCTCGCGAGCACGTCGTTGCCGAGACCGCCCGCGCCGACCATCGACGCGATGATGACCATCGACAGCGCCATCATGATGGTCTGGTTCACGCCGGTCATGATCGACGGCAGCGCGTTCGGAAACTGCACCTTGTAGAGCAGCTGCCACGGCGTGCAGCCGAACGCCTGCCCCGCTTCGACGATTTCATGATTGACGTGCTTGATGCCGAGCGCGGTCAGACGCACCGCGGGCGGCATCGCGAAGATCACCGTCGACAGGATGCCGGGCACGCGGCCGAGGCCGAACAGCATCGCAGCCGGAATCAGGTAGACGAACGCGGGCATCGTCTGCATCAGATCGAGGACGGGGCGCACGATCATTTCGACGGTGCGGCTCTTCGCCATCCAGATGCCGAGCGGTACGCCGAGCACGAGACTGATCACCGTCGACGACAGTGTGAGGCCGAGCGTGATCACCATCTGATCCCAGAAGCCGGTGCCGTAGATCAACAGCAGCGCGGCCAGCGTGAACAACGCGAAGCGCCAGCCGACGCGCCACAAGCCGATGCCGACGAAGAACGCCATCAGCGCCCACATCGGCACGGCCTGCAAACCGTGCTCGACGGCTGCGGCGAAACTCTCGATGACCTTGCCGATCGTGTCGAAGGTCTTCGCATCATGATCGAGCAGGTAGTGAACGCCGTGATCCACCCAGGCGCCAAGCGGAATCATTTCAGACATGGGAACCTCGATGATGCGTGAGAACGCTCAGCACGTTCGTCTTGTTGACCGAGCCGCAGTAGGAGCCGTCCGCTTCGACGACCGGCAGCGGCGCGCGGCTCGCCACCACGCGCTCGACCACGTCGTTGAGCGGCGTGCTGCGATGGATGCATTCGATCTGGTTGAGCTGCGGCGACACGCTGCCCGTCGCGTCGCGGCATACGAAGCCGCGTATCCTGCGCTCGCTGTCGAGCACGAACGCGTAGTCGGCGCTGCCGTTCAGCGTCGCGGCGACGCTCGACGCGTCGATCTGCGGCGCGTGCATCAGCGGCACGTCGTCGGTTTGCATCAGATCGCCGGCCGTCAGATAGCGGCTCGTGTCGATGCCTTCGAAGAATGCGCGCACGTAGTCGTCGGCCGGGTTCTTGATGATTTCCTGCGGCGTGCCGATCTGCACGACGCGCCCGCCTTCCATGATCGCGATGCGCGTGCCGATGCGCATCGCCTCCTCCAGATCGTGCGATACGAACAGGATCGTGCGCTGCTGCTCGCGCTGCAGATCGAGCAGCACGTTCTGCATTTCCTTGCGCTTGAGCGGATCGAGCGCGGAGAACGCCTCGTCCATGATCATCAGCGACGGGTTGACCGTGAGCGCGCGCGCGAGCCCGACCCGCTGCTGCATCCCGCCCGACAGCTCGGCGGGCAGCTTCTGCGCGAACGGCGCGAGGCCGACCTGTTCGAGCACCGCCAGCGCCCGCGCCTCACGCTGCTTGCGGCCGACGCCCGCGACCTCGAGGCCGAACGCCGCGTTGGCCAGCACGGTGCGCTGCGGCATCAGCGCGAATGACTGGAACACCATGCTCATGTCCTTGCGGCGCAGCGCCGTCAGCTCGGCGCGCGGCACGCTCGCGACATCGCGGCCGTCGATCAGCACCTTGCCGGCGCTGGGCTCGACGAGCCGATTGATCAGGCGAATCAGCGTCGACTTGCCGGAGCCTGACAGCCCCATCAGCACGAAGATTTCGCCCTCGCGAACCTCGAACGACGCGTTGTGCACGCCGACGATCTGACCGGTGCGGGCAAACACCTCCTCTTTGGTGGCGCCGCTGGCCAGCATTGCGAGCGCCTGTTTCGGGTTGGTGCCGAACACCTTGCACAGCCCTTCGACCACGACCTTGGGGGAATTCATCGAATGCTCTCCTCGCTTGCGGACGTCGCCCGCGCTGTGCCTACATAGTTGCTAGAAAAAAGTGCGGCTAGCCGACTATTTCCGACAAGCACATGAGGAAATGCGACACCCGGCCGCGCCGCAAGCGCTCGACGCGGCGACGAAAGCCTTGTGGCAGAAGGGATTGGCGCAGGTCGGCCGGCGCGCGGAGGATGTCGCGACAGAGCAAGCGGTGCTCCTGGACGGCAGCGAGCGCGACACGGTGCCCGCGGGGTGAACCGCTCAGGAGATCGACACGCCCAGCAAACGTCCGACGCCGAACGTAAATCCCGCCGCGACCAGCCCGATGATGATCTGGCGCATCGCCGAAAATCCCGCGCTGCGGCCGTTGAACAGCGACGTGAACACGCCGATCGACGCGAGCGCCAGCATGCTCAGCACGACACACTGCACGATCGCGCTGACGCCGTGCGACCACAGAAAAGGCATCACCGGAAAAATCGCGCCCAGCGAGAACAGACAGAACGACACGCCCGCCGCCGACCACGGGTTGCCGCCCAGTTCCGCCGGATCGAGACCGAGTTCCTCGCGCGTGAGGGTGTCGAGCGCCTTGTCCTTGTCGCGCATCATCTGCGCGGCCACGCGTTTCGCCTCGTTCGCGTCGAGCCCTTTCGCGCGGTAGATCAGCGCGAGCTCGTGCTCCTCCGCTTCGGGCTGCTCTTCGATCTCCTCGGCTTCCTTGGCGATCTGCGTGCTCGCGAGTTCGCGCGCATTGGTGACCGACAGCCATTCGCCGAGCGCCATCGAACAGGCACCGGCGATCAGCCCGGCGAGGCCGGTCAACAGGATCGCCTGGTTGCCGGTGCCCGCGCCGGCGACGCCCATGATCAGGCAGAAGTTCGACACGAGGCCATCGTTCGCGCCGAGCACGGCCGCGCGCAGATCGTTGCCCGACGCGGCGCCCTTGTGCCACGACTCGGCCGCGGCGATGCGCGCGCCGGGCGACAGGTCGGTATTGCTGGTGCTGGCGAGCGTCTGCACGACCGCCGCGTGATGATGCTCATCGGCCGACATGTGGCCTGCGTCGCGTTGGCCTCGATATTTGTTGCGGTCCGCGTATTCGGCGGCGGCAAGAGTAGGCAGCACGAAGTCCGCGCCGCACACGCGCACGAGCGCCTTCATCAGACGAGTCTTGATCGCATGACCGCCGCCTTTCGGTTCGATGCCGTTGGCCCGGAGCTTGTCGGCCCACACTTGCGCGTGACTGTGTTCGGATTGCGCGAGATCCTGATAGACCTGCCTGCGGGTCTCGTCTTTCTCGACTCGCGCGAGCGTCTCATACAGGGCGGCGCTGTGCAGTTCGTCGGAGAGGTTCGCCTTGTAGCGTTTCACTTCATGCTTCGTTGCCATGATCACGTTCCCCGCGGATCGCGTTGCTGACGGCAAAGCCTAACCGAAGCCGCCCGGCGTCTCGTCGGCGCTGAATACCGCGCCGGGCGTGGGCTTGTCCGTTACTGGCTGGCCGGCGCACCGACGCCGGCCTTTTTCTGCGCCGCCTGCAGCTTGTCCGGATAGTTCGGATCGTTCTGCGCCGGCTGGTAGCCCGCGTCTTCGAGTTTCTTCAGCTCGGCGTTCTTTTTCGCGCGGGCCTGTTTGCGCGCTGCCTTGCGCTCGGCCTTCGTTGGCTTCGGGGTGGTCGTCGTCGCGCCTTCCTGGGCCGCGGCATCCGTCGAGCCCTGAGCGAGCGCGAGCGGAATGGTGCCGGCCATTAGTGCGACGGCCGAAACCCCAAGCATGATTCGTTTGATGGCGAAGCTCTTCATAACTGAGATCCCTTTGTTGATTGGTAATAACGTACGAGTCCGTCTGCGAATCGTGGAGCACCACAGCGGGTCGCGCAGCCTGGACGCGAACCCGTCAGGGAAGCTTACAGGCAAATGGCCGGATGCGCGTCGTAACGGTCGGCGGGCGCGTTCATCGCTTCGTCACGAACCGCTCTGCTACCCGATCCATCACAGTGATCTCCGGGATTGGGCGATCAGACATCCATTCGTGATGCGGTCTTTTGGCAAGACCGCCCCGCCAGGAGTATCGTTTAACCGCGCCGGAAGCGCCGAAACCACCACTCCTCTACAAGACAGGCACTTCCTAGAGTCCGGACCAGCTCGACAAAAGCGCGACGTTTCTAACATGCAACGAAGCGACATCAACTTATCGAGGATGGTGAAACCGTGAAAACACTCAATCTTTTGAAGGTGCTCGGAATTGCATTGTGCGTGGCAACCGCATCCAGCGCCTACGCGCAGGCAAGCGACGCGCAGGCGCCTGCCGCCACGGCAGCCGCGCCGGCCACGACCACCCAATCGACGCGTGCGGCGGATCGCAAGCTCGGCCGCGACGTGCGGCGCGCGCTCTCGAGAGCGCAGGGCTTCAACGTGTCGAATGTGTTCGTGCGGGCGCGCGGCGGCGCAGTGACGTTGACCGGCTCGGTGCCTGAGAGCGGCATGATCCAGCAGGCTGCCGACGTGACGAAAGGCGTGCCAGGCGTGACCTCGGTGACCAACAAGCTCACGCTGAATTTCCCGTCCCGCGGCGGTGGTTGACGCTGAGCGTCGGCATTCGACTCGCAAACGGGAGCGCCGCGAACCTGCGATGCATGCGGTGTCTCCCGCTAATCCCCGGTCGTCGTCCTGCTATCTGGACTGCTGGGCACGATCCGGCACAGCTCAGCGCCGCACCAAGCCCACCACATATCTGCACACCTGAGTGCCAGCATTGAAGAACTCGCAGTCGACCGGCGCACCGAGTTGCAGGCAGTCCCCCGCTTCGAGCCGGTACGTCAGCGAGCCCTCGCGAAACGTCAGCACCCCTTGCGTGACCCAGATCTGCTGATGCTGAAACGCGAACGCATCCGACGGATAAGGCACCCTCACTCCGATCGGCAATTCGATTTCGAGCAGCTCCAGCACGCCACCGGTCGGCGGTGAAATACGCCGCCGCGTATAGCCGGTTTCGGGGTCTTCCCACAGCGACTGGTCCGCATGACGCACGAGCCGCTCGCCGGTCTGCTCGGCGAGCGCGAGCAATGTCGATAGGGTGAGCCCGAACGCGCCCGACAGCCGCCCGAGCACCGTCGCGGTCGGACTCGCCTCGCCACGCTCGATCTTGCTGATCATCGCCTTCGACACACCCGAGCGCTCGGCCAGTTCGGCGAGCGACCAGTTGCGCGCTTCGCGCTCGGTCTTTACGCGCGCGGAGATCGCCTGGGTCAGATCGATTGCGGAAGTTTCGGACATGGCGGGGGCGTCGGTGCGGAGGTGAGTACCGCGAAATTATATCGATGCGATGCCGCCGCGGGCGCGCAAACGGCGTTCAACGCGCACCCTCCCGAGCCGCCGAACAATGTCTTGCATAGTGATTTTTTGTCCACTATATTAAACAAAACTCCATCGTCCGAACCGCTCACCAGCCGGAACACACCATGCCGAAGCAAATCGTTCTCAACGCGTTCGACATGAACTGCGTAGGTCACATCCAGCAAGGGCTGTGGACCCATCCGCGCGACCAGTCCACGCGCTACACGGACCTGCAGTACTGGACCGACTATGCGCAGAAGCTCGAAGCGGGCCTGTTCGACGGCATCTTTTTCGCGGACGTGGTCGGCGTCTACGATGTCTACGGCGGCAAACCCGATGCCGCGATCCGCGGCGCCGTGCAGGTGCCAGTCAACGATCCGACGCTGCTGATTCCAGCGATGGCCGCGGTCACGCGGCATCTGTCGTTCGGCGTCACGTCGAATCTGTCGGTCGAGCAGCCGTTTCTGTTCGCGCGCCGCATGTCCACGCTCGATCATCTGACGCGCGGCCGGGTCGGCTGGAACATCGTGACCGGCTATCTGGACAGCGCGTCGCGCGCGATCGGCTTGACCGGTCAGATGGCGCACGACGACCGCTATGA
Source organism: Paraburkholderia sp. BR10954 (assembly GCF_040965775.1). Taxonomy (NCBI): domain Bacteria; kingdom Pseudomonadati; phylum Pseudomonadota; class Betaproteobacteria; order Burkholderiales; family Burkholderiaceae; genus Paraburkholderia; species Paraburkholderia sp. BR10954. The sequence goes on from NZ_JBFRCK010000023.1 coordinate 108,346, forward strand.
TCTCGCCGACGAGTACATGGAGCTCGTCTACAAGCTGTGGGAATGCAGCTGGGAGGACGACGCGATGCTGCGCGACAAGGCGCACGGCGTCTACGCGGACCCGTCGAAGGTCCACGTGATCCACCACCACGGCAAGCAATACCGCGTCGATGCGATGCATCTCGCCGAGCCGTCGCCGCAGCGCACCCCCGTGCTGTATCAGGCCGGCTCGTCCGCGCGCGGCAAACATTTCGCGGCGGCACACGCGGAGTGTGTGTTCGTCAACGGCCAGGCGAAGCCGGCGGTCAAGTCGATCGTCGACGACATTCGCGCGCAAGCGGTCGCCGGCGGCCGCCGCGCCGACGACATCAAGGTGCTGCTCGGCCAGACCGTCATCACGGGCCGCACCGATCAGGAAGCGCAGGAGAAATTCGACGAGTACCGCCGCTATGTGAGCTCGGAGGCGGCGCTGGTGCACGCGGCCGCATCGCTTGGGATCGACTTCGCGCGTTACGACCTCGACGAGCCGATCGAAACCGGCAAGAGCCAGGCGATCGTGTCGAACGTCGAAGCGATGACGCGCGCGGCCGGTCCGCACTGGACGAGGCGCAAGCTGCTCGAACAGATGGTGCTCGGCAGCCGCCAGCAGCCGCTCGTCGGCTCGGCCGAGAAAATCGCCAGCGAGCTGATCGCATGGACCGAGGAAACCGGCGTCGATGGCTTCAATCTGTCGCGCACCGTCGTGCCCGAGTGCTTCGACGATTTCATCGAACTGGTCGTGCCGCTGCTGCAGGAACGTGGCGCGTACAAGCGTGAGTATCGCGACGGCACGTTGCGCGAAAAGCTGTTCGGCCATGCGCGGCTGCCCGAGACTCACACCGCGGCGCGCTTCCGATCGCCGGCTTGCGCGGCAGCACCGGCCGACGACGCTCGCGGCTGACGCGATCACCGTTGTCTTAACGAACCCCGACTTCCAGCAGAGGCCTTCATGCTTGACAAGAGCACGTTCCGCGACGCGATGGCCGGTCTTGGCGCGGCCGTCAACATCATCACCAGCGACGGCGAAGCCGGCCTTGCGGGCTGCACCGCGTCGGCGGTCTGCGGCGTCACCGACGAGCCGCCGACGCTGCTCGTCTGCATCAATCGCGGCAGCCGCAATAACGCCGCGTTTCGCAGCAACGGCAAGCTCTGCGTGAACGTGCTGAGCGCCGAGCAGCAGGCGCTTGCCGCGCACTTCGCCACGAGCGCGCTCGCGATCGAAGAGCGCTTCGCGGCCGCGCGATGGGGCAAGCTCGAGACCGGCGCGCCGGTGTTGCAGGACGCGCTCGCGTCGCTCGATTGCGAGATCGGGTCGGTGACTGAAGTCGGCACGCACACGGTGTTCTTCTGCGCGGTGAAGGCCACGCGGACGCAGGGCGCGGGCGATGCGCTGATCTACTACGGACGCCGCTACCATCGCGTCGGCGAGCGCTCGGTGCACGCGACGCATCAGGCCGCGGCGAATCAATGCGAAGCGTCCGCCTGTGCGCGTTGAGTTCGCACGGCTCGTTGAGATCGGCGGAACGCCGCGATGGTCCGGCCGAATAGCGCGGCTGCGGCGCGGACCGGATCGAGCGCAATACTTTCGCTCGCCGCGCCGACCATCGACGCGTCACGCCCGTACGACGCCCGTCATCGGTCCGCCCACCACGGTCCGGCCAAACAGCGCTGCTGCCGTCCGTTCCGGGTCAAGCCCGAGACTTTCACTCGCAGCGCCTGCGATCAACGCATCGAGCGAGGCGGTCGGCTTCAGGTCGCGCGACTGATACAGCTGATGCGGCGCGAGCCCCGGCCAATCCGCTATCACGCGACCGCCCTGCACCGAGCCGCCCAGCACCATCGCGACCGAGCCGGTGCCGTGATCGGTGCCGCCCGTGCCGTTCGCGGCCGCGGTCCGGCCGAACTCCGTCGCGACCAGCACCGTGGTCTTGCTCCACGATGGTCCCATGCCGTCGCGCAACGCCGCGAGCATCGTGTCGAGCGCCTTCAGCTGATTCGCGAGCCGCGCGTTCTGCGCGCTGTGCGTGTCCCACCCGCCGGTCTCGATCATCGCGATGCGCGGACCGTCGTCGCGCGCCAGGAAACTCGCCGCGAGCTTGCCGAGGCTCGCCGGGTCCTGACGTGCGCCGGCATCGCCGGCGACGCTGCGCGCCGCCATCGCCGATTCCCACAGCGGACGCAACTGCGCGTCCTGCTCGTACAGTTGCGACACGCGCGCGAGCAGATCGTCGGACGCCTGCGGCAACCCCGACGGCGCATACGACGTCACCGAAGCGGGACCGCGCAGCGCCATCGGCACGGTTGGCGCGAACGCGATCGCGTTCTCGCGGGTCGCGGGCAATTGCGCGGCGAGCCGGTTGAGCCAACCATCCTTCGTCCGATACGGCGATGTGCCACCCGTTTCCAGCACGTTCTGTCCGTCGAAATGCGAGCGGTCGCGGTACGGCGAAGCGACCGCGTGCACGAATAGCGCCTCGCGCTGCGCGTACAGCTTCGCCATTTGCGCGAGCGCCGGATGCAGCGCGAACGTGCCGTCCAGATGCGGCGCGTTCAACGCATCGATCGCGAGTGGTCCGCGCAAACTCGCATACGCGGGGTCCGCGTAAGGCACGACGATGTTCAAGCCATCGGCCGCGCCGCGCTGGATCACGAACACGAAGCGGCGGTCGGTCGCGACATGCGCGAACGCAATTCGCGGCGACACGAGCAGTGCGCCGGCACCGGCGGCGGCGACGCTCAGAAACTGGCGGCGTGACAGCATGGCGTTCACCTCCGTTGAAAATCGGGCGATACGAGCAGCAGCGCGATCGCCGTCGCCGCGCTTTCCGCGCGCGACACCGCGGTGGCCGTCGGCTCGCTGAGCGAGCCAGCCAGCAAGGTCTGGCCGAGCGAGCGCGCATCGAGCCGGTCGCCCACGCGCGAAGCGAAGCGTTGCGCGACTTCGACGCGGCGCACGAGCGCATCCGGTGCGGCCCAGCTTGCGGCGATATCGTCGTAGCCGGCGGGCGAACCGGGTCGCCACACCGGCTGGCCTAGCTGCGTCAGGATCGGCGCGCTCTGCAGATTACCGAGGTCGTGCCAGCCGAGTCCGCGCATCGACGAAATGGTCCACTCCCACGGCGTCTTGAACTTCACCGCGCCAGGCGACCACGCTTGCGGCATATCGATCAACGCGCGATAGACGGTCGGCAGATCGCCGTCGCTGCGGGTGAACGCATCGGCCAGACGAACGCACACGCCAGCCGGCGGATTGTCGGCGACGAAATGGCGCGCGAGCTTCGCGCCGATATGCTGCGCGGTGGCCGGCGCGTGCGCGAGGTCGTGCAGGATCGCGAGCGCCTGCTGTTCGCCGGCTTCGTCGTAGCGGCGTCCCATGATCGTGCGCGAGCCCGGTTCGTGCAGCTCCTGGCGAAACACGAAGCTGCCGGGTTCGCCGCTTGGCTCCATCGTGCGCCGGTTTGCATTGGCGCCGCCGTTCCCCGGATTGCCGACGAGACTCCAGCCGGTCAGCGCACGCGCGAACTCGGTCACGTCGTCCTGGCTATAACCGCTGCGCACGCCGAGCGTGTGCAGCTCCATGATCTCGCGCGCGAGGTTCTCGTTGAGTCCGCGCCTGTTGTCCGGATTGCGCGGCGCGGCGCGCAGCGCCGCCATGCTGTCGGGACCGACCGAGCGGGTCTGGTCGAGGAACAGTTGCATGGCCGGATGACGCTCGACGGCCACCAGCATGTCCTCGAAACGGCCGAGCACGTGTGGGCGAATCGCTTCCGCTTCGAACGAGCCGGCAAGCGCCGCGACGCCGGGTTTTTCGGCCGACACCGCGAAGTGGTTCGCCCAGAAATGCACGAGGCGTTCGACAAATGGCGTCTGCGTGCTCAGCGCACTTGCGACGCGCGCATTGACCGACGAGCGGTACATGTCGAGGATTTCGACGCGAAACGCCTTTCGTTCGGATAGCTTCGAGGCTTGCGCGTCGGTCTGGCTGGCTGCTGCGGCGTTGCTGGCGATGTTGGTTGCGATGTTGTTCGCGTTCCGGTTCGAGTTGGATTGCTCGCCCGCCTTCTGTTTCGCCTGCTGCTCGATCTGCATGCGCTGCTGCACGAGCTGCGTCGACAACGCGATCGAATCGGGCTGATTCGCCCACGCGTCCGGCCTCGGCTGGTACTGCTCGAACTGGGCGAGCAGCCATCCCTTCGGATCGGCTGGCGATGTATCGTCGGCGCGCGCGCCGAGGCCGAAGCGGTTCAGTGCGATCGCCGCGGCATTCAGGTTCGGTGAGTGGGCCATACGATCCTCGTCGGCAGGTGAGACGCCTGCATGTTCGTTAAACGGCCGACGCGCCGGAATCCGTCGCCACCGCACGCATTTTTTTATTCGCCCGAGGCGGCATTCGCCGCCGGTTTCCTTGCGTTCGGCGCCGGCTGCGCTTCGCGCCATTGCCCGCGCAGCTTCAGGCTCTCGGCGAATTTGACACGCTCCTCGGGCGTCAGCGTCGCCGCGAAATCGGCGACGCTCGCTTCGACCATCGCGCGCAGGCTGCTGTCGGCCGCACGGGTGCGCGCGAGCGCGGCATCGAGCGCGGCGCGATCAAACTGCGGCGCGGCCAGCAAACGCAATACCTCGCGACGCCCTTCGCGAGCGTCACGCGCATACTGGCGCCCGTCGCGCCGCGCGTTTTTCAGGCCGTCGATAAACGCCTGCCGCTGTTGCGCCGACAGCGGCTCGGCGGCGAACCGCAACGCGCGCTGGTCCTGCGTCACCGGCTGATTCGCGCCGTGCGCGGTGAACCACTGATACGCGCCGCCGGCGATCGCGCCGAGCAGGAACACGTTGAGCACTGCGGAGCCCAGCAGCGCAAATTTCCACGAGCACCCATTCATTCGCCGCTCCAATCGGCGGAGCTGCCGCCGAAGCTCGAAGTCAGATACGAGGATTCGTGCAAGAGCGGCGCGTTCTCGGTCAGCACGAAGAACGACACCGCGAGCGCGCCAGCCACGCCACCGAGCAGCCCGACGCCTGCCACCGCCGCGCCCGACCACCACAAACGCCAGCGCGCGGCCGGGCGTCGCGACGGCGCGCCATCGATGATGCGGCGTTGCAGTTCGAGGCTCGGCGGCTCGATCCGGTCCGCGGCCAGCCATGCGTCGAGGCCGGCCGAATCGCTCAACACCACGTCGGCTTCGTCGCGATGCGCGCGCGCCCACTCCTGCGCGGCCTCGCGTTCGCGCTCCGGCCAGCGACGCGCGTCGGCGCCGTACGCTGCGACGATCTGATGGAATCTTTCGGGCGTCATGACTTGTCCTTGCTAAGGCCGCTGCCGGCCAGTTGAACGCGCAAACCGCGGCGCGCGCGGCTCAGCAGACTTTCCAGCGCATCGACGCTGATGCCCATCAAGGCGGCAGCGTCGAGGTTCGACATCTCCTGGTAATAGCTCAGCACGAGCGCTTCGCGCTGTCGCACCGGCAGCGCGGCGAGCGCCGCGCGCACGCGCGCGTGGTCCGCACGTGCTTCGAGCCGCGCGTCGGGTAGCGCGGCGGGATCGGCCGCTTCGGGCAGTTCGTCGCTCGGGTCTTCGCGCTGACCGCGCAAACGGTCATAGCAAAGATTGAGCGCGACCCGATGCATCCACGTGTCGAACTTCGCTTCGCCTTCACGCCAGCGAGCCGCCTGTTTCCAGATTCGCACGAAGACCTCCTGCGCGACGTCCTCCGCTTCCATGCGATCGCCGAGCATGCGCGTGGCAAGCGCGAGCAGCCGCGGCAGTTTGCGCGCGACCAGCGAGCGGACCGCGCCGGGCTCCTCGCGGCCCACCCGCGCGATCAGCTCGGCGTCCGGATCGGGCGGCGCGTCGCTCAAGGCGTGCGGCTCCGTCGCGACATCACGCGCGCGCGTTCGCGTGCGGGCCGCATCACGGGATCAACGTCGTTCACTTGCCGCCGCTCCTTCGACTATCGTGTTGTTATGGTTTTCGTGCGCTACGGCGCTAGTCGGCCGGGTATCACGAATGCGGTCAATATACGACGACCGCCGGCCGGTAATAGGCCGGACGTGCCGGATAGACCACACAGCCGGCGAGCGAGGCCGCCAGCAGAATCATCACGAGTGTTTTCATCGCAAGCCTCGCTCAAGCCCAATGTCGTTCGATCCAGCGCCAGTGCGGCCCACGTTGCGCCCAATGCCCGGGCACCCAGTGATAGCCGACCCGCACCGGCTGCCAGTGGCCCGGCGCCCACACATAGCGGCCGTGCTCCCAGCGCCAGCGGCCCTGATCCCACACATAGCTGTCCCGAGGCGCGGGCACGAGTTCGACGCGCGGCGGCGGCGGCGCCATCGGCGCGATCACCACTTTTGCGAAGGCGGGTGCGGCCGTCAGCGTGGCCGCGCAGCACAGCGCGGCGCTGAGCGTGGAACCGAGCAGGCGACTCATGCGGTTCGAGATCATGTCGTTTTCTCCCATAGGACCGAAAAGAGCCGGAGCCAGAGTGGCCCCATTTCTGCTTCAACGGGTCAGCGGGGCGAAATCCGTCGCTCTGTCTGCAAAAAAGTGCGGCGGGAAGGAAGCGCTTCACTGTCGGGCGGCCATCGCGCTGCGACCCGCGAGCCGGTGGGGTATCCTTGCCGCTTTAGCGAACCTCATCCGTACCCTCCCCGATGGCCGATTTTCCTTTCGACGCCGTGCTCTTCGACTGCGACGGCGTGCTCGTCGATTCCGAACCCATCACGAACCGCGTGCTCACCGAGATGCTCGGCGAGCTCGGGTGGCATATGAGCGTCGAAGAGACGATGCGCATTTTCGTCGGCAAGATGGTCAAGGACGAAGCGGAACTGATCGAGGCGCACACCGGCTTTGCCATCACGGCCGAGTGGCTGGCGCAGTTCCGCGCGCGTCGCAACGTGGCGCTCGACAAGGAGTTGCGCGCGATCGACGGCGCGTCTTTCGCGGTGCGCGCACTGCACCAAACGTTGAACGGACGCATTGCGGTGGCGTCGGGCGCGGATCGCATCAAGATCGAATTGCAGCTCGTGAAGGCCGGCCTCCTCGACTGCTTCGACGGGCGCATCTTCAGCGGACACGAAACGCCGCGCAGCAAGCCGTTTCCCGACGTCTACCTCGCCGCGGCCGCGGCACTCGGCGTCGAGCCGGCGCGCTGCGCGGTGATCGAGGATACGGTGACGGGAGCGACCGCGGGCGTTGCAGCGGGTGCGACGGTATTCGGCTATTGCCCGACGCACCTCGGCCATAGCAGCGCGACCGCGTTGCATGGCGCGGGCGCGGTGCACGTGTTCAGGGACATGGCCGAGCTACCGGCGTTACTCGCGGGATGGAGTACGCGCTGATTCGGCCGACGTGTTGGCAGTTGAACGACACCGGCCTGACGCGAGTTGGCCAACCGCGACCAGTTTTCGGCTGCGCAGGTGCGGTCGATCAGCGCTTGCGCCAGTACCGACGTTGAATCCCGCCGCATGGCATGTTGCGTGCAACTGGAACGCCCGAGCGCAAGGCATTTGCGCGCTCGATACCCATCCAACGTTGCCGGAGATTCATCATGTCCAACTTGACCCTTGCCGACCTGTCGCGCTGCGACGACCTCGACCACGCAGCTGCGCAGTCCGTGCGCGGCGGCCACTCGTGCCACTCGCCCGAATACCCGCCTTCGTGTTACGGCGAAAAACCGCCGGTTCGTGGCCCGTTCTACTACAACCCGCCCTCCTACAATCCCTGCCATCCGGTGCACTACGGCTGCGAGCCGGTCTACACCCCGGTCTGCCATCCGGAGCCGATCAAGGTCGTGCCGTTGTAAGCACGAGGCCTCGCGCCGCTGCGTGCAACGGCGCAAGCAGGCATGTGTTGCGGCCCGGGTCGGTACGATCGGGCCGCATCATGCGCTTCATGCTCTTATTCGAAGGCCGGATCGATCGGCACGCGGTAGCCGACCGCGAGCCGGTTCGTTTCGTTAGCCATTCCGACGATCGCCTGCAACTCGCCGAACATCTCGTCGGTCATGCCGGCGCGACGCGCCGCCGCCGTGTGGCTCGCGACGCAATAGCCGCAGTTGTTCGTCACGCTGACAGCGACGTACAACAACTCCTTGACGAGCGGATCGAGCGCGCCGGGCGCCATCACTTCTTTCAGGCTGTCCCATGTGCGCGCGAGGGTCGGCGGATGTTGCGCGATGTATTTCCAAAAGTTGTTCACGTCGTCGACCTGGCGGGTCGCTTTGATGTCGTCGTAGACGGCTTTGACCTTCGGTGATGCGTCGGCGTATTCGATGGGTTTGGGTTGGGGCATGGGGGCTCCTTGAGGGGTGCTGGTGGGCGTCGGGGTATTGTGCGCTTGCTGTGGCGAATGCGTGCGGTGAATGATCTCGCGCCGCTGGAGGGCGCCGTCATTTCAATCTCGGTCCTCCTGCGTCGATGCGGGCATTCCAATTTAAGGATCCACGTTCTCCGCGTTCATGACGTGGACGAATCCTGTTGCCTCGCAATCAGCAACGGGTGCGGATCGCACTTACAGAGGCACCAGTCACCGCTCAACGCACACTGCTTTCCATTCGGGCCAGTATCGTGCCGAGGTCTGACACATACAATCTTGCCGGTCGTATTGCACTTTGGACACCATACGGGGTCGTATTCATAAGCGACCGATCGGCCCCGAAACGTGTCGTTTGAAGCCGGCTCTGCATCCTTCAACAAAAAATGAACTATCTTTCCGTCATGCTTACCTTCAAAGCCCGAAGCAGCTGAATCGGACACTGACATTAAATCCAGAAAACGGGCTAATACTTATAGAACTCTTGACGCGCCACGCATTGATCCTTCTGATCATGGACTCGCGAAATGGCCAGCGCACAATTGTTGCTAACGTACTCGCGCCACTTGGAGTCAGAATCTTTCGAAAATTCATTGACCAACTTAGAAATGAAATTTTCGCGTTTACCATGTTCGTAGAATTTCGAAACGATATCCGCTGCACGAAAGAATTCGTCGCCTCCTATGCCTGACTTTAGGTACTCCAGTTCCCGCTTTCTCGCTCTTGTAATTTGATCCAGGCAGGACCACTTGTCGATACCAGCCTCTTCTCCCGGAAACGTGGCGTCATACGCACCTTGGCAGGTTGATTCTTTATATGAAACCCATTTCCTCTGCGCTTTAACAAGAACGTCCCTATCGCCCTCCGAGAGCGTAGCAAAGAGGCTCTTATAATTGGAGTTCAAATACTTATCCGATTCTTCGAAGTTGATTTTTGCGCATGCCTCCAAATCAAAAGTCACGCCGCCCGTGCATGCCGTATATGCCATAGAGATTTCAGGCATAAAAACTACCAAAGCCACAACAAGAAGATTTCGCTTCATGAAATTATCTCCAGCAATTACAATTCATCCCACCTTCAAACAAGGCTGCTTCGTCATCGCGACGGCTCAAAAGACCGCCTTGCCCGCTGCCCTGCCATAGCTCCTTCATCTTTCGTAGTTGTACTGGCACGTCATGCAAATTGTTGCCTGCTATATCAGCCCTAATTGCGCGCATTTGAGCCCTGGATTTCTGATGTGGCTTATCTTCCATCCCTGGCCCCCGATTGATGACCAAACTCAAGAGCGTCCCCTGGCAGTGGGGATGAATTTTTGTGACGCCAGGAAAAGCGTCAACCGTCTGCTGAGCAAATCGCCGCTTCATCACCATGACCAGACGTAACGCCATGTCTTGCGTCACGAAAATATCGGCAAAAGAAGGAGCTAGATGTCTAGCTGCATTACCATGAACGCCGGAGGCTTCTTGAAGGCGCGCAACGTGATCGGACTGGAAAATTCCATCAAGGTCAGCGGAAATTGTCGCTTTCGTTTGTTGCCCTAAATCATATCCATATCCAACCGTAACGCCACTTGACTGATCTCCATCTGGCACGTAGGGATGAGCCTTATAGCCTTCCTTCGAGAGGAGAAAATCAAACGCCTTTTTTGAAACCCGGAGTAAACCTTCAGTCGTGTGAAACTCATAAGTCTTCGTTGTGCATTCATCCGGACATACCCCCACAAAATTTGCAATCATTGCCACCGGATGGATATGGTTGACAACCGGACTCGACGGAAACCCCGTAACCCTACCCTTCACGTCATCCCACCATTGCAGCTTCCGGATCCGCGTAAGCTCGCACTGCCAATTCTCGCGCGCGTTGCGCATGAGCGGGGTAATCGCGTCCCATCGGGCCATGCCACCGCCCCACTCACTTTCATAACGCAGGATCACATGTGCGAGTTCGCTGGCGAGTGAGTACGTGTACATCGCGCGCTGCAGTTTTTTTGCCGTAACAACTTCCTCGCCGTTCTTGCCCTTCTCACGCTTTTCGTTGTATCCGAGCGGCAGGCGTGCGACTGTCTGTTCGAGGCGCTGAAGCAGGGAATTGTCATTGACTGCCGCCAAGGATGGCTCGAACTCGCTCTGCTCCTTCCAGTCGGCATTGCCGCATACAACCAGATTGCGCCTGAATGCATCGGCAAGGCTGATTCCCGTAGCGTCCACGAATTCGAAACCAGGCCACGCCCACGGACTCTCCCAGGTCGTACCGGGATAGCTTGTGCCAGACTGGTTCTTGCCACGCACCCAGCCAGAACTCTGCTTGCCGTCTGCGGTGCCGAACTCGATACGCCACCACCTGACGCCGCTCTCATCGGCAGCTACGTTGTCCTTGTCCAGACTGTCAAGTTGCGCATGCGATATAGCCAGTGCCGTTCCGTTTGCCGGATCGCCTGCCGCACTCGATTGCAGCGGAAAGCGACTCCACGCCCGCATCCCGTTCGGTGACGTGAACTTGCCCTGGTCATCGCGTGCGACCCACACTGGACTCCCATCCAACACGTTCAATGTCGTGAACTGATCGTGACGCCACGGCTGCACAAGAACCCACCGACCTGTCTTTGGACTGTTCTCGGTCGGTACAAGCTTTAGAAGCGGTCGCGACTGTCCCAACGTCATGTCAGGGTCAATCGGCTTCGGTACGAGCTTCGCGCCTGCATGCACAAGCAGAATGGTTTGTTCACCAGGTGGCAGTTCGGCCGCACGCGCACGGCTCTTTTCGATAAATGGCTTCAGTTCGTCGCCCGCGAATACTTCAAGATGCAGAAGCTGACGCGCCGGCACGGGTGGCAGAGGTGTCGAACGCTCATAGTCGTGATACTCGCCAAGCTGGCCCAGTAGCGTTCCCGCAGTTATCTGGATCGGGTGCGGCGGGACTACCACCTTGCCCACGTCGTGTGGCTCTTTCATTGCGCGCTGGTCATGATAGTTAATCCAGCCCCAGTCACCCTCTGGTGTAAGTGGCGCGGAGCCATGCTCATCACCATCTGGGCGCAGCCAGGGCACGTTACTGCCGTCCCCCTGCCCGAAGTAGCCACCGCTACTCGCAGCGATCATTGCGCCCGACGAAATGGACTTGATGTGCGCCCACGAGCCGCGCTTTTCACTAACGATGACTTCGCTGTCTTCAGGCAGAAAGCCGACGCTCGCGCCTGGTGTGAAACAACCTTTCTTGTCTGCCTTCGGTTCCTGATAGACGAACGCACCCGCCACCCCCTCTGCGTCGGTACTGCCGATCTGACGCTGCTTGTTGCCGATACGGAATGCATCCACGCCGGGCCACCAGCCAGGCCGCACGAGATCGCCATTCGCCAGATAGGTCGCCCAGTCGGCCATATGCATGTAGAGACTGTAGAACGTCAGCGTCTCGTCGGCGGGCTGGGCTGCCGTACTACCCGGCGCGGGCGGCATGGTCATCTTGTGACGCACCAGGACGAATCCTGTCGAATACATGCCCCAGCGATGGTCCTGCGTGAACTGGATATGCGAATAGGCGTCGTCAAGTTTGAACGCGACGATCTCACCGTTGGCGATCACGCGCACGCCGGCGTTCTGGTCGAGGTCACGCGCCGAGGCTGCGCCGAAATGCACGCCACCATGCGGAAAACCATTCACGCCAAGCGGAAAGAACCCGTCCTCCATCCGGCCAAGCGCCCAGTAAAGGATCTGCGGATCGGTGATTTCCTTGCCGCCCCGCGCGAGAAACGGATAGCGCCAGACCTTCGGCGGCTCTGGCCGCTGTTCATGCGCGGGCTGAGGCGGACTGTTCGGTTTTGTCATCATTAAATATCTGGAATGAATCAGTAATCAGCCTGAGAACTTCGAACCGTGGCGGGACAGGTCCGCAATGTCGTTGATGTACGGCACCGCGGCTTTTGTCATCGTGCCGTCCGGGTCTGCCTTGTTCCATGAAGCGGCGCGTTCGATGTAATCGCCCGGTGTCGCGTTGATGAGGTGGTGTGGCCTGAGGCTGATGTAGGAGCCGCCGCACCTGAGCAGCAGTTCTTCCTTTGCCTCGATGATGACCTTGCCGCCGACGCTGCGGATGTAGGCGTCCTTCTGCGATGTGACGTCCAGCCCGTCAGTAATCGCATGTATCTGAATCTTGCCGCGCGCTGCGATCAGGCTGATACCGGTTTGGGCAAACATCGAAATGACTTCTTTCGCCGCCATCACGATCTTTCGAAAGGCATTGACGTTGAAGCTTGCGGAGGTGGCGAAACTGCTGTCCTTCCCCGTGGATACCATCATCCGCTCCGGCGTCGCCATGCCAATACCGCGCGGGGCAGATAGCGCGATGACGGCCTCCTTCAGGCTTGCAAGTTCATTCTTGAGCCACTCGTTTTCCGCCTTTACGTCAGCAACTTCCGCCTTGGCTGTCCTGGCTGCCTGTGTCAGTTCCTGCGCCTGCGTCTGCGTGAGACTGAACTGGGCGCTGGCAGATTGCGTGTCCGTCTGGTGCCCCTGCGCCTGCGGCTGGTTATCTGCCGATAACAGCAGACCGCCGCCACCGCGAATAGCGGCCTGATTGTCCGTCCGCAGCTCAACCCCGTTGCTTCTCTGTTCGTTTTTCCGATTGACCGCGTGGCCGAGATTGAGTTGCGACTTGCCATGCTCGGTGGCTAGCTTGATATGCTCCTGGCCCTGCCGGTCGTCCATCTGCAGCGTATTGTTGCTGCGGGTGTGGATGGTATTGCGCTGCGCCCACGGATGCTCCGCGTGAATCGGGTCTGTCTGCCTGGCTGTGTGCAGTACGTGGGATATGAACGGCCTGTCGGGATTGCTCCAGAGGAAGGCCACGGCCACGACCGTTTTCGGTTCCAGTCCAAAGTGGAAGCCTACGTTCCCCGGTCCCGCGAATGGCTTGGCAAGCCGCATCGGGCAACTGTCCAGTCCCGGCGTGCGCGGGTCGCGGTCCACATGCAGATTGACGATATACCGCCCCTGGTCGTCCAGGTAAGGACCCACGTAATCTTTCGTGGACGCAATCGTGCCGGTGATGACACCCGCTATCCTGGGCCATGTCTCCTCCATCAAGGGCATCCGGTATTGCCGGTCGCTGGGTATGGCTGTGAACTCGGCTTTGTAACCCTGCTTGCGCGAAGCGCTGCACGTCACGCGCGTAACCAACAGGCCGTACTTCACCTCGGGCAGTTCGCGGTTCGACAGTTCCAGCACGCAGGACGGAACGATATCGAGCATGTCGCATGTCCCGGTGTAGACAACCTGCTCCGCAAGCGCCGCCTCCTGCCGCAGTTCCGCTTCGCGCGCGGCGTCCCGTTCGTCATTGAGATCGAGGCCCCAGGTGTAGGTTTCGCCGTAAACTGTCGGGTCACTATGGATCGTTTCCGTGCCATCTATGCACAGGTTATTCGGCTGCTCGGGGCTGTAGCTGCGCACCGTGAACTTCGCCGGCACCATCGCCGTGCGCATCGCGAGCGACTGCACCGATTCCCGGCCGTTGGCGTCCAAGCCGCTTGGCTCCAGATACGGCACCCTGTAGCGTTCCGGGTCGCGCCGGTATTTCGTGAAGTCATCCCCATAGTGGACGATCTCGCAGCGCTCGCCCGCCTCACATGCAAACCAGATGCCAACGCGCCGGCAAAGGCGCGTGATAAACGTGAGGTCGTCTTCACACCATTGGGTAATGATCGGTCGCTTGCGGTATGTGCGATAAAGGTCAAACTGGTAGTCAGCGAAAATCTGGTTGAACCCGTTCTCGCTGAGAATCTTCTCGATGATCTCTGGTTCGCTTTCGTCAAGAAAGAACCGGGTCCGCGGCATGTTCCGCAGCAACGCAAGGCGCGACTCCAGCGTGACCTCGTACATAGTCTGGTCGTGGTTGCTGGCAATCTGTGCAAAGCCGGTAATCACGCCATAGACACGTCGCGCTGCCTCGGGTTCGCTCCAACTGGTCGCGCGCGGCGGCTGGATGACGAACGTCGCCATCCTGTTGATGTAATCGCTACGCGGCAGGTCGCGCTGTGGGTGCGTGAACTCAATGGAGTACTTCGTCGGCACGCCCATACCGCTCATCCCCTTGAACGAGTAGATATCGGCAAGAGCGGCACTCGGTGTAGCAGTGATTTCGAGGGTGTAATACTGGTGAACGTCGATACCCGGACGCACAACTGGATTACGTGAATTCAAGTGTTCACTCCTGAGATTGACGACGTACATCAGTCGCCCAATTAACACTTTCTGAATTGCGCGGCTACTTCGGGTGCCCGCCCTCCGATCGTTCCCTTCCTCTCATGGAAAAACAATGGCGCAACTCTGAAAAATTGCTCACAGGTCATGCAATGCGAATAAACCTGACATTCATTAAAGAAATGTGTTGTCCAGCAGCAGATGAGCCCGTGGTCCGCACACGCTTTATATCGACGGCCCGTCGACCAGCTGCTCGACGCTCACCCTTCGCACGCGCCGTCAGTGTCCAGATCCGCTCGCATGAATAAAAAAAGGCCACCGGTCTTTCGACCGATGGCCTTTGAGGCGCGACGCCGGGGCTAAACTCCGAGGGTTTTAACCCTTCGCCACGCGCCCGTAGGTATCCTCGAACCGCACGATATCATCCTCACCGAGATACGCGCCCGACTGCACCTCGATCAACTCGAGCGGAATCTTGCCGGGGTTCAGCAGCCGGTGCGTGATGCCGAGCGGAATATAGGTCGACTGGTTCTCGGTCAGCATGATTTCCTTGTCGCCGTTCGTCACGAGCGCGGTGCCCTTCACGACGATCCAGTGCTCGGCGCGATGATGATGCATCTGCAGACTCAGCTGCGCGCCCGGATTGACGACGATGCGCTTGACCTGGAAGCGCTCGCCGCTATCGATGCCCTCATACGAACCCCAAGGCCGCACCACGCGACGATGCGTGACCGACTCGTGCCGCCCCATCGCATTGAGCTGCGCGACGATCTTCTTCACGTTCTGCGCCTGGTCACGATTAGCGACCAGCACCGCGTCCGCGGTCTCGACGATCACGACGTTCTCGAGCCCAATGGCGGCCACGAGCCGATGCTCGGCGCGAATATACGAGTTGCTGACCGCGTCGGTCAGCACGTCGCCGATCAATGCGTTGTTCTGCGCATCGCGCTCGGCGATGTCGGCGAGCGCAGTCCACGAACCGATGTCGTTCCAGCCGAGGTCGGCGACCGCGACGACGGCCGCGCGCTGGGTCTTCTCCATGACCGCGTTATCGACGGAAATGTTCGGGCAGGCGGCAAACGACTCGGCATCGAGACGCACGAAATCGTAATCCTGCTGCGCGTTCTGCAGCGACAACTCGGCCTGACGCGCGATCTCCGGCTCGTAGCGGCGCAACTCGTCCATATACGTCGACGCTTTCAGCATGAACATACCGCTATTCCAGTAGTAGCGGCCCTCATCGATGAAGCGCTGGGCGGTCGCGGCATCGGGCTTCTCGACGAACGAGTCGACCGCGAAAGTCTGCGTGCCGTCGATCAGCGGCGCACCCGCGCGAATGTAGCCGTAGCCGGTATGCGGCTCGGTCGGCGTGATGCCGAACGTGACCAGACGCCCATCCTTCGCGATCTGCGCGGCCGCTTCGACCGCCTTGACGAATGCGGCCTCGCCCGCGATCACATGATCGGACGGCAGCACGAGCAGCAAAGCGTCCGACGTGTCGCGCAGTGCGAGCAACGCGGCCACCGCGATGGCCGGCGCGGTGTTGCGGCTTGCCGGTTCCAGCACGATGTTTGCGGACCCCACGTCGACCTGGCGCAGTTGTTCGGCGACAAGAAAACGCTGCTCGTTGTTCGTGACGACGATCGGCGCGGTGACACCATCGATGCCGCGCAAGCGCAACGCGGTTTGCTGGACCAGCGTGTGTTCGCCTGTCAGTGCGAGGTACTGCTTCGGATAGCCGCCGCGCGACATCGGCCACAGTCGTGTGCCGCTGCCGCCGCAAAGAACTACGGGATGGATGTGCATGTTTTCAGGTCCTCGTTTATGTCTTATGAATCGACTGCATCGGGCATCTGCCTCGTGATTGCGTCGCATCTTGCAGGCCGTCTTTGTTACGGCGCCCGTTATTCTTTCCCCACCCACTCCATTCGCACCGATTCGAGCTCGCGCGGCAGGCGCGCCGAGATCGGTGCCTGCGCGGCAATTCGACGAAGCCGAGACGCCGGTACAGCGCCTATGCGGGCTTGTTGCTCACCAGTACATCGAGCCTTTTCGGGGGCTGCGCGGCTTTATATCACAACTGGTTGTTACACCTCGGGCCCGCCATTGGATTTAAAATTGAGGCTACCCAACACATAGCAATAACCTACGTGAGCAAACCTCTGTTCTTCATACATCCGCCGAAATGTGGCGGTTCCACTGTTATTTCCTTTTTTGACCTTAATCTCGATAGCGATAAGTTCATCAATTTCGTATGGGGTGGTGTATCTCAGGAAAAAACGCGAGAGCGATTTTTGGCAAGCGGAGTCGGCGGCGGTCATGATCCTATCGGCATTCATCGAGACCTCAAGATGCCGTTGGAATATTGCAGTATTTTGCGCGAGCCGCTCAGTCGGCAGACCTCGCATTACTGGTTCGCGCGTAATGGAAAAAACGGGGGCGTCGCACGCGGAGTTTCGGTTTCCGAGGCTGAAGCGCTGGCGCAAGGCGGTGAATTGTCTCTGGACGATTGGGTGGGCGAATCGTGCAGCGGCAAGAATCTGTTCGTGCACATGCTGAGCGGTCATGGCCGCGTGAACCGTGAAAGCCTCGAAATCGCGATTGAGAACGTCCGGCAACATATCCCGACAGTCGGTCTCTGTGAAGACATGAGCGATTTTCTGCTTCGTCTTTGCGGTAGAACCGGAATGCGTTTACCGTTCTTCATCCGTACGAATGTGACGGAAGGCGTGCCCAAAGAGCGCTCGCCGCTATCCGAGCGAGCCCGTGAAAAATTTGTCGAAGACAATCATCTGGACTACGAGTTGTACCAGTATGTGTGCGATGAGATCGCACGGGAAAGGGAGTCGTACGGCGCTATCTATACCCGGGCCATAGAAGCTGTTCGCCAGATTCAGCGGCGGATCGATGCTCTCGATAATCCCTATATTTATACCGGCAAGTCGAACATGTTCGGATTCGACGAAAATCATCTACGTATGGTGCGCGAGGTCGCTACTTCGGCTGATCTCTCTCCAATCGATGCATATATTGAGCTGGCGCAATCGCGTCGCCGCGAATGCGGCGACCTGTTCGATGGTTTCGTGGACGCAGTGAACGACGACATGGTGCACGGCTGGGCGGTGAATCTGAGCGTACCGGACAAATGCGTACCGATTGAAATATGGGTACGGGAAAAGCTGGTTGCGACGACGCTGACTGGCAACCCGCGGCCGGATGTGGCTGCTGCCGGCTATGCGTCGGAGCGTTGTGGCTTTGCTGTTCGGTTACCGGAGGAGGCGCAGGAGGGATTTAGAGTCAAGATTGCGGGATCTGCGCAAACGATACGATCTGCGGGGCCCTGGCAGCGGGGTTGGCATATGGCGTGAGACGCCGTCCGGGTCCGGTCGTGCTCGCTCGCGTTTGAGCCCTCCGCGTCAAATCCTCTTCGCCTCCACAATGTCGTTCAACCGCCGCTCATACGCGCGTGCGACTGCCTCAACTGAGTAGTCGCGCTCGATGCGCGCCTTCCCCGACAGTGCGATGCGCTCACGGAGTGGCGCATCGTCGATCATGCGTTTGAGCTGTTCCGCCGCGATCGATACGTCCGGATCGCACCAGTACTGACCTTCGGCGAACAGGTAGTCGCCGGGGCGCAGCGGCACGAGTTCGCCATCCACCAGGAAAGCGGTGTCGGGCTCGCAGAAATCGACGTTGCCCGAGAAATTCGTGACCACGACCGGCTGCCCCAACGCCATCGCCTCGGCGATCACACGGCCAAAACCTTCGCTACGGTGCAGCGAAATGTACGCGTCGCAGCAGGCCATGAAGTCGGTCGAGTCCTGGCGGCTCAGACGCTCGGACACGATGTGGATGCGGCTATCGCCCGCGGCCAGATCGAGCACGGCGCGCCACGCCGGATCGTCGTCGCGCACGTTCATCGCCTTGATGACGAGCCCGACGCCGGGCGAGCTGCTGCCAAACGCCTGCTTGAACGCCCGCACGCCGGCAAGCGGGTTCTTGCGGCTGAGCCACGAGTTGCCGTCGAACATCAGATAGAACAGAAATTCGTTGGTCGGCAGGCCAAAGCGTTCGCGCTTCGGCTCGAGCGGCGCGGGCACTTCGACCGCCATCGGCATCTGGTAGACCGGCGTGTCGCCGAGCCGGCTATAGACGCTCTGGACAAACCGGCTCTGCGCCCAGATCTCGTCGACCATCTGATGCACCTTGCCGAATGCGCTCGGCCAATGAGGCAGTTCCCACGGCCACGCGCCGATCTTGTGCGTCGGCGCGTCGATCAATTTACGGCCGCCTTCCAGCGCAAGGCGCACCATTTCGGGCGCCGGCAGGCAAATCAGGCTGATGCGATATTTGAGCTCATCGCTCAGGAGGTGATCGACCGAGTGATCAAGCCTCGCCGGCCCCTGCATCGGCGCGTTGATCAGCGTGACAGGCGTGGACGACATTTGCAGCACGCGCGCGGCCATGCGGGCATCTTCGCCCAGGCCGAGCACGCCTTGCGGGAAGCCAATCACGTTCACGCCATGCTCATAGCCGTCCCCTTCGATGCGCGCGAGGTAGCGGGCCGGCTCGCGCTCGTCGTCATCGCTGTCCTCTTTGGTGCTCCCGACCCGCCGTACCTTGAGCGATTCCAGCAACGGAAATTCGACTCTGGCCCACTCGTTCCACCAGCTTACGAGTTGAGAGCGGCCCGCTTCCGTATTCATGTCGAATGCGCTGCGTACGTCGGCGCGCTCGTTCGCGATCAGAATGAGAAAGCGCGGTAACAACGAGGCATCGGCATGCTGCTCGTCGTCGAGGTTGACCAGCAGTTCAGCTATACGGACAGCCGACCATTTGATGGCGCGATACTCATGCTGTCCGTCGCTGTCCCACCACGATAGGCACTTGATGCGTCCAATGAAGCTCTCCAACGAGCAGAACCCTTGAAGATCCGTACGCTCCTCGACGATCAGGCGTAGGAAACGAGGCAGCGGAAAACTGTCGGGATGCTCGCCCCATTCCATCTCGAACAGTGACGCGGGTAGAGCAGGCGGTACCCACTTGATCGTGCGATATTGGGATTGACCATGTTCAAGCCACCACGACAGGCAATCGAGCCGACCAATAAAGGTCTGCAGCGAACCGAACGCGGTCTGGAGGTCCGGCCGTTCCGCGACGATCTGCGACAGGAAGCGCGGCACGTGCGGCCCGTCGTTGATGGAAGGCTGCGCGGGTTCGAGCAGCCCGCCGCCGATCGGCGGCGGTGTCCACGTGATCCGCTTGTACTCGAGGTGGCCATGCTCTGCCCACCAGTTCAGGCAACCGAGCCGTCCGGTCAGCGTAGTCAGGTCGAAGGCGCTGCGCAGATCGGGGCGCCCGGTCGTAATGAGCGCGAGAAAGCGCGGCAACGGTATGTTGCCGGACTGGGGCGCGTCGATCGGCCCCAGCATTTCGGGCCAGGAAATCGGTTCCAGCAAGGTTTCGACAAGTTGCTTCGTGTCGAGCACGCTCGGCGCCGCCGCGACCAGCCAGAATGTAACTGCGTCCGGATGCTGATCGATTAGCGTCTTGTTGTCCAGTTGATACAGATATTCAAGATCTTCCTGACGAAGCGCCCAATCGAAATCCGGGTACGTCTCACGCGCCGTCATTTCCCACCAGAAGTACAGCGTTACGCGATCGTCCAAACGGTCCGAATCGAAAGGCGCAAGGTCGGCTCTAAATTTCACCAGGAAGTAAATCGCACTCGGCAGGCAGAACCGCTCTTCCGGCGACGGGTGCCAGTACTCTGACAGCCACCCTGTCTTGTTTCTTTTCTGTTCCAGATTAACCAAGTTTTGCAATCCTTGAAGCCCATGCGAATGTCAAGTCGTCAACTTCACGTCCACCGCACCTAGCTCGCAAGCAGCACCACCAAAATCATTCCTCTTCGCCAGTCGGCGATGACGACTTCGACGTCGCTGTTCATTAGGCGCATGAAGTCGGCCGTGCTTGCCGGCGCGGCGCGATTATTCAACGCCGAGCAGTTACTTGCGAATGAAATAAACGTCCTGGTTGTCGTCCCAGCCACCAACGATACGTTCCACGATCGTCAGTCTGAATTCTTCGCAGAAAGTCCGAAGCCAGCGTTCCGGAATCATTGAAACACCGTAACGTTCCCCGAGATCCCTGGCGACTTTCGCTGCTGACGATTTCGTAGTTTGAGAGTCAACAAAGGCGTATTCTCCGGCGTCGTAAGACGAAAGCAAGCGTTTTCGCGCTTCCTCGCCTACCGAATAGCAATCCGTTTCGCTTAGACGTTCCCTCGACCGCGCGCCGTGTGTGGTTACGACACCAATACCGCCAGACCTGATCTTGCTGAAGAAATGCTTCATTGCCGATCGGGCGTCTGCCTGCGAAAGATGGGTGATGAAAGACTCCAGTGCAGCGACGTCGAACCTTGCGTTTTCGATTGACGCAAATTCAAACAGTGGGCGAACGATGTGATGACCGTGTACGCCGAAGGTCGAACTGCAAAAGTCGACAGCGGGCGCCACGATATCGGCAACATGGACATCAGACGCCTTATATTTCTTGACGAGATGCCGGGTGGCGCGTCCGTAACCACAGGGAAGCTCAAGGATTGTCGGGTCTTTGACACCGGACAAGTTGGCAGCCCGCTGCACAAATTCCGCCATCTGCGAACCGACCGACTCGTAGTGGGCTAAGGAACCCTCGAACACGTCGTCGTTGGGATGAATCGGTGCCGCGCCTGCGATCTCGACTTTCGGCTTGTCGACGGAGCCGGAGGCGACAGACTCAGCGAATACCTCGTCTACTCCCAATTCTCTCAGGGCATTTCGGATTGTCAGATTTCCAGCTTTGTTTTGCAAACCAAGCTTGTTCTTAACGGTCTCACTGAGTCGGGTAATTCTGCGTCGGGCCTCGATCAACGCGGCGACCTGTTCGTATTCGCGCAAGCGGTCCCCACTGAGCTTGCCTTCCGCCCCGGTAACGCCCGTCGAATTGCTCAGATCGGATTTGATGTAATAGTCACCGACGATGGTCCCAACCAATTTAAAATCTGAAGGATACGCGGCCGTAACGCGCAGCAGAAGATCGTAATCTTCCTCCCAAGTCAGCAGGGTATCGAAATAGAGTTCTGCAAAAGCAATCGATCTATCGATCAGATAGGAGTGAATCGGGCAGAAGTTGGCCACGAAAAGGTCCTCGAGACCTTCGCCAGGAAAAACCTTGGAGTCCGCGCGTGCAGCCACGATAAATTGCGGGGATACATCGGCGTGGACCACTCTGACAGATGAGAAGGCGATCGCGGCGTTGCTGGCCTTCAACTGGCCGACCAGAAGACTGTAAGCTTCCGGATACAAGACATCATCGTAGTCGAGAAAAGCGACGTACTGACCGGTTGCGTTGGATAGGCCCAGATTCAACAGTTCTGTTCGTGCATCTTTAGGTTCTTCCGCAGTGAAATTCACTATTTTCAGCGACGGGGCATCGTGCATCTTCAGCAAGCGCGCGAGCGATGCCTCTACCTGCGCAATATCAGAAGGCGAGAACCTCTGTAACGTGACGATGATATTGAGTGGACGATAGGTTTGCCCGACCAGCGAGAAAACGCAACGTTCCAGCTCTTTGAGGCGCTTGACGTCGTGAAGCCTAACGATACAGTCGACTTGATTTTCAATCATGGTTTTACCAACGCGGTTTCGCGAAGCTTGTATGTGCGGTGAAATCGGCGATCTTGCTCCACTCAACGGGAACAGGCTCTGGGTAATGCTGGGGTAACTGCTTCCCCAAGCCAGCCATTTCGCTCTGCACCCAATGCTCAAACTCCGCGCCACGCCACTTCCTGGCCAGCAAGCAAGCAGATGTGTAGATCATTTCCACCGTCGATACGCTCATCTTGCGATTGGTGACACGATGAAGGAAGAGTGCTTGCGGACAAGTTTTCAGACTGAAACCAAGCGCTCTGGCACGCCACGAGAGGTCGACATCTTCGCAATACATAAAGAAGCTGTCATCGAATCCGCCCAATTCCTCGAAGCACGTCCGGGAAATTGCCAGGCATGCACCCGAAACCCAAGGAGTTTCAAGTGTCAGGGGATCGTAGGGCTTGGGGTGTTCGGATGGAAATTGAAGTGCTTCGACCAATGATCTTCCGTCTGCTGCCAATACAGCTTTAACCAGGCTGCCAATCGCGTCCGGATGCAAAATTCCATCAGGGTTAAGGCAAATATAAATATCCGCATCGTCTTTGAAAGCCGCCCGCATCAACCTATTGTGACCGGCGCCAAAGCCGACATTTCCCTCGGATTGCAAGCGTGTCAGGAAGCTGCGGTCCAGATCGTAATGTTCGGTCGAGTTACCGTTATCGAGCAGGTAGAGATTGTTCTCCACCGGCAAGCCCGCCTCTGACAGAGAGATACGAGCCGCTTCGATCGCACGCTGAAGTTCCGCCCGGTCATTGTTATACGTAACGATGCCAATCGCGATTTTTGTGTCATGCGGAATTTTGAAAGGCAAACCGAGAGCTCGTTGCTGAATGACGTCAGCTAATCGTCGAGGCGGCTCAGCGATCGGCGTAGGCCGAACAGCGCGGATCTTGACACCCTTTGGGTCAAGAAGACGAAAGACGTAATGATTGGCAAATGCTTTTAAATCGGGAGCAGAAGCGATGGCAATCATTGCTGGCGTTTTGTCATACAGCTCTGGCCGCGCGATTTTCATCCAATGGAAACCTGCATGCTCGCAAGCGTAGAAGAAAAGCCGCTCGATGGAATGTGCGAGCGTGGCGTCGGTCTGATTAGCTTCAGCCGGAAAATCGTCAAAGCTCAGATTCAATTCGACCAGATTTTTCAGGGCTGCCGCCCGCGTCCAAAACATCGAACCCGATGGGAAATCCAGTGGTGTCGATTTGTCTATACCGAAACCGAGACGGTTTGCAAGCTTCTGCGCGCCGTCGAAGTTGCCTCCCCAGTTGGTCCAATGCCGCATCGTTTCAAAATGCTGCGCTGCAATCATGCCGAGGGTGGGATCATGCTCGAATGCGTAAAGAACACTGCTGACGACTTCGGCCGAACCGCAAAGGCTTTCGAGAAGGAAATGACGCCATTGAGCCAATGCACTTGCATGATGCGATCGCTTCCCATGCAGACATAGAATGAAGTCGTACCGCTCAAAAACGGGCTTGAATGCAAGCAATTTTGGCGCGATGTCGCGACCTCGATTTGGGACAACCCGAACTTCGACCGTACCTTTCGCCCAGCCCTTGAAAGCGTTCTGGATCAATTCGGCCGAGAATGAATCACAAGTCGATATATACACATCGACATCGACCGGGATGTTGTTCAGATACACACGGAACTCTGGCGCGAGTTCTGGATAAAACAAATGGATGACTGCGGCGACGCGATCCGTTTTCAACTGTTTCAACGTCGGAAACTGAAACGGAACCTTGACGCTATAGTCAATTTCGATAGGACGGCCAGCCTCGGGAGGCGTCACCGGCGGCAGTGGAGCGCTTTCTAACTGAACCGACGGCATGACTCGCTTCAAGTGCTTGGTCAGAGGATGCAGGAATCGCGTCCATGAACGACGTGGCCCTGCGATGGACTGCGCAGATGTCTCGCGCATTGTCGCCACTTCGGCCGCTGCCGCATCCGCGATCGCGCGATATCGGCTTTCGATCGCTTTGATTCTGCTCCGCTCGTCCAGAATCATGTCGCGCAGCATTAGACGGTTCTCGTCTTTGCGCCAGAAGTGCTGGGCTGTATCTAAGGGTCGCGCATTTGTCACGGTATTTGGCGCGTCCGGGCGCTCCTCGGTCGCTACTTCAAGCGAGGAGAACACAGGATCCTGTTCCGTTGTAATCGAATTCATGCGATAGCAAAAGTTGTGGAATATGCGAGACCGAAACTGTGTGGCTTGACGCAAGACCGGCCGCCCAGGAGTCAACGACCGCCTACTCAATTAGGCCGGCTGCATTGTACCTGAGGATCTGCCGCAGATTTTCACATGGGAATTACCGATCGAATCAGCAACAAACCTCTTCCGACTCTCAAGACGGAATCTCTAGAAGTCCTTCCTTCCAAACCTTACGGTCGCCGCGCACTAGTAGTGAGCAAAGGAATCCAGAGCGCCACTCTAAAGTTTTCCCAATGAAATCAATAGGCTCGAATTGACCAATAGATCATCTCGGATCTAATGTCCATAGCGCCGATCCTAAGACCAAATGCGCCTAGGAAATAGCGATTGGAACACGTCCGGAATTCATGTTGTTATGTTGCGACTTGTGTCTTCAACCTGGTGGTCCGTTGGAGAATTAGCAAGCGTCTCGGGGTAGATACGGGCGAACGTGGACCGCGATTGCCCTATTGCGACGGCCTTTGGCGATTCGCATCGCTCCTGCATATCGATGACGTTTTCGTATTCCGCGCGCCACGAGCACAGCAAAAAGCAAACCGTCCAGACAAAGCAAAAGCCCCGCAAGATTTCAATCTTGCGGGGCCTTTTTACCGATGCTAACGCTAAAGCGTTATCCGCTTAGCGCGACATCATGTTCATACTGACGTTATGCATCACCCACAACGTGCCGCCCACCACGATAACCGCGGTCAACGCAGTGAACACAAACGCCGTCACGTTCCAGCGCTGCGACGACGACGTGTTCATATGCAGGAAGAACACCAAGTGCACGAGGATCTGCACAAGCGCGAGGCCCGCGATCGCGAACAACGCACTATGGCCGGTCAACGTACCGGTCATTACGATCGCGAATGCCGCGACGGTCAGAATCACGGATAGCACGAAGCCCGTCATGTAGCTGCCGAAGCTGCCGTGACCGCCTTCCGAGTGTGCGCCATGGGCGCTATGGCTATGGTCCATTTAGATCACGCTCGCAAGATAGACAAAGGTGAAAACGCCGATCCACACGACGTCGAGGAAGTGCCAGAAAAGGCTCAGGCACGTCAGACGGATCATGTCGCGTTCGGTCAGGTCGCGATGACGCATCACCTGCAGCGCCAGCACCACCATCCAGATCAGGCCGAACGTCACGTGCAGACCGTGCGTGCCGACCAGCGTGAAGAACGACGACAGGAACGCGCTGCGGCTCGGACCCGCGCCTTCGGCGATCATGTGCGAGAACTCGCGCAATTCCAGTACGAGGAACGAGAGACCCAGCAGGAAAGTCACGCCGAGCCAGCCGAGCAGCGCGCCCTTGCGGTTCTTGTGCGCGCCGAGCATCGCAAAGCCGTAGGTGATACTCGAGAGCAGCAGCATCGTCGTTTCGAGCGCGACGCCGGGAATCTCGAACAGGTCCTTACCGCTCGGACCACCCGCGAACTGCTGGCTCATCACCGCGAACACTGCGAACAGGGCCGCGAAGATGATGCAGTCGGTCATCAGGTACACCCAAAAGCCGAACACCGAGTGCGACGGCACGTGGTCCGGCGCGAGATGCGGCTCAACCGCAATAGTCTTCTGTAACATCAGTCCACCTCCAGCGCGACCTGCTTGCCGACGCTTGCGCCGACACCGGCCACGGCGCCAGCACCGCCGTTGCGTTTCTCTTCAATCAGCGCGACAGTGTCGGCCGGTATGTAATAGCCGTCGTTGTCCATGAAGCTGTAGACGATCACGGTGACGATCGTGCCAACCAAGCCAACGATCGCAAGCCACCAGATGTGCCACACGGCTGCAAATCCGAGCACCAGCGAGAACAGCCCCACCAGCAGACCCGCGGACGTATTCGACGGCATGTGAATGTCGCGATACGCCGGCACTTTGACACCGCCCTTGCGCGACTTCATTTCGGTGAACGCGTCGAGCGAGCGGACGTCCGGGATGTGCGCGAAGTTATAAACCGGCGGCGGCGAGCTCGTCGCCCATTCCAGCGTATGACCGTCCCACGGATCGCCCGTGAGGTCGCGGTTTTCCATCTTGTTGCGATCGCGGATGCTGACGACCAGTTGCAGCAACTGGCAAGCGATACCGATTGCGATCAGCACCGCGCCGAACGCGGCGATGATCATCCACGGATGCCAGTCCGGGTTGTCGTAGTGGTTCAGACGACGAGTCGCGCCCATGAAGCCGAGCACATACAGCGGCGTGAATGCGACCCAAAAACCAATCTGCCAGAA
This sequence comes from Paraburkholderia sp. BR10954, assembly GCF_040965775.1. Lineage (NCBI taxonomy): Bacteria > Pseudomonadati > Pseudomonadota > Betaproteobacteria > Burkholderiales > Burkholderiaceae > Paraburkholderia > Paraburkholderia sp. BR10954. The sequence goes on from NZ_JBFRCK010000023.1 coordinate 134,988, forward strand.
CCAGAACGCGGCCTTGCCGAGCTTCTCATTCAGCTTGAAGCCGAACGCCTTCGGGAACCAGTAGTTGAAGCCGGCCAGATAGCCGAACAGCACGCCACCGATAATCACGTTGTGGAAGTGAGCGATCAGGAACAGGCTGTTGTGCAGCATGAAGTCCGCGCCCGGGATCGCCAGCATCACGCCGGTCATACCGCCGATCGTGAACGTGATGATGAAGCCGATCGTCCACAGAACCGGTGTCGTGAATTGCAGACGGCCCTTGTAGATCGTAAACAGCCAGTTGAACACCTTAACGCCGGTCGGAATCGAGATCACCATCGTCGCGATGCCGAAGAACGCGTTCACGTCCGCGCCCGAACCCATCGTGAAGAAGTGATGCAGCCACACGAGAAACGACAGCACCATGATCGCGCAGGTCGCCCAGACCATTGTCTTGTAGCCGAACAGCGGCTTCTTCGCGAAGGTCGCGACGACTTCCGAGAAAATACCGAACGCCGGCAGGACCAGGATGTACACCTCGGGGTGACCCCATGCCCAGATCAGGTTCAGGTACAGCATCGCGTTGCCGCCGGCTTCGTTCGTGAAGAAGTGCATGCCGAGGTAACGGTCGAGACCGAGCAGCGCGAGCGTGACGGTCAGGATCGGGAACGACGCCATGATCAGCACGTTCGCGCACAACGAGGTCCACGTGAACACCGGCATCTTCATCCACGACATGCCCGGAGCGCGCATCTTCACGATCGTCACGAAGAAGTTCACACCAGTCAGCAACGTGCCGACACCGGAGATCTGCAGACTCCACAGGTAGTAATCGACGCCGACACCTGGACTGAACTGCAATTCCGACAACGGCGGATAAGCGAGCCAGCCCGTCTGTGCAAATTCACCAACCACCAGCGAAATGTTGATCAGGATCGCGCTGACTGCCGTCAGCCAGAAGCTCAGCGAGTTGATGAACGGGAAAGCGACGTCGCGCGCGCCGATCTGCAGCGGCACGATGATGTTCATCAAACCGATCATGAACGTCATCGCCATGAAGAAGATCATGATGACGCCGTGCGCGGTGAAGATCTGGTCGTAGTGATGCGGCGGCAGATAGCCTGGGCTCAGGTACGACAGCGCCAGTTGCATACGCATCATGATTGCGTCGGCAAAGCCGCGCAACAGCATGATGAACGCAACGACGATGTACATGACACCGATCTTCTTATGGTCGACGGACGTCAGCCATTCGCTCCACAGGTAGCGCCATTTGCCGAAATACGTGATTCCGCCGAGCACCGCCAGCGCGGCGAGGGCCATGCCGGCGCCCGCCGTGACGATGATGGGCTCGTGATACGGAATCGCATCGAGAGTTAGTTTTCCGAACATGAGTTACCCCTTGGGCGCACAGTTGGCGTCTTTCATGTTGTCGATGACGTTGCCGTTGTTGTATTTGGCAATGATGTTGTTGAAGAGCTTCGGATCGACGGTCGAGAAGTACCGCACAGGGTCCTTTTCGCTCGGCTCCGACACCGCGTGATAGCGGTCCATGTCGAGGCGGTCCGACGAAGCGCGCACCTTCTCAACCCAGGCGTTGAATTCTTCAGGCGACGAGGCGAGCGTACGGAACTTCATGTCCGAGAAGCCCTTGCCGCTGAAGTTCGCCGCGAGGCCCGCGTAGTCACCGGTGTGATCGGCGATCAGGTGCAGGCGAGTCTGCATGCCTGCCATCGCGTAGATCTGGCCGCCCAACTGCGGGATGAAGAATGAGTTCATCACCGTGTCCGACGTAATCCGGAAGTTCACCGGCGTGCCGACCGGGATCGCGAGCTGGTTCACCGATGCGATACCGAGGTCCGGATAGATGAACAGCCACTTCCAGTCGAGCGCGACGACTTCGACGTTGATCGGCTTGACCTGCGACTCGAGCGGACGATACGGGTCGAGCTCATGCGTGCTCTTCCACGTCAACACGGCGAGGAACAAAATGATCAGCGCCGGAATCGTCCAGACGACGACTTCGATCGCGGTGGAATGCGTCCACCCCGGTTTGTATTCAGCGTTTCTGTTCGACGCGCGATAACGCCACGCGAAAAACAGTGTCATCAGAATGACCGGCACCACGACAATCAGCATGGCCCACACCGAAGTCGCGATCAGATCACGCTCCGCGAGTCCCACACTCCCCTTCGGATTCAGAATATCGAGGTTGCTGCAACCCGAAAGCAGCAACATGAGGCTGGCGGAAATGAAACTTGCCGGCCTTCCCAGCGCCCGTCCTTTCATATCCACTGCCTCGTTTTTTTGACTTCAACGAACGTCATTCGACGGCTCTCCAGTAATAAGCGCTCGCATAATAGGGGGGCATCGAATGCTAATAAACACTCGAATTTGCAACGATCTATTGCATCGCGCCGCAGTGCGACACGTTGCCGCATTCCCCGCACACCCTATTCACCAGCGTCGTTTGCGACGCTTCGAAACGAAGCATCGAAAAGTTGACGCATCGCAAGATCCCATTCAAATAAGCACTGGAAAAGCCGGACGCGCAGCGGTTTCGCAGTACTTCGTCGAGCATGCATTCACAAAGGGATTCGTAGCGACGCGCAAAAGCGCAAAATCGTCGCCGCATCCTGACGCGCGGATGCGACAACGGTTCTTGCGCTCTGTTCTTTTAACCCGGATTGTGCGTGGCGACGGGTGCCGGTCCGGGCGCCGCCGCCTGCAGATGCTCGCCAGCTTCGGCCGGCACGTTGTCAGAAGGAAGCGCCGAGCGTTCGGATTGCGCTAGCAGCGTGCCGACCGACGGATCGATCGCATCGGTAAACGGCTTCGGATTGAGACCGATCGCGAGCACCAGCAACGCCAACGCACCGAGCAGCGCGAACTCGCGCTTGCCGAGGTCCTTCAGATTCGCGACGCGCGCATTGGCGATCGCGCCGAAGATCACGCGCTTATACATCCACAGCGTGTAGGCCGCGCTCAGGATCAGCGTGGTCGCGGCGATCGTGCCGATCCAGAAGTTGAAGCGGATCGCGCCCATCAGCACCATGAATTCGCCGACGAAGCCCGACGTGCCCGGCAGACCGATGTTGGCCATCGAGAACAGCATCACGAAAGCGGCAAAGCGCGGCATCGTGTTGGCGACGCCACCGTATTCGGCGATCGATGCGCTTTTCGTGCGGTCGTAGAGCATGCCAGTGCACAACAGCATTGCGCCGGACACCACGCCATACGAGATCATCTGCACGATTGCGCCGCCCTGGCCGAAGCGGTTGAAGACGAACAGACCGAGCGTGACGAGGCCCATATGCGCGACCGTCGAATACGCGAGCAGGCGCCGCATGTCGGTTTGCACGAGCGCGAGCAGGCTCGAATAGATCACCGCGACGAGCGACAGCGTGATCATCATCGGCGCAAAGAAGTGGCTCGCTTGCGGCGCGATCGGCAGCGCAAAACGCAGCAGACCGTAACCGCCGATCTTCAGCATGCCGATCATCACCGCGGCGCCGGTGGGACCGTCGAGGTGCACGTCGGGCAGCCACGTGTGCAGCGGCCACATCGGCACCTTCACGCCGAACGCGGCGAGGAAGCCGAGGAAGATCAGCGTCTGCGGCACCATGTCGAGATGCGCTTCGCGCCACACGGCGAGATCGAAGCTGTGCGTCTGGCTATACAGATATAGCAGCGACATCAGCATCATCAGCGAGCCGAGGAACGACACGAAGAAGAACTTCACCGCCGCATAAGTGCGGTTCTTGTGACCGTACGTGCCGATCAGCAGATACAGGGGGATCAGCGTCGCCTCGAATGCGATGAAGAACATCATGCCGTCGAGCGACGCGAACACGCCCTGCATGAAACCCGACAGCATCAGGAAAGCGCCGTAGTACTGCGCGGTACGCTGAGTGATCGACTCCCACGACGCGATCACGATGATGATCGTCGTCAGCGCGGTCAGCGCGACGAGCCACAGCGAAATCCCGTCGATTCCCACATGCCATGCGATATCGAACGTCGGCGACCAGCGGACGTTCTCGACGAACTGCATCGAGGTCACGTCGTTGCGGAAATTCGCCACGACCGGAATCACCGGCAAGAAGCCCGCCACCGCGCCGATCAGCGCGAGCCAGCGCGTACGATTACGCGCCGCGTCGGACCCGGCGCGCAGAACCACGAAGCCGGCGACGATGGGGATCCAGATGAGAAGACTTAGGAGAGGCAATGGCATGTGCTCTGTCAAAACTTGAAGTACAAAACGCTGCGTCAATGCCGCCAAAAACAGCAGGCATTGAAATTGAAATGAAAGTTGGAGTGCGCTGAAATTGACGCGTGGAGGGGTTTCCCGCTACACGTTTACCCGCAGCCGACCGACCGAGGGTGGGAGATTACCAAGATAAGAATAATTTTGCATCGCAGCAGCGAATAAATCCCTTCGGATTAGATTGTTGCGACTTGGACGCTTGCAAAACGGATCAAAATGTGCGTTTTCACTTTATTACAAAGGCCCCGCAGACTCTTGATAATTTGGCAGCAAAAGTCGGCAATTAGCCGGAGGTTGGCCGCTTTTAGGCATCGCCTGTTTGTGTGGCCGGATCGGCTGGAACGGATCCTGCTGGACCGTCCTTTTCGGCCGGCGGCGACACCCGCATTTGAACAAGATTTGCGTTGTCGACGACAAAAAATTTTTTTGTCCCGGCTGTCTGAATCGACCGGCGAACAGGGGCAACGAGGCCGAGCGCATCGGAGCAAGATGCGCTAAAACTGTGCCACCGAGGCGCGCCAATCTTCCATTTGCCTTACGAAAAACAGCGTTTCGCCTGGTAGCTGCTGCGGAAATTCGCGCGGCGAGGCACACTCATTTCGCTTGGCCGGCGCCCCTCGCCCGGCCCCTTTCCCGGACCTCCTCGCATGGCGCTTCGTGACGACGACGTCGTACCCGCACTCGAATGCCGCGGCCTCAGCAAGCGGTACGGCACCGGCCGCATCGTGCTCGCGCAGCTCGACTTCACGCTCGCTGCGGGAGAGTTCGTCGCGATCATGGGCGACTCGGGCGTTGGCAAGTCGACGTTGCTCAACCTGATCGCCGGACTCGACCGCGCCGATAGCGGCAGTGTGCTGATCGACGGACGCCCGGTCGAGCAACTCGACGATAACGCCGCGACGCGTCTGCGCCGCCAGAAGCTCGGCTTCGTATTCCAGGCGTTTCATGTGCTGCCGCATCTGACGCTCGCGCAGAACGTCGCGCTGCCACTGCTGCTCAACGATCTGCCGACGGCCGCCGCGCTCGACATGCTCGCGGCGGTTGGCCTCGGCGGACGCGGCGACGACTTTCCGCGCGATCTCTCCGGTGGCGAATTGCAGCGCGTAGCCATTGCACGCGCGCTCGTGCATCGTCCAACGCTGCTTCTCGCCGATGAACCCACCGGCAATCTCGATCCCGCCACCGCGCACGACGTGCTCGGCCTGTTCCGCGCGCAAAGCAAGGCGACCGGCGCGGCGACGATCATGGTCACGCATTCGGAAGCCGCGGCAGCCGTGGCCGACCGCGTACTGATTCTGAGCGATGGCGGCTTGCATGCCGCGCGCGATAAAGCCGCGAACGTCGCGCACGCCGCGGCCCGCTCGACCGACGATGGCAGCTGACCTTCAGCCACTGCCGCGCGCGCCCGGCTATCGCGTTCTCGCACGCTGGCTACTGGCCGCGGAATGGCGCAGCCATCGCGGACGCGCACTCGTCGCAATCGCGACGATCGCGCTCGGCGTCGCGCTCGGCTACGCGGTGCAATTGATCAACAGCGCGGCCTTCAATGAATTCTCCGCGGCCGCGCGCAGTCTGTCCGGGGAAGCGGATCTGCAAGTGCGCGGCGCGCAGCCTTTCGTCGACGAGTCCCTTTATCCGCAGCTGGCCCACGAGCCGGGCGTGGCGCTAGCGAGTCCCGTGCTCGCGCTCGACGTCGCGGTGCCCGGCCGCAACGGTGCACTGCCCGTTCTCGGCATCGACGTCTTCAAGGCGAGCCGGATCACGCCCGATCTGATCGGCGTACCCTCGCCTGAGCGCCCGTTCGACACGCTCGCCTCCGATGCGATATTTCTGTCGACGGCCGCGCAGCAATGGCTGAACGTCAAGACCGGCGACGACGTGACGCTGCGGGTCGGCACCTCGGATCTGCAGTTGCGCGTCGCGGGCGGGCTCGTGCGCACGCGGCCGGGTCAACGGCTCGCAGTGATGGACATCGCCGCCGCGCAATGGCGGTTCGGCAAGGTGGGCAAGCTGTCGCGCGTCGACGTGCAACTCGAGCGCGGCGTCGATCGGCAACGCTTCAAACGCGATCTGCAACAGCGGCTCGGCGGCGCGTGGGTAGTCGCCGAGACGCGCGACACTGAGAGCCGCACCGATCGTCTGTCGCGTGCTTACCGGATCAACATGAACGTGCTCGCGCTCGTCGCGCTGTTCACAGGCGCGTTCCTCGTGTTTTCGACGCAGGCGCTCGGTGTCGTGCGACGCCGCTCGCAGTTCGCAATGCTACGCGTGCTCGGCCTCACGCGAGCTCAGCTATTGCGGCAGATTCTGCTCGAAGGCGCGCTGCTCGGGCTACTCGGTTCGTTGTTTGGACTTGCGCTCGGCTACGCGATGGCAAGCGGTGCGCTGCGCTTTTTCGGCAGCGATCTTGGCGGCGGCTATTTTCCGGGTGTGCAACCGCGAGTCGGTTTCGAGCCGCTCGCGAGCGCGGTGTTTCTCGCGCTCGGGGTCGCGGTGTCGGTGTTGGGCAGCGTCGCGCCCGCCATCGACGCGGCACGCGCACGGCCTGCCGCGGCACTCAAGGCCGGCGCCGAGGAAACCGCGCTGGTGCGGCTCGCGACGCCGTGGCCGGCGTTCGGCTGTTTGCTGGCGGCCGCCGCGCTGACGCGCGTGCCGCCGTGGTTCGATGCGCCGATTGCTGGTTATCTGGCGGTCGCGTTGCTGCTCGTCGGCGGCATCGCACTAATGCCGCGCGTGACCGCGCTGATTTTTGGTGCGGCGAGCCGTGTGCGCGGCGCGCGACGCCGCGCGGGCGCGACGACTACGCTCGCGATTGCGCGTCTCGCGAATGCGCCGGGGCAGGCCTCGATCGCGATGAGCGGCGTGCTGTCGAGCTTCGCGCTGATCGTCGCGATGGCGATCATGGTGGCCAGTTTCCGCGTATCCGTCGACGACTGGATCACGCATCTGCTGTCCGCGGATCTCTATGTGCGCGTAACCTCCGGCGGCAATAGCGGTGACAGTGGCGGCTTGCGGCCCGACCAACAGACGCGCATCGCGACGGTCCCCGGCATCCGCCACGCTGCGTTTTCGCGCATCACGCATCTGACGCTCGATCCCGCCCGCCCGGACGTCGCGCTGCTCGCCCGCGAGATCGATGCGGCCGATCCGGGTGCGACCCTGCAGATGACCGGCGCGGTGCTGTCGCCGTCCGCGCTTCGCACCGGAGACATACCTATTTGGGTTTCGGAAGCAATGGTCGACCTGTATGGGTATCAGTCAGGTCAACACGTGCGGTTGCCGCTCGGCGAGCATGGTCAGATGTTCGTCGTCGCCGGCGTCTGGCGCGACTATGCGCGGCAGAGCGGCGCGATTCAGATACGGCTTGACGATTATCGGCGGCTCACCGGCGACTCCACCGCAACCGATGTCGCGGTGACTGTCCAGCCGGGCGTGAGTGTCGAACGCGTCGTCGCAAGTTTGAAGGCGTTGCCGTTCGGCGCTTCGCTCGATTTGTCGCAACCGGGGGAGATCCGTGCGCACACGCTGGTCATCTTCGATCGCAGTTTCGCGGTCACGTATCTGCTCGAGGCGGTGGCCATCGTGATCGGCTTGTTCGGTGTCGCCGCGACGTTTTCCGCGCAGACGCTCGCGCGCGCCCGCGAGTTCGGGATGTTGCGCCACGTCGGCGTGACGCGCGCGCAGATTTTTGCGATCCTCGCATCGGAGGGCGGCCTGCTCACCGCATCCGGAATTGCGCTGGGTTTCGCGCTTGGTTTCGCGATCAGCCTGATTCTCGTGTTCGTCGTCAATCCGCAGTCGTTTCACTGGAGCATGTCGCTGCATGTGCCGTGGTTCGTGCTGGGCACGGTCGCGTTGGTGATGCTAGTGCTGTCGTGCACGACGGCGGTGGTAGCGGGACGGGCTGCGGTCTCGGTGGATGCCGTGCGCGCGGTGAAGGAGGACTGGTGATGCGAGTTGTGCGGCGTGCGTGGGGGATGCGATTGCTTTGGAGCACCAGCAAATCTTCACTCCCATACCCTCATCGAACTTTTCGGAGCCTACTTTGCGTTGGCATAGCCGCTGCGTCGCCCTCTTTTGCCGCTAGCAGCGACTCCTCTGCATCCGCGCCGGCCGCCTTCGCGGTAGTCACGCCAGAACATCTGATCTCGTTTCCGCGCGACACCGGTGCCCATCCGGAATTCCGCACCGAATGGTGGTACGCGACGGGCTGGCTCACGACACCCGACCACCAACCGCTCGGATTCCAGATCACGTTCTTCCGTTCGGCGACTGGTCACGATGCCACCGACCCCAGCGCCTTCGCCCCCTCGCAACTGATCATTGCGCACGCTGCGCTGAGCGATCCGGCCATCGGCCACCTCGTTCACGATCAACGCATCGCCCGGCAAGGTCTCGGGCTTTCCTACGCGAAGCCCGACAACACCAACGTCAAACTCGACGCATGGAAAATGATTCGCGCCGCGGACGGTCACTACGACGTCACCGCCGACGCAAGCGGATTCTCGCTACACCTCCAACTCACGCCAACGCAGCCACCGCTGATTCAGGGCGAGCGCGGCTACTCGCGCAAAGGACCGCGTCCCGAACAGGCAAGCTATTACTACAGCGAACCGCAACTCAGCGTGACGGGCACTGTGGTGCGCCCGGCCGCGGGTGCAAACGATTCGACGCGCAATGCTGCCGTGACGGGCACCGCATGGCTCGATCACGAATGGTCGAGCACATTGCTCGACGCCAATGCGGTCGGATGGGATTGGCTCGGCGCCAATTTGACGGACGGGTCGGCGCTCATGGCATTCAAGATCCGTAGCCGCGATGGACATGCAACATGGGCCCACGCGACGCTTCGCAGACGCGATGGACAGGTAGCCAACTTCGGCCCCGGCGAAGTTTCGTTCACCCCGCATCGCATGTGGCGGTCGCCGCACACAAATACTTTGTACCCAGTCTCGATGACGGTTAGAACCGGAACGCTGACATGGCAACTCGATCCGCTGGTGGACGATCAGGAACTCGATTCGAGACAGTCGACCGGCGCGGTGTATTGGGAAGGCGCGGTGCGAGTGAGCCAACAGAATGCCGATGTAGGACGGGCCTATCTGGAACTGACGGGTTATGCGGATGCGCTGCGGATCGGAAAGTAGTGAAGCGCGCGGAATTGACCGCGTAAACGCAAAAACCCCACCGCTGCGGGTGGGGTTTCTGGCTTTTGGGGGAGCCTGACGATTACCTACTTTCACACGGGCAATCCGCACTATCATCGGCGTGGAGTCGTTTCACGGTCCTGTTCGGGATGGGAAGGGGTGGGACCGACTCGCT